>QGUM02000150.1:0-3750 GCA_003242455.2 Actinomycetes bacterium
GGCGAGCGGTGACGGCGAGCGCGGCGGGGGCGAGCCGCGCGCCGTCGGGCGTCGCCACGCTCAGGCCGCGCAGGCTCACCGAGGCGCCGCGCAGGTCGGGGCGGGCGCCGCCGGGAGTGCCGACGCGCTCGGGCTCGAGCGCGAGCGTCTCGAAGGCCGCGTCGGCCGCGGCGAGGCCGTCCGCGGAGGCGTGGAAGTGCGCGCCGACATTGCGCAGCGGCAGGTAGACCTCGGGCGCGAGGATGAGCACGGCGAGCGCGGTCTCGATCGACACGGCCCCCTCGACCAGGCGGAAGCCCAGCGTCACCGCCACGATGGCGACGGCGAGCGTCGTGAGCAGCTCGAGGACCATGCCGGACAGGAACGCGATCCTCAGCGAGCCCATGGTCGCCTTGCGCTGAGCGTCGCCCAGGGTGCGCACGCGGGCTGCGGGGCCGCGCTCGCGGCCCAGGCCCCGCAGGGTGGGCACGCCCGCGACGAGGTCGAGCGTGCGCTCGGACAGGCGGGCCATCGCCTCGAGGTGCTTGGCGGAGCGCTCGCGCGTCATGAGCCCGATGAGCACCATGAACAGCGGCACCAGCGGCAGCGTCCCCACGACGATGATCGCGCTCAGGCCGTCCAGCCCGAGCACCACCGCGAACATGAGCGGCGTCACCGTCACCGCGAGCATGAGCTGCGGGAGGTAGCGCACGAAGTAGGGCATGAGCGAGTCGAGGCCGCGCGTGGCCAGGGTGGTGATCTCCGCGCCGCGTCCGGCCGCCGCCCAGCGCGGGCCGAGCGTCGCCACGTGCGCCACGACCTCCTCACGCAGCTGGGTGACCACCCGCACCCCGGCCCGGTGCGCCAGGCGCTCTTGCGTCCAATGCAGCGCCACGCGCACGGCGACGACGCCCGCGAGCAGCGCCAAGGCGACCTCGGGCGAGCGCGCGCTGAGCGGGACCAGTCCGCCGAGCCAGCCCAGGCCGTCGGCGGCGAGGGGTGCGGGGGCGAGCACAGGAGCCAGCACGCGCGCGATGACGAGCGCCTGGAAGCCGATCGCCACCGCCGTCAGAAAACCGAGCACCGCCGTCACGACGATGTGACGGCGGGCCGGCGCGCTCCGCACCAGCAGGCGCGGATCCAGAGGCTTCACTCGATATCAGCTCTGAGTGAAGGTTATCCCGTGCTGCTCCGGGATATGCGTGGCGCTGATGCGCTTGCGGAACACCCAGTACGTCCAGGCCTGGTAGGCCAGCACCACCGGGGTGAGGATCACGGCGACCCACGTCATGACGCCGAGCGTGTAGTCGGTCGAGGACGCGTTGTAGACCGTGAGCGAGTTGGCCGCGTCGTTGATCGCCGGCATGACGTCGGGGAACATCGCGCCGAAGATGAACGCCACCGCGGCGGCCAGGGCCACGGCGTTGGCGACGAAGGCCCAGCCGTGACGGCCGATGCTCGTGGTCCACCACGTCGCGACGAGCGACACGGCGGCGATGGCCAGGGGCGCCCACGTCCACGCGTTGTTGGAGCAGGCGAGCTGCGCCCACAGGGCCCACGCCGCGGTGACCGGGACCGCGATGAGCGAGAACCGCTTGGCCAGGGCCTCAGCACGCTCGCGCACCACGCCATCGGTCTTGAGCGACAGGAAGATCGCGCCGTGCGAGAGGAACAGGATGAGCGTCACGGCGCCGCCCAGCAGGGCGAACGGGCTCAGCAGGTCCCAGAAGGTGCCGACGTACTGGTGGTTCTCGTCGAGCTTGACGCCGCGGACGAGGTTGGCGAACGCGACGCCCCACAGGATCGAGGGGACCCACGCGGAGCCGATGATGGTCCAGTCCCAGCGGCGGCGCCATGCGGGCGTGTCGATCTTGCCGCGGTACTCGATGGCCACGGCGCGCACGATGAGCGCGAGCAGGATGATCAGCAGCGGCAGGTAGAAGCCGGAGAACATCGTCGCGTACCACTCGGGGAAGGCGGCGAAGGTCGCGCCGCCGGCCGTGAGCAGCCACACCTCGTTGCCGTCCCACACGGGGCCGATGGTGTTGAGCGCCACGCGGCGCTCCTTGTCGTTCTTGCCGACGAAGGGCATGAGCATGCCCACGCCGAAGTCGAATCCCTCGAGCACGAGGTAGCCCGTCCACAGGACGGCGAGCAGGATGAACCAGACGATCGCGAGTTCCATGTCGATGCTCCTCGATCAGTACGCGAAGGACAGGGGCTTGTCGGAGTCGTCGTGGACCTCGGGAGCCGTCGCGTCCGGCAGGCCCTCGACCGCGTAGCGGCGGATGAGCTTGAACCAGAACACGCCGAGCACCGCGTACACGACGGTGAAGACGATGAGCGAGGTGAGCATCACGCCGGGCGAGACGACCTCGGACACGCCGAACTGGGTCATGAGGAAGACCTGGTCGGAGCCCGTCGGGTTGGGCGCGACGACGAAGGGCTGACGGCCCATCTCCGTGAAGATCCAGCCGAACGTCGCGGCCAGGTACGGCATGGGCAGCGAGACGATCGCGAGCGTGGAGAACCAGCCCTTGTCCGTCGTCCGGCCCTTGCGCGTGAGCCACAGCGCGGCCAGGGCGAGCGCGGCGCAGAACACCGCGAGGCCGATCATGAGGCGGAAGGACCAGTACGTCACGGCCAGGTTGGGGCGGTACTCGATCTGGGTGCCGTCCTCGAGCGTGGCGCCGTAGCGCTCCGCGTAGATCTCCTGCAGCTCGTTGAGGCCCTTGATCTCCGCGTTCGCGTCGCCGGTCGCCATCCAGGCGAGCAGTCCAGGGATCTCGATGAGGTGCTCCACGGACGCGGGGTCCTGGCCAGCGAGGTCGCCGATCGCGAGGATGGAGAACGGGGCGCCTTCGGCCGTCTCGACCAGGCCCTCGGCGGCGGCCATCTTGATGGGCTGCTGCTCGAACATGAGCTTGGCCTGCAGGTCGCCCGTCCAGATGACGGCGGCGCCCGCGAGAATCATCACGACGGCGCCGAAGCGCACGGCGGTGCGGTACGTGCTCGCGGCGACGGGGTCGCCGTTCGTGCGCACCGTCTTGACCATCCACCAGGCCGCGATGCCGCACACGAAGGTGCCCGCCACGAGGAACGCGGTCGCGATGACGTGCGGGAAGGCCACGAGCGTCGTGTTGTTCGTCAGCACGGCGAACACGTCGGTCATCTCCGCGCGGCCGGTCTCCGGGTTGAACTCGGCGCCCACGGGGTGCTGCATCCACGAGTTCGCCGCGATGATGAAGTACGCGGAGAGCATCGAGCCGACGGAGAAGCACCACACGGTCAGCAGGTGGATCTTCTTGGGCAGGCGGTCCCACCCGAAGATCCACAGGCCCAGGAACGTGGACTCGAGGAAGAAGGCCAGCAGGGCCTCCATCGCGAGCGGCGCGCCGAAGATGTCGCCGACGAACCGCGAGTACTCGGACCAGGCCATGCCGAACTGGAACTCCTGCACGATGCCCGTGGCGACGCCGAGCGCGAAGTTGATCAGCAGGAGCTTGCCGAAGAACCTGGTCAGGCGCAGCCACGAGTCCTTGCCGGTGCGGACCCAGGCGGTCTGCATGCCGGCGACGAGGAGGGACAGGCCGATGGTGAGGGGGACGAGGATGAAGTGGTAGACGGTCGTGATGCCGAACTGCCACCGCGCAAGCTCGAGCGCTTCCATGCAGGGGTCTCCTTCTGGACGGTTAGGGCGAAGGTAACCAGGGCCCACGACATCATCCCGGGACCTTGGTCCCCACCCGCATCGGCCCCACCCCCACCCCC
>QGUM02000001.1:0-57931 GCA_003242455.2 Actinomycetes bacterium
GCGTCCCGCACGAATCTCGAGTAGCCGCCTCAGTACAGGCGCTGTGCGTTCATGCCTCCAACATCGCGCGCGGGACCGACACCCCGTAGCCTGCCGGTATGGGACTGCGCGATCTGTTCGGGCTCGCCAAGGGCGACCTCACCACGACCCTCATGAAGGAGGCCGAGGCTGCTCGCGACGCCGGGGCGTCGCGGGTCAGCAGGATGAAGGCCTGGAACGCCATCGCGGGGACCGCGACGGACTGGCGCAGCCAGGTGGTCGCTGAGGTCCAGGCCGGCCGCAAGCTCGACGCGATCAAGATCTATCGCGAGAACACGGGCACGAGCCTTGCCGCGGCCAAGGAGGCTGTTGACAGGCTCGAGGCCGGGCTTCCCTGACGGACGCGCACCTCTCAGGGGCGACACCGCTGAGCCCCGGGCAATTACGCAACATCGACCTTGCGAAATGCCGCTACACTTGCAGAGGCCCAGATGTGGGCCCGCGCTCAGTGAGCACCCGGAGCAGCCATGACGACCGTCGCCACCGCGACCGTGCGACCCCCGTCGCGCCGCTTCGTCGTACGCCGACGGCTGTGGCTGGCGCTCGCCGCGGCCCTCGCCCTCGTGCTCCTCGCCGCCGCGCTCTCGCTGGCCATCGGCGCCCGCGACATCCCGCTCGGCACGGTGTGGGCCTCCTTCGCCGACTACGACGCGGCCAACCCCGAGCACATGCTCGTGCGCGACGGCCGCGTCGCCCGCACCGTCATCGGCCTCGTGGCCGGCGCCTGCCTCGCCCTCGCCGGGGCGCTCGCGCAGTCCGTCACCCGCAACCCGCTTGCGGACCCCGGCATCCTGGGCATCAACGCGGGCGCCGCCCTCGCGGTCGTGCTGGGCCTGACCGTCTTCTCCGTCACGAGCTTCACCGGCCAGGTGTGGCTCGCGTTCGCCGGGGCGGCCGCGGCCGCCCTCGCCGTCCTCGTCATCGGCGGCCACGGCGTCGCCTCGCCCGTGCGCCTCGCCCTGGCCGGCGCAGCGATCACCGCGGCGCTGACCGCCGTCACGTCCGGCATCCTGGTCGCCGAGCCCTTCGCGCTCGGCGAGTTCCGCTTCTGGCTCGCGGGCTCCCTGACGGGCCGCGCGAGCATCCCGATCGTTCCCGTGCTCGGCGTGGCCGCCTCTGCGGCCGTGCTCGCCTTCCTCGGCGTGCGGCCGCTCAGCGCTCTCGCCCTGGGCGACGATGCCGCGGCCTCCCTGGGAGTTCGCGCCTGGCGCACGCGGGTGGTCGTCATGGTGGCGGTGGCGCTCCTCGCCGGCATCGCGACGGCTCTCGCCGGACCGATCATGTTCATCGGCCTGGCGGTGCCGCACCTCGTCCGTGCGGTGGCCGGCGCGAGCCTCGGCTGGCTCTTCACTCTGTCGCTGCCCATGGGCGCTGCGCTCGTGCTGCTGTGCGACATCGCGGGCCGCGTGCTCGCCCGTCCGGGCGAGATCCCCGTGGGCGTGACCACATCCCTGCTCGGCGGCGCCGCGCTCGCACTGCTCGCGAGCCGTCTCAAGGTGGTGAGCCTGTGACCGCCCTCGCCGCCCGGCTGCGCTCCCAGCGCTCGATGCTGCGCCTTCCTCCCAGCCGCATCCGCACCGTCGGCTGGGTGCTCGCTGTCGTCGCGTGCGTGCTCGTGGTCGTCTCGCTGACGACGGGGACGGTCTCCGTGCCGTTCCTCGACGCCCTGCGTGCGGCGGTCGGCATCGACACGGACGGGAGTGCGGACTTCATCGTGGGCCAGGTGCGCGCTCCGCGCGTCTTGACCACAGTCGCGGTGGGCGCGCTCCTGGGCCTCGCGGGCTGCCTCATGCAGTCTGTGGTGCGCAACGAGCTCGCGTCGCCGGACATCCTGGGAGTGAGCGCCGGAGCGGCTGCCGCCGCGGTCGTCTTCATCTTCCTCACGGGCACCACGTCCTCGCTTGCGATCGCGCCAGCGGCCGTCGTCGGCGCGCTGGCCACGGCCGCTCTCATCGTCGCCCTCGGGGCGCGCGGCCGGCTCGAGCCGCTGCGCATGATCATCGCGGGCATCGGTGTGGGCTTCGTCGCCACCTCGACCGTGACCTACCTGCTGACCCGCATCCCCGAGAAGCTCGTGTCGCACGCCTACGCCTGGACCATCGGCTCGACGAACGCTCGCACGTGGCAGCACGTCGCGCTCGCGGCCGGGGCGCTCGTGCTGACCGTCCCGGTGGCGCTGCTGCTCACCCGCTCGCTGCGCGCGCTCGAGATGGGCGACGACCTCGCGGCGAGCCTGGGCGTGCGCGTCCGCTCGGTGCGCCTGGGCACGATGGCGCTCGGCGCCGCCGCCGCCGGGCTGGCGGCCGCGCTCGTGGGTCCCGTCGGCTTCGTCGCGCTCGTCGCGCCGGCGCTCGCCCGGCGCATCACGCGCACGGGAGCCATCGCTCCCGTCCCGGCGATGCTCATGGGCTCCGTGCTGCTGCTGATCGCGGACTACGCGGCGCGCGAGATGTTCAGCCCCACGCAGATGCCGGTGGGCCTGTTCACGGCGCTCGTGGGCGCCCCGTATCTGGTGTGGCTGCTGATCAGGAGCAGGAGGGCCTACGTATGACCGGCGAGCACGAGGACGCCGTGACGACCGATGCCGCCCCGGTCCGGGACGCGGGCCTCGGCTCAGCATCTGCCCAGGGCGCCGAGGAGGGCGCCGCGCGCCTGACCGCGCGTGAGCTGTCGCTTGCCTACGGCGACGCGCGCGTCGTCCACTCCGTCGACGTGGAGATCCCGCCGGGCGCCGTCACGGCGGTCGTCGGCCCGAACGGCTGCGGGAAGTCGACGCTCCTGCGGGCTCTCGCCCGGCTGCACCCCGCCCAGACCGGCCGTGTGCTGCTCGACGGCCGCGACATCCACTCGCGCCCCACGCGCGAGGTGGCGCGGGAGCTCGGCCTGCTGCCGCAGTCGCCCATCGCCCCCGGCGGCATCACGGTGCGTGATCTCGTGGGCCGCGGCCGCATCCCGCACCTGACCGCATTGCGTCCGTGGGGTCCGGAGGACTCGCGAGCCGTGCAGGCCGCCCTCGAGGCGACGGGGCTGACGGGCCTCGCGGAGCGCCCCGTCGACTCCCTCTCCGGCGGTCAGCGCCAGCGCGCCTGGATCGCGCTCGCGCTTGCGCAGGAGACCGAGCTGCTGCTCCTCGACGAGCCCACGACGTTCCTCGACATCGCGCACCAGTACGAGGTGCTCGACCTGCTCCACCACCTGTCCCGCGGGGGCCGCACCGTGGTGGTGGTGCTCCACGACCTCGGACAGGCCGCGCGCTATGCCGACCACCTCATCCTCATGAGCGCCGGCCTCATCCTGGCGCGCGGCGCCGCGAGCGATGTGCTCACCGCGCAGCGCGTGTCGGCGGCCTTCGGCCTCGAGGTCACCGTGGTGCCGGATCCCGTGACCGGCACTCCCCTGATTGTCCCGCTGGGGACGCCCGCCGGGCGTCCCTCGATTGCACGTGCCCGCGCCGCGGGCAGATCCGAGAGGAAGCCATGAACAACCAGCGGAAGCTGCAGTTTGCCGCCGCCTTCATCGCGCTGAGCGTCGCGCTGTCTGCGTGCTCGTCGAGCGACGCGCCGGAGGCGACCGAAGGCGCGGGCGAGGAGCCCGCCGCGTCGGGCGCGTTCCCGGTGGAGATCGAGAACAAGTTCGGCACGACCGTCATCCCCGAGCAGCCCGAGCGCATCATCACGGTGGGCTTTCACGAGCAGGACTGGCTCTACGCCCTGGGCATCGCCCCGGTGGCCGTCCGCGAGTGGTACGGCGGCTACGAGTACGCGACGTGGCCGTGGGCCGATGAGGCCCGCCAGGCCGTGGGCGCCGAGCCCGAGGTGCTGTCCAACACCGAGCTGAACTTCGAGCAGATCGCCGCGCTCGATCCCGACCTCATCATCGCGACGTGGTCGGGCATCACCGAGGAGGAGTACGGCCTGCTGTCGCAGATCGCCCCGACCCTGGCGCAGAGCGGCGACTGGGCCGACTACGGCATGCCCTTCGAGGAGGAGACCCGCATGATCGCCAAGGCGGTCGGCAAGGTCGAGGAGGGCGAGGCGATCATCGCCGAGATCGACGCGGCCTTCGTCGAGGCCCGCGCGGCGCACCCGGAGTGGGAGGGCAGGACCACCGCGGTGGGCTTCCTCTACGAGGGCCAGCCGGGCGTGTACTTCAGTTACGACCCGCGCCCGCAGTTCCTCGCCCGCCTGGGACTGGACCCGACGCCGGCCGACACGCTGGGCGACCCGGAGACCGACTTCTACGTGTCCGTCAGCCCTGAGCGCCTCGACTCCTTCCCCTTCGAGTCGATCGTGTGGCTCGCCTCCCTGTCGCCCGACACCCAGGCGCAGATCGAGGCGATGGCCCTCTATCCGCAGATGACCGCCACCAAGACCGGCGGCCACATCTGGTCCACCGACGGCGTGTTCGAGGGGGCCTTCTCCTTCGCGAGCCCGCTGTCGCAGCTGTATGCCCTGAGCAAGCTCATCCCGAGCCTCGAGGGTGCCTTCGACGGCGACCCGTCGAGCCCGGCTCCCGCCATCACGGCTGACTGAGCGCGGCGGGGCGCCGCCGTCGGGACAGGCGACGCCCCGCCCATCCGTGGATGTCCCGCAGACTTGACAGGAAAGGGAGGCGCGCATGGAGTGCATCCATGGCGCGCGCGTGAGCGCGCGCGAGCAGATCAGCCCTCTGATGGTGCGTCTCACCCTCGAGCTCGACGAGCCCGGCGCATGGGTCAGCACCGGCGTGGGAGACGAGTTCGTCCACGTCGACTTCGGCGCCACGTCGATGGACGCCGATGGCCACACGGAGCGCCACTACACGGTGTCCGGCCTGGCAGACGGCGGCATCGAGATGGAGATCTTTGTGCACGGCCACGGGCAGGGCTCCGAGTGGGCGCGCACGTGCTGCGTGGGCGACAGGGTGGAGATCTCCGATCCGTGGGCGTATTACAAGCCCCCGGCCGACGCCGGGCTGCGCGTGCTCGTGGGCGACCTCACGGCCCTGCCAGGGATCGCGCGCATCCTCAAGGAGGCGTCGCCGCAGGAGCGGTTCCACGTCCTCGTCGAGGTGCCGGACATGAGCGAGAAGCGCGAGCTGCCCTCCCCCGCACAGGTGACGACGGAGTGGCGCATCGGCGGCAACGGCATCGGGCCCTCCGGGGTGTGCGAGTCGCTGCGCTCGATGCACAAGCACGGGATCCTCGAGCCCGACTGCTACGTGTGGGTCGCATGCGAGTCCAAGGAGTCGCGTCGCGCGCGCATGCTGCTGCGCCAGGAGGTGGGACTGCCGATCAGGCAGCAGCGCCTCGTGGGCTACTGGCACGCGAACCTCGAAGAGGTCATGGAGAAGTGGAACGCGCTGCCCGAGGAGGTCAAGGAGGAGTACCTGGCCATCTGGCGCGAGGACCGCTCCGACGAGGAGAACTGGACCGAGCTCGAGCCGTTCCTGCAGAAGCACGGCGCCTGACCCGCGCCTGACCCGCGCCCTGGGGGCGTCGGCGCCGCGCGCCTGGGCGCCGGACCGCGACGCGGCCTAGACGCCCTGCGGGTCGAACGTGCCGGTGAGCACCCATTCGAGCGCACCGGGGAACGGGCCGTGGCCGTCGTTCGGATTCAGGTGGCCCTCGCCGGGGACGATGTGGATCTCCGCATCCCAGCCGGCGACGAACTCCCGCGCGTCCGTGGTGCGGTACTCGTCCTTCTCCCGCAGCACCACGGTGGCGGGCACCGCCGCCACTGCGGCGGCCTGGTCGATGCCCTCGAGTCCGAAGGGCCGCAGCTGTCCTCCCAGGCGGTCCTGTGACGGCGGCGCGGTGATGAGGACGCGATCCGCAGCGGCCAGGCCGCGTGAGGCGAGGTGGCGCCACAGCACCGTGCCGAGCGAGTGGGTGACGACGATGCGCTCGGCGTCGGGGTCCGCGTTCAGCTGCTCCAGCTCGGCCTGCGCAAGCGCGAGCCACTCCTCGAGCACCGGCTCGTCCGGCGTGGGGAGCTGTGGGTACTGCACCGGGATGCCGCGCTGGCGCAGCTCCTCCGCGAGCCACCACAGCCAGTGCTCACGAGGCCGGTGGTGCCCCAAGCCGTGCAGGATGAGGACGCGCGAGGCGGGCTTCGACATGGCGCCTAGAGTACCGACGCCATGCGACGCACGGCCTCCTCGATGATCGCCGGGCTCGTGGCGATGTTGAGGCGCACGTGGCCGGCTCCCCCGGTGCCGAAGGTCGGGCCCGAGTTGAACGCGACGCGTCCCTTCGTGAGGAACACGGCGGCCGGGTCGTCGCCCAGTCCCAGGCCCCGGCAGTCGATCCACGTCAGGTAGGTGGCCTGGGGGACGTGGTAGCGCGCGCCGGGAAGGTGCTCGGCAAGGAGCTCTCCCAGCAGGCGGCGGTTCTCGTCCAGGCCGCGCAGGACGTCGGCGAGCCAGTCGCGGCAGTCGTTCCAGGCGACCGTCTGCGCGATGGTGCCCAGGTGCGTCGGCCAGTGATGCGCGCCGGCCATGAGCGCGCGCTTGAGCTCGCCCGCCTCCGGGCCGAACACGACGATCGCGCCCGGCACAGCCGCGAGGTTCCAGCCCTTGGAGGCGGCGTGCACGGCGACGCCACGGGGGTCCACCGTGAGGTACGGGACGTATGTCGAGTCGCTGTAGACGATGGGCGCGTGGATCTCGTCGGAGACCACCTGGACGCCGTGGCGCGCCGCGAGCTCCGCCACCTGCTCCAGCTCCTCGCGGGTGTGGACGGTGCCGCCGGGGTTGTGCGGGTTGCACAGCAGGAACGCGGCGGAGCGACCGCCGGCCGTCGCCGCGGCGAAGGCGCTCGCGAGCGCGTCGAGGTCGATGCGCATGTCCTCGGTGAGCGGAGCCTCGAGGATCTCGCGCCCGGCCTCGCGCAGGTAGGTGTAGAAGGGCGGGTAGACCGGCGAGGTGACCACGACGTGCGAGCCGACGTCGGTCGCGGCGAGGATCGCGTCGGTGTAGCCCACGATGACCGACGCGATGGGGCGCATGTCGGCGACGGCGGGCTCCCATCCCCAGCTGTCGGCGGCGAATGACGCTAGCGCCTCCCGGAACTTCCACGAGCCCGGGTAGCCCATGTCGCCCTCGCGCACCGCCTTGACCAGGGCGTCGGCGATGGGCTCGGCGAGCGGCACGTCCATCTCCGCGACCCACAGGGGCAGCACGTCAGGGCCGTACTGCGTCCACTTGATGCTCGTGCGCGTGCGCAGCTGGTCGAGGGTGAGCGCGGCGAAGGGGTTGGCGGCGGTCATGGGGACAGTGTCGCACCTGTCCGATGCTGCAGCGGCGGAGGGGCGGTGCCGGACGGGCCGACGCCGTCGCCTACGCGCCTTCGTTCTCGGGGTACTCGGAGAACGCGTACTCGCGCCAGGAGCTGTAGTTCTGCGGGAGGTCGATGCGCTGGTTGGGAGCCACCATGGGCTCGGACGCGGCAGCGTCCTTCTCGGTGTCGAGCATGGCTCGGCAGGGTTCCTTCCGTCGGTGCCGCTTGTGGCGGCGTCGGCGTGCTGGAGGGCGGCGCCCCCTGGTCAGGGGCGCGCCTCGACGTCCGATGTCGGTGGGGGGACTGGACGATGCTAGGGAAGGCCCACCGGGGCCGCAACAGGATGTGACGCGGGTCTCACCGAGCGCGCGCGAGCTTGCCCATCAGACGGTCGTACTGCATCGACGCCTCGGCCATGCGCTCCACGCCGCCGATGTTGACGTACCCGCGCCGTTCGCGCTCCGCGGAGAACGCGTGGACGGTCACGATCCGGGTGCCCCGCGGCACCTCGGCGAACTCCGTGGTGATGTGCGTCGTGACGTCGGGGAAGAGCTCGGAGACGTAGGTCTGGATGACGCGCTGGTGGTGCTCCACCGTGAGGAACGTGCCGTAGTACGACAGCTCGTGGCCCTGAGGGTCGCGCTGCACGAGGCGCCAGCGACCGTTCTCGACGAGGTCGATCTCCACGATCGGGTTGGTATAGCCCAGCGGCGCCCACCACTGCGCGACGTAGAGCGGCTCCCAGCGCGCGACCCACGCACGGTCCAGCGGCGCCTGCACGACTTCGGTCATCTCGATGACCGAGCGGTCCTCGGGAAGCGAGAACGTGCGTCGCATCAGCACCTCCATTGGGACCAGGCGTCACCTCAAACTGTGGTGCGCCTGGCAGATGTGGTCAAGTGGAACGGCTAGGCAAGGAGACGCGCGAACGCCGCGGCGGCGCGCCCGGGAGCCTCGGGGTCGAGGCCCAGGAAGAGCGAGGGCTCGGTGAGCTCGAGCTCGAGCACCACGGGGCCGTCCGCGGTGGGCAGCAGGTCGATCCGTGCATATGCCAGGTCGGCAGCCTCCGGGACGATGCCGGGAAGGGTCGTGAGGATGCGGTCGGCGAGCTCGCGCTCGGCGGGAGTCGCCTGGGCGGCGACGACCTTCTCGTCGGCGTAGATGCCCGTGGACCACGACATGTCGCGCGACAGGATCGCCGCCTTGCGGGCGGCGTGGGAGAACTCTCCGCCGATGTACACGAGCGCGGTCTCGCCCTGGTCGTCGACCTGGTCGAGGTAGGGCTGGATCATCGCGACCTTGCCCATGGCGTGCAGCGCGGCCACGTGCTCGGTCGCGCCCGCCGGGTCGTCGTGGAAGAGCTTGGCGCCCTTGGAGCCAGCGCCCACGGTCGGCTTGACGACGACGCGGCCGGCCAGGGCGTCGGCCGGCGCCTGCTCGCCCGGCTCGACGAAGACCGTGGGGACCGTGGGGATGCCGGCCGCAGCGGCGTCGGCGAGGTAGCGCTTGTCCGTGTTCCAGCGCAGCACAGGCAGCGGGTTCCACAGCCGCGTCACCGCGTCGACGCGCTCGAGCCAGGCGAGGAAGTCGTCGAGGTGCTCGGTGTAGTTCCACGTGGAGCGCAGGATCACCGCCGCGTAGCCGCCCCAGTCCACGTCCTCCTCCCACGCCACGACGTCCGCCTGGGAAAGGTGCGCGAGGAGGGATTCCTCGTCGGCGTCGAGGACCTCGAGATCGCGAGTGGTGGCGAGCGCGATGCGGGGCTCGGGCATGGCGGGTCAGGACTCCGTTTCGGTGGAGGGGTCGTGCCTCGTGCGGCGAGAGGCGACGAGGCTGGCGACAGTCGTGAGCGCCAGGATAGCCACGATGACGACCATGGACGTGACGGTCTCGACGACCGGCACGTCGGGCCAGATGCCGTGCGCCCAGTGCAGGGCGAGCTTGGCGCCGATGAACGCGAGGATCGCGGCGAGCCCGAATCCCAGGAACACGAGCTTGGCGAGAGCCTTCTCGAGCACGAAGTACAGCGCGCGCAGCCCCAGGAGCGCGAAGGCGTTGGTGACGAAGACGAGGTACGGGTCCGCGGTGATGCCGTAGACGGCGGGCACCGAGTCGATCGCGAAGACGACGTCGGTCATCATGATCGCCGCGATGACGAGGGCGAAGGGTGTGAGCGCCCGGCGGCCGTCGACCGCGACCGTGTAGCGAGTGCCCTGGTACTCGCCGGTGACGGGCCAAAGGCGCCGTAGGAGGCGGACGATGCCGATCTTGTCGGGATCGATCTCGGCGTCGTCGTGCCTGAGGGCGTCGCGCAGCACCTTGACCGCCGTGACGAGCAGGATCGCGCCGAAGAGCACGAAGGTCCACGACCAGCGCGCGATCATCGCTGCGCCCACGGCGATGAAGACGCCGCGCAGGACGAGCGCGCCGATGACGCCGACGAGCAGCGCCCGCTGCTGCAGGGCGCGCGGCACGGCGAAGGCGCTGAGGATGAGGATGAAGACGAAGAGGTTGTCGACGGACAGCGACTTCTCGACGATGTAGCCGGTGTAGTACTTCACGCCCACGTCGGAGCCGTGGCTCGCCCACACCCACGCGCCGAATGCGACGGGAAGGGCGATGTAGAACGCCGACCACCCGAGCGCCTCCCGGAACGAGACCTCGTGGGGCTTGCGCGTGATGACGAAGTCCAGGGCGAGCAGGGCGACGATGCCCGCCACGGTGACGGCCCACAGCTGGGGCGTGGCGATGGTGGCGAGCTCGGCGGCAGAGTCCGCGGCGTGCGCGAGCATGGGTCTCCTCAGAACAGTGGTGCCCTGAGGTCTCCTTCACCGCGCCGCTGGGTGCGGGCGCGGCCCTCGACCGGGGACCTCATGGGAGGTCCGTGATGACCGGAACGACGCTGGGAAGTACTCCCCTCGCGAGACACCCTACGCGATGTCCTGCGGAGTCGTCAGGACCTCGAGGCCTCCGAGCCCTCCGGCCTCGATCCAGCGGGCGTGCGCGCGGTACATGCGTGCCCACACGTGCTGCTCGGGAGAGTCGGAGGCCGCGCCCCAGTCGGCGATCGCGTCGAGCCGCGACACGGTCGCGGCCAGCAGCTCCCCGACGGTCCGCACGCGCTCGGCGCCGCCGTCGGCCCCGACGTACGGCCCGTAGGCCTCGAGCGCGAGCCGGGCGCGCTCGCGCATCGTCGCGACGTCGAAGGGCGAGCGGTCGGGAGCGTCGCCGTCGTCCACCGCGGCGTCGGCGGGCGGGGTGAGCGGGACATAGCGGTAGAGCGTCCACGCGAGATCCCACAGGCGAGGCACCGGAGAGCACAGGTCCAGGTCGATCGCGCCTGCGAATCGTCCGTCGCGGAACACATGGTTATAGGGGGCGAAGTCGATCGCGCCGATGACCTCGGCCGGCTCGCGCACGCCCCAGAACCACACGTCGTCAGGGTGACGCTCGAAGGTGACGGTCGCGTCGTGGAACGCGCGCAGGGCCCGCATGACCTGCTCCAGCACCGATGCCTCGCGCATCCAGTCCGGGGTGTCGTGACGGACCTCCCCCTTGATGTAGTCGAGGATCTCGCGACCCTGCTCGTCGATGCCGTGGAAGCGCGGCACCCACGTCACGCCGTGCGCCTCGAGATGGCGCAGCAGGCGATGGATCGTGGGCGACTGCGGCGTCAGGGGCCGTCGCACCGTGTCGGCGACGCGGACCACGCCGGCGGTCATGTTGCCGCCCTTGAGCGGGATCTCCTCCATGCGCCCACCCTAGGCGGACGCGACGTGGCTCAGGCGATCGGCCTCTCGACCGGCAGGGCGAGCGGCTCCTCCTCGATCGAGGTGTGCGGCTCGCGGTCGGTGCCCCGCTTCAGCCACGGGATGACGGACACCGCGATGAGCGCCGTCAGCGCCGCCGCGCCCGCCGCGAAGTACAGGCCCGAGCGGGCTCCCTGGTTCTCGATGAGCCAGCCCGCGGCCCACGCGCCCACCGCGACGCCGATGCCGATGCCGATGCGCAGCCACGCGAGGCCCTCGGTGATCTGACCGCGCTCCACGACGCGCTGGACCACGGTGTCGGTGTTGGTCATCGTGGGGGCGATGGTCGCGCCCGCGAAGAAGCCGATGAGCGCGAACACGTAGATGTTCGGCGCGATGCTCAGGGCCGCGAAGCCCAGCGTGATGAAGGCGGCGAAGACGACGGTGCGCTTCCACAGCGCGCTCTTCCAGTGGCGCGCACCGTAGATGAGGCCGCCGCAGAAGGAGCCTCCCGAGATGATGCCGAGCAGGACGCCCGAGATCGCCTTGTGGCCCGCCTCGTCGGCGAACGCGACGGTCGACAGGTCGAACGCGCCGAAGACGAGGCCCAGGCCCAGCGCGATGAACGCCGCGGCCACGACCGCGCCGGGGATGCGCCAGCCGAGGCTCTCGCCGCCCAGCTCCTTGCGCGGCGGCGGCTCGGTCTTGGTCTGGGACAGCAGGATCGAGATGCCGATGATGTTGCACACCACCGCGACGATGAGGCCCAGCGGAGCCCACACGGCGGTGGCGAGCACCGTCACGAGCGCGGGTCCGGCGATGAAGAGGATCTCGTCGAGCGATCCCTCGAGCGAGAAGGCCGTGTGGATCTCGCGGTCGTCGCGCAGCAGGTGCGACCAGCGGGCCCGCGTGAGGGAGCCGAGCGGTCCGCTCACCGAGGCGACGGCTGTGGAGATCCACAGCGCCCACTCGGGGCCGTGCGTCATGGCCACGAGCACGCCGCTCGTGGTGCCGACGACGAACAGCGCGGTGAGCGGGATCATCGCCCTGCGCTGGCCCAGCCGGTCCACGAGGCGGGCGGTGGGCACGGTCTGCAGCGCCCACACGACGACCCCCACGGCGGCGATGCGCCCAGCCATCTCGTAGGAGTTGTACTGGATCTGCACCATGAGGATGAAGGCGATGTTGTACATCGCCATGGGGGTGCGCGACAGCAGCCCCGATGCGGCGAAGGCGAGCGCGCCGGGATAGCTCAGGATGCGGCGGTAGTTGTCGAGCACGCCCGCCATCGTCTCACCCGGAGACGACAGTCGCTGACCTCAGGCCGTGTGGTCTTGGACACGAGGCTGGCGGGCGTGCCCGACGATGCGCTAGGCCTGCGGCGGAGCCGGGGGCGCGGGAGGCGGAGGCACGGTGCCCGCGGCGGGTGCCGCGGGAGCGCCGTCCTCGGGCCGCGAGCGCGCCACGAGGAAGACCACCAGGGCGATGACTCCTGCGATGAGCAGCAGGCCCACCACGACGATCGCGATGAGGAGGCCCACCGGGAAGGCAGAGGCGGACGTGGCATCGGCGCGGACGACGATGTCCTCCGTGCCGTACATCTCCGCCGTGGTGAAGGTGATGGTGTTGCCCTCGACCGTGCCCGCCGTGTACGACGTGATGGGGCCGGGGAAGCTGTAGACGACCTTGACGTCGAAGTAGCTCGAATAGTCGCCGAACTCGTCCTCCTCGCTCAGCTCCTCCTCCGTCGCGTTGTCGAGGAAGATCGTCAGGACGAACTCGTCGCCCTCGCGCACGAGCGTGGTGTCCCCGCCCGCGCCGATGTCCTCGGTGCCGGAGTCGAGCGCGCCGCTGTTGAACTCGTCGAGCGTGAGGTTCGTGAACGTGGCGCGAATGCCCTCGTAGTCACCGTCCTTGTAGTCGACGACGGTGACGCGATCGCGTACATCCGCCGGGATGTCGTTGAGGTAGTCGTCCGGGCGAGGCGGCTCGGACGCGCCCTCTCCCAGCTCGCTGAAGGCGACGACGTCGATGGCCAGGATGATCTCCTGGTCGACGGTGTTGTCAGACTTGACGTCGGTGGTGGTGTGCATCCGGACACAGCCGGCCAGCGACACCACGACGAGTGCAGCGACCGCGGCCGCGCGAATCATCTTCTTCGGTGCACGAGACATGTGCGCGATTCTTCCGCATCAGGGCATTTCGCGCTCGCGACGGCGCGCTAGCGTGACAGGGACAGGACCAAGGAGACAGCGACCATGAGCTCGTTGCCGAGCAGCCGCAGGCCGATCATCGCCGGCTACTACCCCGACCCGTCCATCTGCAGGGTGGGCGAGGACTTCTACGTGGCCAACTCGTCGTTCGAGTTCTTCCCTGGCGTTCCCCTGTGGCACAGCCGCGACCTGCTCACGTGGGAGCAGGTGGGCCACGTCATCACCCGCACGTCGCAGTTCGAGGCCGGCGCGTACCGCCCCAGCATGGGCGTCTACGCGCCCACGCTGCGCCACCGCGACGGCGTCTTCTATCTCATCACCACGGCCGTGGAAGGCCCGGAGGGCCACCTGCTCATGACGGCGAGCGACCCCGCGGGGCCGTGGTCGGACCCCGTCTATGTGCGGGGCCTGCCCGGCTTCGACCCCGACATCGCCTGGACCGACGACGGGACATGCCTCGTCACCTACTGCCACATCGTCGACTGGGTGCCGCAAGGCATCCACCAGGCCGCGATCGACCCGTCCACCGGCGAGGTGCTCGAGGAGCCGCGCCTGCTGTGGAAGGGCTCCGGCATGCAGTGGCCCGAGGGCCCGCACCTCATTCGCCGCGGCGACTGGTGGTACCTCGTCATCGCGGAGGGCGGCACCGAGCGCGGGCACTGCGTCACGGTGGCGCGCTCGCGCGACCCGCGCGGCCCCTTCGAGGGGGCCCCGCACAACCCGATCTTCACGCACCGCTCCACGTCGCACCCCGTGGAGAACGTGGGCCACTGCGACCTCGTGGAGCGCCCGGACGGCTCGTGGGCCGCCGTGTACCTGGGCGTGCGTACCGTCGGGTGGGTGCCCCGGCAGCACGCCAACGGCCGCGAGACGTTCCTCGCGGGCATCGAGTGGGTCGACGACTGGCCCGTCTTCGTCGAGGACGCCTTCCAGGTCCCCGCTCCCGACCACGCGATCGACGACGACTTCTCCGCCGGGCTGGCCCATCCGCGGTGGACGAGCCCCGGCCTTCCCGTCGAGTCCGTCGCGACCCCCGATGCCGCGGGCGGCGTGCGCCTGCGTCCCGCCCAGGCGCCCGCGGGCACGATGTCGGGCCTCTTCGCGCGCACGCGCGACCTGCTGTGGAGCGCGCGCCTCGAGATCGATCCCGACGGTGGCGCGGCCGATGCCGTGCTGCGCTGGGACGAGCGCCACTGGTACGCCGTGCGCGTCGGCGACGGGCAGGCGCGAGCCGTGGTGCGCATCGGCGACATCGAGCACGAGGCGGGATCCGTCGCGATCCCGGACGGCCCGGTCGCGGCGCTCCTCAGCGCGGAGCCGGCGGCCCACCGCGGCCCCGACGACATCGTGCTCGCCGTGGAGGCAGCGGGGACGGTGACGCAGCTCGCGCGGATCGACGGCCGGTACGTCTCCGGCGAGGTCTCGGGCGGCTTCGTCGGCAGGGTGCTCGGCGCGGTCGCGCTCGCGGGCGCGCCGCGGCTGCTGCGCTTCGCCTACACGCCCGTCGGGGACTGAGACCCGACCGCAGCTAGCCGCCGAGCGCCTCGGAGACGACCTCGCGCGCGGCCTCCTGCACCTGGGCGAGGTGCGTCTCGGACACGAAGGACTCCGCGTAGATCTTGTAGACGTCCTCGGTGCCGGACGGGCGCGCGGCGAACCATGCGTCGTCGGTCACGACCTTGAGCCCGCCGATGGCCGCGCCGTTGCCGGGAGCGGCCGTGAGCGTGGCGCGGATCTCGCCGCCGGCGAGCGTCGAGGCGCGCACCTGCTCGGGCGAGAGCTTGGACAGCGCCGCCTTCTGAGCCGGCGTGGCGGCCGCGTCCACGCGGGCGTACCAGGACTCGCCCAGCTCCTCGACGAGTCCGCGGTGGAGCTGCGACGGCGTCGAGCCGGTCGTCGCGATCATCTCCGCGCCCAGCAGGCACAGGATGAGGCCGTCCTTGTCCGTGCTCCACGCCCGGCCGTCGCGGCGCAGGAACGACGCTCCCGCCGACTCCTCGCCGCCGAACGCGACCTCGCCGGACAGCAGCCCGGGCACGAACCACTTGAAGCCCACCGGCACCTCGAGCACCGTCCGGCCCAGCTTCTCGCCCACGCGGTCGATGAGCGAGCTGGACACGAGCGTCTTGCCGATCGCCGCATCGGCGGGCCACTGCGGCCGTGCTCCGCCGTAGAGGTAGCCGATCGCGGCGGCGAGGAAGTGGTTGGGGTTCATGAGGCCGCCGTCGCGGGTGACGATGCCGTGGCGGTCGGAGTCGGCGTCGTTGCCCGTCGCGATGTCGTAGGGGGCGTCCGCGCCCTCCATGAGGCGACGCAGGCTCGCCATCGCGTACGGCGACGAGCAGTCCATGCGGATCTTGCCGTCCCAGTCGAGCGTCATGAACGACCAGCGCGGGTCCACCTGCGCGTTGACGACGGTGAGGTCGAGACGGTGCTCCTCGGCGATCGCCGCCCAGTAGTCCACGGACGCGCCGCCCAGGGGATCGGCGCCGATGCGCACCCCTGCGGAGCGGATCGCGTCCAGGTCGACCACGCTCGGCAGGTCCGCGACGTAGGCCTTGAGGAAGTCGTAGGGGCGCACGGTCTCCGCGCTCTTGGCGCGCGCGTAGGGAATGCGCCTGACGTGCTTCCACCCCCCGCCGAGCAGCAGCTCGTTGGCGCGCGCCGCTATCCAGCCCGTCGCATCGGTGTCCGCGGGGCCGCCGTGCGGCGGGTTGTATTTGAAGCCGCCGTCGCGCGGCGGGTTGTGCGACGGGGTGACGACGATGCCGTCGGCCAGCCCTCGGCCGGACGTGCGAACGCCGTCCTCGGACAGCACGCCGTTGGCCGTGAGGATCGCGTGGCTCACCGCGGGGGTCGGGGTCCAGCTGCCGCGCGCGTCGACGCGCACCTCGACCTCGGCGCCCGCGAGGACCTCGACGGCGGTCTCCATCGCCGGCTGCGACAGCGCGTGGGTGTCGATGCCGATGAACAGCGGCCCGTCGATGCCCTGCTGCGAGCGATACTCGACGATCGCCGCGGTGATCGCGACGATGTGCGCCTCGTTGAAGGCGGTGTCGAGCGAGCTTCCCCGGTGGCCCGAGGTGCCGAAGGCCACGCGCTGCTGCTCGATGGAGGCGTCGGGCACCGCGTCGTAGTAGGCGTCGAGCAGACGGGTGGGGTCGATGAGGTCCTCAGGCTGGGCGATCTGTCCGGCGCGCTCATGCATGCAGCCAGTCTGGCACGCGCGCCGCCAGGGTCACGATTCGACCACTTTCCGGTAAAGAGGACTTTGCCAGACGCGCCTGAGGGCTAGGCTGAGAGCGTGGCCGCGCAGCCGAAGAAGCCCTCACCGGAGTCGGCGCGCACGGCCGCGGTCATCCTCGCGCGAGACCAGGCTCCGCGCATCGCCGCGACCGTCCGCGCCGCACGCTCCATTCCAGGCGTCGACCTCGTGCTCGTCGTGGACGACGGCTCGACGGACAACACCCAGGACCTCGCCCGCAAGGCCGGCGCGGTGGTCATCCGCCACCCCCACAAGCGCGGCCGCACCATCTGCATCGAGACGGCCGCCGCGGTGGTGGCGATGCGCGACGAGGACGGCGAGGAGCCGCGCTCTCTCCTGTTCCTCGACGGCGGCCTGGGATCCTACGCGAACGCCGTGGCCCCGCTCGTGGTGACGGTGCAGGAAGGCATCGCCGACCTCGCGATCGCCCTCGTCGACCACGCCGTCCCCACGCAGGGCCTCGCGGCCAACGCGGCTCGGCGGGCCATCGCCAACGCCTCGCAGTGGACCCCGGTCCAGCCGCTCAGCCGCATCCGCTGCGTGACCCGCGCGGCGCTCGACGCCGCGATGCCGCTGGCGCGCGGCGCCGGACTGGACCCGGCGATGACCCTCGACGTCCTCTACGCCGGCTTCCGCGTCACGGAGGTGGAGTGCGAGCTGCGCCACAAGCCGCAGGCGGCGGGGACGCGCGCGTTGCGCAACGCCAACCAGTACCGTGACGTCATGATCGCGCTGAGCTCCCGCCGCATCCGGGGCGGCCTCGAGACGACGCAGAGCGTCGTCGAGGACACCCTGCACGCGGCCACGCATGCGGCGACCCGGGTCGCCCGCCCGCGTCGCGACCGCGCGCACGAGGCCGTGGAGGACGACGCATGAGCCTGCCCCGCTACGCGTACCTGGGGCCGGAGGGGACGTTCACGGAGGCGGCCCTGCGCGCCATGATCGACCCCTCCCAGGCCGAGTTCATCCCCACCGTCGACGTGCCCGCCGCGCTCGCGGCCGTGCGCAACGGCGAGGCCGACTACGCCGTCGTGGCGATCGAGAACACGGTCGAGGGCGGGGTGACCGCGACGCTCGACACCCTCGCCACAGGCTCGCCCCTCGTCATCCTCGGCGAGGTCGTGCTGCCCGTGAGCTTCGAGCTCGTCGTGCGGCCGGGCACCGCCAAGGAGTCCATCCGCTCCGTCGCGGCGCATTCGCACGGGCTTGCGCAGTGCCGCCGCTGGCTCGCCGCCAACCTGCCCGACGTCGCCCAGATCAGCTCTGCCTCCAACGCCTCGGCCGTGCGTGAGCTCGCCACGGGCGAGGCCGCATACGACGCCGCGCTCGCCCCGCCCGGCCTGGGCGCGGCGCTCGGCCTCGAGGTGCTCGCCACGGGCGTGGCCGACAACGCCAACGCCGCGACGCGATTCGTGCGCGTGGGCCGTCCCGGCCGCCTTCCCGAGCCCACCGGCGCCGACAAGACCACCCTTGTCGTGCACCTGCCTCATGACCGCGCGGGCGCGCTGCTCGAGATGCTCGAGCAGTTCTCTGCACGCGGCGTCAACCTGTCGCGCATCGAGAGCCGACCGATCGGCGACAAGCCGGGCGAGTACTCCTTCTCCATCGACGCCCTGGGACACATCGCCGAGGCCCGCGTGGCCGAGGCGCTCGTGGGCCTCAAGCGCACGTGCCCGCTCGTGCTGTTCCTGGGCTCCTATCCCGCGGCGCACGCGGAGGTCACGCCCATCGCCCCGGGCACGAGCGACGCCGACTTCGCCGACGCCCAGGAGTGGGTCGAGCGTCTGCGCTCCGGCGGCTTCTAGTCCGTCGCGAGCGGCGGCGGCACGCGCACCACGAGCGCGCCCGGCTCGACGCGAGCCGAGATGGCCGATGCGCGGCCCAGCACCTCGCCGTCGATCTGCACCTTCTGCGGCTGGTCCATGCGGATGTCGACCTCGACGGCCTGGGTGTGGTCGATGCGCGAGGCGCGATACGCCTTGAGGATGTCCGGCGCTCGCAGGCCCGCGCCCTGCGCCACCACGGTGCCGAACAGGTCCGTCCATCCGACGAGGCCCGCGCGCGCGTCGAGTGTCGCGATGTCGAGTCTGCCGTCGGTCGCGGAGGCATCGGGGATGAGGGTGAAGCCGCCCGGCAGGGAGCCCACGTTGGCCAGGAGCACCGTGCGCATCTGGCCCCGGATCGGCGTCGAGCCGTTGACCGAGACCGTCGCGGACATGCGACGCTCGCGCAGATGCTTGGCCGCGGCGAAGAAGTAGGCGAGCCAGCCGACGCGGCGCTTCAGGCGGTCGTCGGCCCCGGCGACCATCTCGGCGTCGAAGCCCGCCCCGGCGATGACCAGGAAAACGTGCTCGGAGGTCTCTCCCAGCGGGGCGTTCGGGCGCTCGACCTCCAGGCGGCCCACGTCGATGCGCTCCTCGACGCCCTCCAGGATCGCGCGCATGAGGCTCGGGGTGTCGCCCAGGGGCAGGCCCAGGTTGCGGGCGAAGAGGTTGCCCGTGCCCATGGGCAGGATGCCCAGCGGGATGTCGGTGCCCACGAGCGCCTCGGCCACGGCGCGCACGGTGCCGTCTCCGCCCACCGCGACCACGACGTCGGCGCCGGCCGCGATCGCCTCTCGAGCCAGGCCGGTGCCCGGGTCGTCCTCCGTGGTCCAGGCCCACATCGGCTGCGGGAGGTAGCGGATCGCGCACGCGCGCAGCGCCTGCTCGCGCAGCTCGGCGACGCCCGCCTTGGTGGGGTTGGCGATGAAGGCGACGCGCTGGTTGTCGTCGCGAGGCTGGACGAAGGCGTCGGGAACGGGGGGAGCGGGATGGATGCGCAGGAGGCGGCGCCAGAAGCGCGGCACGGCCATGGGATCGCGCACGCCCACTCGCTTCGTGATGGTGGTCGCGAGGGCCAGGCCGGCGATCGCGATGATCAGGGCGACCGCTGCGACCACGAGCGCGACGATCGTCAAGGTCATGATGAGAGGCTAAGCCCGCGCGGATAGACTCGCCACCGTGATCGACCTCACCCTCCTCCGCGACGAACCCGACGTGGTCCGCGCCTCGCAGATCGCGCGCGGCGCCGACCCCTCGATCGTGGACAAGGTGCTCGACGCCGACTCTCGTCGCCGCGCCGCGCTGCATGACTTCGAGTCCGCGCGCGCCGAGCAGAAGGCCATCGGCCGCGACGTCGCCAAGGCGCAGGGCGAGGAGAAGCAGCGGCTGCTCGCCAAGACCAAGGACCTCGCGGAGAAGGTCAAGGCACTGCAGGCCGACGCCGACGCGGCCGAGGCCACGCTGCGCGAGCTGCTCGACGGCATCGGCAACATTCCCGAGCCCGGCGTGCCCGCGGGCGGCGAGGACGACTACGCCGTGCTGCGTCACGTCGGCACCCCGCGCGACTTCGCCGCCGAGGGCGTCGAGGTGCTCGACCACCTCGCCATCGGCGAGAGGCTGCGGGCCATCGACACCGAGCGCGGCGCGAAGGTCTCCGGCGCGCGCTTCTACTTCCTCACCGGCATCGGCGCCCGCCTCGAGCTCGCGATCCTCAACGCGGCGATGGCGAAGGCCGTGGAGCACGGCTTCACGCCGATGATGACGCCCACCCTGGTGCGGCCGGAGATCATGGCGGGCACCGGCTTCCTGGGCCCGCACGCCGACGAGATCTACTACCTCGAGCGCGACGACCTCTACCTCACGGGCACGAGCGAGGTCGCGCTCGCGGGCTACCACGCCGACGAGATCATCGACCTGAGCGACGGCCCCAAGCGCTACGCCGGCTGGAGCGCGTGCTACCGCCGCGAGGCGGGCTCGGCTGGACGCGACACCCGTGGCATCATCCGCGTCCATCAGTTCCACAAGGTGGAGATGTTCGTCTACGCCCGCCCGGCCGATGCCGCGGCGGAGCACGAGCGCCTTCTCGCCTTGGAGGAGGACATGCTCCAGTCGCTCGAGCTGCCGTACCGCGTCATCGACACGGCCGCCGGCGACCTGGGCCTGAGCGCCGCGCGCAAGTTCGACTGCGAGGCGTGGCTGCCCAGCCAGGAGCGGTGGATGGAGGTCACCTCGACCTCGAACTGCACCACGTTCCAGGCCCGTCGCCTGGGCGTGCGCGAGCGCGGCGAGAACGGCACCGAGCCGGTGGCGACGCTCAACGGCACGCTCGGCACCACGCGCTGGATCGTCGCGCTGCTCGAGAACCACCAGCAGGCCGACGGCTCGGTCCACGTGCCTCAGGCGCTGCGCCCCTATCTGGGCGGCATCGAGAGGCTCACCGCCTGACGTCCGGGGCGGGGGTCCGCGTCCCCAGCGCGTGCACTCGATCGCGCTCGCGTCCTGATCGGCGCCGCCTCCTGGGCGACTCGCGGTCTGTGACGGTTCTCACGTCACGTAACCTCGTTGCATGAGCACGGCGTCGGAGGAGCTTAACCCTCCGCTCGCGCCTGACATGTGGCGGCTCATCGGCCTCGACATCGACGGCACCCTCATGCACTGGGGAGGCGACATCTCCCCGGGAGTCGTGAGCGCCATCGAGAAGGTGCGCATGTGCCGCAACCACGTCATCCTCGCGACCGGACGCAACATCATCGCGACGCTGCCCGTCGCCGAGCGCCTGGGCATCCGCCGCGGCTGGGCCGTGTGCTCGAACGGCGCGGTGACCGTGCGCCTCAACCCGCAGAGCCCGGGCGGCTACGACGTCGTGGAGAAGGTCACCTTCAATCCGCGCCAGGCGCTCGAGCTCATCCGCCGCGAGATGCCCGACGCGTTCTTCGCCGTCGAGGACCTGGGCGTGGGCTTCCGCGTGACGCGCGAGTTCCCCATGGGCGAGCTCGTGGGCCGTCAGCGAGTGGTGGACCGCTTCGAGGACCTCTACCACGACGAGGTCACGCGCGTCGTGATCCGCGCCCCCGGCACCGACGTGAGCAACTTCGACAGCCTCGTGCACCGCATCGGCCTCAACGACGTGACGTACGCCGTCGGCTACTCGGCCTGGCTCGACCTGACGCCGCCCGGGGTGTCCAAGGCGTCGGCGCTCGAGACGCTGCGTCGCCAGCTGGGCGTCTACCCCGACCACACCGCCGCCGCCGGCGACGGCAACAACGACATCGAGATGCTCCAGTGGGCGCGCCGCTCCGCGGCGATGGCGGGCGCCCCCGCGAACGTCAAGGCCGTCGCCGACCAGGTGCTCGGCACCGTCGAGGAGGACGGCATCCTGCCCTTCCTCGAGCAGTTCATCGAGCCGGAGCGCCTCGCCGTCCTGTGACGCGCGGATCCCTGGGCAGGGGGCGCCCGCGGTCCTAGGCTTAGGCGCATGAACTGGCTCACCTCGCCCGCCCATTTCCGCTGGCTCGAGTCCGAGATGGATCGGCTGCTCGCCTTCGGCGCCGCCAGCAAGGTCGAGTCCGGCGGCTTCGGCTGGCTCGACGAGCGCGGCCGGCTCGACCCGTCCAAGGGCGTCCAGCTGTGGATCACGTGCCGCATGACCCACTGCTATGCCCTGGCGTCGATGGCGGGCCGACCGCATGCCTTCGCCCTTGCGCAGCACGGCGTCGAGGCGCTGCGCGGCGTCCTCCACGACGACGAGCACGGCGGCTGGTTCGCCGCCATCGGGCCCCAGGGCGTGGCGAGCACCGCCAAGGAGGCCTACGGCCATGCCTTTGTCATCCTCGCCGCGGCATCGGCGACGGCGGCCGGGGTGGACGATGCCCGCGAGCTCCTTGAGGACGCCCTCGAGGTCCACACCGAGCGCTTCTGGCAGATGGACTACGGCATGAGCCGCGAGTCCTTCGCCCGCGACTGGTCCGAGGAGGAGGACTACCGCGGCGTCAACGCCAACATGCACACGGTCGAGGCGTACATCGCCGCCGCGGACGTCCTGTCCGATCGGGAGCTGCTGCGCCGCGCGCTGCGCATCACGAGCCGCGCGATCAACGTCTTCGCCCGCGACAACGGCTGGCTGCTCCCCGAGCATTTCACGCCGTCGTGGGAGCCCGACCTCGCCTACAACGAGAAGACTCCGGCCCACCCGTTCCGTCCATATGGCGCGACGATCGGGCACCTCTTCGAGTGGTCGCGACTCGTCGTGGCGCTCGCCCAGTCGCTGCAGCAGGCGGGCCTGGCCGCGCCCGAGTGGATGGACGAGGCGGCTCGCGCGCTGTACGCCAAGGCCGTGGAGGTCGGGTGGTCCGTGGACGGCGCTCCTGGCTTCGTCTACACGGTCGACTGGGAGGGCGCCCCCGTGGTCCGCGAGCGGATGCACTGGGTCGCGGCCGAGGCGGTGGGCGCCGCGGCCGTGCTGTGGCAGCGCACCAGGGCCGAGTCCTACGCCCGCGACTACCAGCGGTGGTGGGACTACATCGGGGAGCATCACCTCGACCTCGCGGGCGGCTCCTGGTGGCACGAGCTCGGCATCGACAACACGCCCTCGCGGACGGTGTGGGACGGCAAGGCGGACATCTATCACGCCCTCCAGGCGACCCTCATCCCGCGCCTGCCGATCACGCCGTCCCTTGCGGCCTCCCTCGCCGCGGGCAACCTGCCCTGAGCCGACGCATCGGGCAAGGCGCCCTGAGAGGACGCATCGGGCCGGAGGCGCACCGCGTCCGGGTCAGGGCGTGAGCAGGATCTTGCCGACCACTCCGCCGGCCTCGAGCTCCCGGTGCGCCTGGGCGGCATCGGCCAGGGGCAGGCGCGCGGCGACGACGGGACGGATCCGCTCGGGCACGAGCGGCCACACCTCGCGGCGCACCCCGGCGACGATCGCCGCGCGCTCGTCGAGGGGCCGGGAGCGCAGCGTCGTGCCGATGACGCGGGCGCGCTTGGCGAGGAGGGCGCCCAGGTCGAGCTCGCCTCGCGTCCCTCCCTGGAGCCCGATGACGACGAGCCGGCCGCCCGTCGCGAGGGCGGCGACGTTGCGCTCGAGGTAGGCGGCGCCCATGACGTCGAGCACGACATCCGCCCCTCCGGCCGCACGCATCCCGGCGACCCAGTCCTCGCTCGTGTAGTCCCACGCCGCGGTCGCTCCCATCTCGCGGCAGCGTGCGACGCGCTCGGGCGAGCCGGCGGTCGCGTACACCTCGAGACCGAGCGCGGCGGCGAGCTGGATCGCGAAGGACCCGATGCCGCCCGTCCCGCCGTGGACGAGCAGCCGCTCCCCGGGCCGGGCGCTCGCGGCGTCGAGGTTGGACCAGACGGTGCACGCCGACTCGACGAGCGCCGCGGCGTCCACGACGTCCACCCCGGAAGGTGCGGGCAGCACCAGGCGGCGGTCCACTGCGGCCATCTCCGCGTAGCCCCCGCCCGGCAGGAGGGCGCAGACCTCGTCTCCGACGCCCCATTCCGTCACGGACTCTCCGGCGGCCTCCACGACGCCCGCGACCTCGAGCCCCGGCCACGACGGCGCGCCGGGAGGAGGAGGGTAGTGGCCGCGGCGCTGCAGGAGATCGGCCCTGTTCACTCCCGCAGCGAGGACGCGGACGAGCACCTCGTCGGGGCCCGGACGCGGCACGGGACGCTCGCGGACGACGAGGGTCTCGGGGCCTCCCGGGGCCGCGACGTCCACGACCCGCATGCTCAAACCGGGCTTTCCCGTCATAGACCGCACGTTATAACGTCTCAGGACACAGGTAGTTCGGTTCGCTCATGCAATGAGGCACACCAGCCGATAGGTAGGGGGAGTGGAGTGCAGCAACACCGAGGCTGACGATGTTGACGCCCATGGAGGGCACCGAGGGAGAGTCACATGCTCCAGAGGCTGAGTATCCGCGGGAAGATCCTCGCGGTCGTAGCCGTGCCTATCCTCGTCCTGATCTTCGGCGCGGGCTTCGTCGTGTGGAACTCCGTCAACGACGTGTCCCGTTCGCAGAACGCCGTGTCCCTCATGCTCGTCGTCGAGCGCGGCCAGGACTACACGGCCGCGTTCCGCGCTGAGGCCGATGCGGCCACCAACTACGTCGACGCGTGGACGGAGGGCCGGGACCAGCTCGCCAACCGCGTGGAGAGCCTCAACACCGCGCTCGCCAGCCTCGAGGCGCTCGCGGAGTCCGACGGCGCCGCCGCGGCCGCCCTGGAGCAGGTGAACGCGATCCTCGCCGGCGGCCAGCCCATCGTGTACGTGCGCCCCGGCACGGACAGCTCCGTCGACTCCACAGCGATGTCGCTCGAGCAGATGCGCTCGGTGCGCCCCGCGGCGAACCCCGAGACCGGCATCCTCGACTGGCCGAGCGAGGAGGACGTCGCGCGCGTGTCGTCGTCCTACACGGCCCTCGCGAACGCGCTCACCGCGTACATCGACACGCTTCCCGCAGGCGAGAGCGTCCAGCTCGCCGTGCAGGACGTGCACACGTACACGGTGCAGGAGGGCAACCGCGCCACGATCTGGCTGACAGAGACGCCCGTGTTCCAGGCGGAGTTCCTCGCCGCCCAGCCCGCCGTCGACACGGCGTGGGCGACCATGAACGCGGCCATCAACGATCTGCCGCCCATCGAGAACAACGCCACCGTCGTCGCGATCCTGCGCGAGGTGCAGCGCACCATGAACCTGCTGCCCGAGCGTCGCACGGACATCCTGTCGCGTTCGGTGGGCCCGAACCCGACCCTGACCTACTACCACGGCGCCCTGGGCAACACGACCCGCGCGATCGAGGAGATCGCGCTCGTCGTGGACGACTCCGTCCTGTCCCGTCGCCTGGAGGCCTACGTCGCGACCGAGGCGCTCATCAATGAGATGGCGCGCGAGGACACGTCGGTCGACATGATCCTGCGCGCCGGCCGGTTCGCTCAGGGAACCGCGACGGCCATCCGCACGCAGTTCGCTCGCACGGACTTCATGCGCGAGCAGGCGCGCGCTGCGCTCGCGAACCTCAACATGGGCTTCAACCTGCCCAACACGGGCGCGTCGTTCGACTCCGGCTCGCAGGCCGCGTATGAGTCGGTCCGCAACCGTGTGTCCGACTCCACCGGCCTGCAGCTGGCCACCGCGGCCCGTCAGGACTGGCCCACGCAGGTGCGTGAGGAGCTGTCGGTCCTGTACCCGTTCGCGGACGACACGCTCGAGCTGTCCAAGGCCCAGGCGAACCAGACCTTGCGCGACGCGATCGTGCGAGCCATCGTCACGGTCGTCGCGTCGATCGTCATCGTCGCGGCGTCGCTCATCCTGGCGCTCCTGATCGCCCGCCGGATCGTGAACCCGCTGCGCCGCCTGACCACGACGGCTACCGCCGTGCGCCAGGAGCTGCCGCGCCTCGTGGAGCGCGTCGCGCTGCCTGGTGAGAAGGTCGACGTCTCCGAGGTGCAGATCCCCGTGGAGTCGCAGGACGAGGTCGGCCGTCTGGCGGAGGCGTTCAACTCCGTCAACGCGGCGACGCTCGCCATCGCGTCGGAGCAGGCCGCCCTGCGTGGGTCCATCTCCGAGATGTTCGTCAACGTCGCGCGGCGCGACCAGGTCCTCCTCAACCGCCAGCTCGCCTCGATCGATGAGATGGAGCGCACCGAGGACGACCCGGAGACGCTGACCAAGCTCTTCGCCCTGGACCACCTGGCGACGCGAATGCGCCGCAACTCGGAGTCTCTCCTCGTTCTCGCGGGCATCGACACCGGTCGTCGCCTGCGTCGCCCCATGCCGCTGTCCGACGTGATCCGCACCGCGTCGTCCGAGATCGAGCTGTACGAGCGTGTCCAGCTGGAGCTCGACGCCGACCCGCCCATGGTCGGCCACTCCGCCCTCACCGCCGCGCACCTGTTCGCGGAGCTGCTGGAGAACGCGACCGTCTTCTCCGACCCGGGCACGCCCGTCATCGTGCGCACGGCCCAGGAGGGCACGAACTACGTCGTGCGCATCTCCGACTCCGGCATCGGCATGACTCCCGAGGAGCTCGCGGAGGCGAACTCCCGCATCGCGTCCTCGGCCGCGTCCGAGATTCTGGGCGCCCAGCGCCTGGGCCTGTTCGTGGTCGGCCGCATCGCGCGGCGCATCGGCGCCCGCGTGGAGATCACGTCGCAGGAGGGCGAGGGCACCGTCGCGACCGTGTACCTGCCGCCGTCGCTGTTCGACCTCAGCGCCAGCACGGACTACTCGCCCGCGACCGCGGCGGACGAGTCCGGCGCGTCCAGGCCGCTCACCAAGCCCGACATCAAGGACGAGGTGCTCGAGACCTCGTCCGCCGTGGCCTCCGCGACAGAGCGCGCTGGCGTCGCGAACCTCCAGGCGTACCAGCCTGCGGTCATCGTCGACGGGCCAAGCCTGACCGGTCGCAACGCCGACAGCCCGAGCACGGAGGACCTTGTCGCCGCCGACGCCGCCCAGGCGCCCGAGGCGCAGCCCGTCGACCTCGAGGCGCTCACCGAGGGCGTGACGCCGGCGGGCCTTCCCACCCGCCGTCGCGGTTCGAAGGCCAAGGGCAAGGAGGCCAAGAGCGAGACCGACTCGATCATCGGCCTTCCCGCGCAGGCGACGGACGCTCAGCTCAGTGCCCTCGAGGCGTCCGCGGGCAGCGGCTTCACGCCGGTCGTCGCCGCGAGCGAGGTCTCGCCGCAGACGGCCGAGCAGCGCGCGGCGATGTTCCGCGGCTTCCGTTCGCGTCGTGAGGACGCCGCCGCTGCCGCCCCGCTGCCGCCCGATGCCGAGTCGCTCGGCCAGGCCGTGCGCCGTGGCGCCGCGGTGCTGCCGCAGGATGTCGAGGGTGCGGCCGCCGCGGCAGCCGTCGCCTTCGACGACGACATCGACGGCGACACCGTCCCCACCGGGGCGTTCGCGCCGGCCGTTGCAGAGCCCGAGCCCGCAGCGGCGCCCGCGCCTGCCGGCCAGGACCCCCTCATCCGCCACGGATACGAGCACGACGACTACGGCGACACGGTCCCCGTGGCCACGTCTGCGGCGCCGTTCGCGATCCCGGCCTTCGAGGAGGACGAGGAGCCCTACACGCCGCCGATCGTGGCGACCACGCCCCTCGTCCAGGACGACGCGCCCCAGTTCGCCGAGGAGCTGCTCGCGGCCGCGCCCGCCGTGCCCGTCGAAGGCGCGGTCGAGGCTCCCGTGCAGCAGCACGCCCCGGCGGCGGGCTTCGAGGCCGCACCGGCCGTCGAGCAGGGCTTCGCGCCGGCCGAGCAGAGCCTTCCCGCTGAGCAGGGCGTCGGGCCCGTGGAGCGCGCCAGCGCGTTCCCGTCGCCTGTCGCCGCGCCCCAGACGGGAGGCATCCCGGCCCAGACGGGCGGCTTCCCCGCCGTGCAGCCGGGCGCGGACGCCGGCATCGTGTCGACGCCGAGCCTCGACGAGCTCATCCGCGGCGGTCAGGAGCCCAAGAGCGGCGGCTTCTTCTCCAAGCTGTTCCGCAAGAGGGGCGGCGCCAAGGACGAGCCGAGCCCGGCCACCGCGCTCCTGTCGTCGATCCCGCAGGGTCCCGGCACAGGCGGCGTGCCCGTCGTGCCCGGCGCCGTGCCGACCCCCGGCAGCGGCATCCCGGTTCCCACGCCCGGCAGCGGCATCGCCGTCCCGACGCCGGGAGCCGGCTTCCCCGTGCCTGCGGCTGATGCGTCGGCGCCCAGCTCGGACACCGTCCCGGTCTTCGTGCCGTCGGCCGACGGCACGGAGCTCGACCAGTACGAGCCGAGCGGTGACTACCGCGGCCCGCGCGACGCATGGAACTCCGAGGTGCCCGCCGAGGCGCCCGCGCTCACGCCTGCCGCGGCCGCCGAGCCGTACAACCCCGGCGCCCTGGGCGGCACTCCGCCGCTGTACACCCGTGACGACCTGGCGCGCCCCGTCGGCTGGGAGACTGCCGGCGAGAGCGCCCTCGCCGCCGCAGCGCCCGAGGTGGTCGGCACGTACACCCCGGCGGTGGTCCAGCTCGACCCGGAGCCGGCGGCCTACGACGACGACGCCGACCTCGCGAGCGCCGTCTTCAACGAGTTCAGCTCGCTCACGTCCGAGCGGCCCAAGGTGGAGAAGACTCGCGCCGGCCTCACCAAGCGTCAGCGCCAGGAGGTCGCGCCGCCGCCGGAGCCGATCGAGGAGGAGCTCGCCATCGCGCACGTCGAGCGGGACCCGGAGGAGATCCGCGCTCGCTTCTCGAACTTCTACTCGGGAACGCAGCGGGCGCGCCACGATGTGGAGGCATTTGAGCAGCAGACCTCGGCTTTTGAGGCCCAGTCATGATGAACTTGCCCCAAGCAGGGGATGAAGAGAACAAGGAGGAGCAGTGACCGCGCTCAGTCAAGAAGCCACCAACTTCGGATGGCTGCTGGACAACTTCGTCCAGACGGTGCCGGGCACGCGCCACACGCTTGTCGTCAGTGCCGACGGCCTGCTCATGGCGATGTCCAAGAACCTCGACCGCACCGGTGGTGACACCCTTGCCGCGGTCGTGTCCGGCATGGCGTCTCTCACGCGAGGCGCCGCCCGTCAGCTCAAGGCCGGAGAGGTCCGTCAGTCCATCATCGAGATGGACGAGCTCTTCCTCTTCCTCATGAGCATCAACAACGGCGCGGTCCTCGCCGTCGCCGCCGACTCGACCTGCGACGTGGGTCTGGTCGGATACGAGATGACGCTGCTCGTGTCGCGCACGGAGAACGCGCTCACGCCGCAGCTGATCTCGGAGATGCGCGCCAATCTCCCGACCGACGGCGCCACGCGCTGACGACGAAGGAAGCTGAGGAGATGACGGAGCTGGTCCACCGCAACGCCGCGGATGACGACGACGCCTACACGGTGCGGCCGTACGCCGTGACCGGCGGGCGCGTCAAGGGCGCGAGCTCCCTGCCGATGGAGGCGCTGGTCGAGACGACCTCCGACCCTGCATCAGTCAAGGGCCTCACGCCCGAGAAGAAGACGATCCTGCAGCTCGCTGCAGGTCAATACCAGTCTGTGGCCGAGCTCTCGGCTCACACCCGCCTTCCGCTGGGTGTGGTCCGGGTGCTGGTGACGGACCTGGCAGAACAGCACCACCTGATCATTCACACCGCCGGAACCGCCGACGATGCCGCGACTCACGACGAGCGCGGCGGACTGTCGCTGAGCCTTTTGGAGAGTGTCCTCGATGGCATCGCAGCCCTCTGACGCCTCGGTCACGACGACCGAGACCCACGTCGCTCCCACCGTTGTCAAGATCGTGATCGCGGGCGGGTTCGCCGTGGGCAAGACCACGTTCATCGGATCGATCTCCGACATCGACCCGCTCAACACCGAAGCCGCCATGACCGAGCACTCGGTCGGCGTCGACGATGCCGGCGGTGTCACCGATCGCAAGACGACCACGACCGTCGCCATGGACTTCGGCCGCATCGCGCTGCCGGGCTCGCTGTGGCTGTACCTGTTCGGCACTCCCGGACAGGACCGCTTCCTGTTCATGTGGGACGACCTCGTCCGCGGTGCCATCGGCGCCGTGGTGCTCGTCGACACGGAGCGCCTGGACCAGTGCTTCCCCGCCGTCGACTACTTCGAGGGCAAGGGCATCCCGTTCGTCGTGTGCGTCAACTGCTTCGACGGCGTCGCCCGACACCAGCTCGAGGACGTCCGTGAGGCCCTGGGCATCGCCCCCGACGTGCCGCTCATGTACACGGACGCGCGCGAGAAGGCCGCTACCAAGCAGGCCCTCATCGCCGTCGTCCAGCTGGCCATGAAGAGGCTCAAGGAGTCCTGACCGACTCCTGAGCCTGAGGCGGCGGCACGGCCCGAGCTGCGACGGGTCTGTGCCGCCGCCTTCGTCTTCCCCCGGTGAGGTGCGAGAGGGCGGCGCCTGCTCGCGTCCTCTCGCGCCGCGCGCTCGCCGCGGTCCGCGGGCCTGATCGCACCGCGGCCCGCGCGCCTTCGGCGCTCCTTCCGCGCAGCGGCTTGCGCCCTGGGCCGTCTGCGTGTACCCTCTCCAGCCAGACGACTGTATACAGTCGATGACGACAGTAGATTGCGGGCGCAATGCGGCGCTCGCCGAGGCTTCAAGGGAGAGGCGGATGGAGCGTCAGCGCAAGGCGTTGATCAACGGCGTTCTCGGCACCCACCGTGCGCAAGGCGTCATCGAGGCGGTCAGCCCCACCGGGCGCGGCGTCGTCGCGCAGCTGCCCGCGGCCAGCGCCGAGGACCTCGGCCCGGCCGTGGCCGCCGCCCGTGAGGCGTTCGAGTCCGGAATCTGGCGTCGCATGTCGGCCCGCGACCGCGGCCGCCGCATGCGCCGTCTCGCCGAGCTCATCGACGCGAACCGCGCCGAGCTCGCCGAGCTCGAGGCGCTCGACACCGGCAAGGCGAAGTCGTACACGGCGGCCAACGACATCGAGATCGCCATCGAGGCGCTCGACTACCTGGCCGACCAGACCCGGCGCATCTCCGGCCACGTCTCGGTGCTCGCCCCCGACCACATCCACCACACGCTCGTCCAGCCGGTCGGCGTGGTGGCCGAGCTGCTCCCGTGGAACGGCCCCATCTGGACCGGCGTGCAGCGGCTCGCCGCGATCCTCGCCGCCGGCTGCTCGACCGTGATGAAGCCCTCCGAGCTCGGCTCGCTGACGTTCTCGCGGATCGCGGAGCTCGTGGTGGAGGCCGACATCCCGGCCGGCGTGGTCAACATCGTGTACGGCGCCGGCGACATCGGGGAGCGGCTCGTGTGCCACCCCGGGGTTGACGCCGTCTCCTTCACCGGCGGCACGGCCACGGGCGGCCGCATCCTCACCGCGCTCGCCCGCTCCATCAAGCCCGTCACGCTCGAGCTCGGCGGGAAGAACGCGCTCATCGTCCTGGCCGATGCCGATGTCGAGGCCGCCGCCGCGTGGGCGGTCATCGGCGGCTTCGCCAACGCCGGCCAGGTGTGCGTGTCCTCGTCGCGCCTGCTCGTGGCCGATGCCGTGCATGACCGCTTCGTCGAGGCCGTCGTCCGCCACGCCTCCCAGATCGAGGTCGGCGACCCGCTCGACGACGCCACGACCATGGGCACGCTCATCAGCATCGAGCACGCGCAGAAGGTCTGGCACGCGATCGACCACGCGCGCGAGCGCGGCCACATCGTCCTCGGCGGCGAGCGCTACGTCGACTTCCGCGACAGCGGCGCCTACGTCCCGCCGACCGTCGTCACCGACCTGCCCGCCGGCGACCCGCTGCTCCAGACCGAGATCTTCGGCCCCGTGGTCACCGTCGAGCGCTTCCGCACCGAGTCAGAGGCGGTGCACCTGGCCAATGCCACCGACTACGGCCTGTCCGCCGGCGTCTTCGGCTCCGATGCTCGCCGCCTGTGGGAGGTCGCGGCCGCGCTGCGTGCCGGCGAGGTCTATGTGAACCGCTGGTTCAGCCCGGGCGTGCTCGAGGCGCCCGTCTCCGGCCACAAGCAGTCCGGCCTCGGTCCGTCCGGCATCGACGCGTACCTGCGTCGCACCTCCGTCTTCTTCGATCGCGGCGACGACCTTCAGGCGTCCGCCCCGAGAGCATGACCCCAGTCCACGCGAAAGACCACTCCGAGAAGGGAAACACCATGGCTCGCCGCTTCACGTCCGCGGACGTCGACCGCTCGCTCCTGACCGACAAGACCATCGCCGTCATCGGCTATGGAAACCAGGGCCGCTCGCAGGCGCTCAACCTGCGCGACAGCGGCTATCGCGTCATCATCGGCAACCGCGACGACGAGTATCGAGACATCGCGCGCGCCGACGACATGGACGTGCGCGACATCGCCGACGCCGCAGCCGAGGGCGACGTCGTCATGGTCATCCTCCCTGACGAGGTGCAGGAGGAGGTCTACAACGACCACGTCGGCCCGGCCATGAAGCCCGGTGCCGCGCTGTCCTTCGCCCACGGCTACAACATCCACTTCGGCCTCATCGAGCCGCGCAAGGACATCGACATCATCCTCGTCGCGCCCAAGATGATCGGCGACGGCGTGCGCCGCCGCTACGAGTCCAAGGAGGGCTTCGTCTCGGTCGTCGCCGCGCACGCCGACGTGTCGGGCCGCGCTCTCGACATCGCGGTCGCCATCGCCGACGGCATCGGCTCGGGCGAGCGCGGCATCTGGGAGACCACCTTCGAGGAGGAGACGGTCACCGACCTCTACGGCGAGCAGGTGGGCGGCGCCGGCATGCTCGGCTCGCTCATGGCCTCCTTCGAGACGCTCGTCGAGGCCGGCTACGACCCCGAGGTCGTCGCCCTTGAGCTCTTCGCCTCCGGCGAGCTCGTCGAGGTGCAGCGCGCGGCGTTCCGCACCGGCGTGCTCGGCCAGCTGTACTACCACTCCCCTGCCAGCCGCTACGGCCAGCTCTCCCGCGTCCCCCGCGTGAGCCCGCCGGAGACCAAGGAGACGATGAAGGCGATCCTCGCCGAGATCGTCAACGGCAACTTCGCCAAGGAGCTCGCGGCCGTCGAGGCGGACGAGTACCGCAAGATCGACGAGCTGCGCGAGTCCTACGCCCAGCACCCCGTCTTCCGCACGGAGCAGGTCCTGCGCGCCGCGATGGGAATGGACCGCGAGGAGCAGGCGTGACCACCGCGATCCGCCCCTCGCTCGACGAGCTCGCCGAGGGCGTCGACAAGGTCCTCATCTGGGGCAACGGCGGCGGCGGCGACGTCATCCAGGGCCTGCCGATCGCCCGGCACCTGGAGCGGCTCGGGGTCAAGGAGGTGATCCTCGGCGGCGTCTCGGGTGCGTGGATGACGCATGACGGGCACGTGCCGACGGACCCGGCCACGGTCCTCCTGGGCGCTGAGATCTTCGACCTCGACGAGCTGACGGGCGCCCTCCCCCACGGTCCTCAGCTTGTCGAGGTCGGGCCCGCCACTCGCCTGCGCGGACGTCAGACCGCCGAGTCGGTGCTCGTGGAGCTCACCGGCCGTCGAGCCGTGGTCATCGGCCTCAAGGAGGGTGTCGCGGCCGCGCGCGCGAGCCTCAACGCCTTCATCGAGGCGGAGGGCATCGGCCTGGTCGTGGCGACCGACATCGGCTCCGACACGATGTTCTCCGGCAAGGAGGCCAACCCGGCCAAGACCGCGTTCGTCGACTTCCTGTCGCTCGGCGTGCTCCTCGGGGCGCCGTGTCCCAAGGTCTTCGGCCTGGGCGGATACGGCCTCGACGGCGAGCTGCTGCTCGAGGACCTCGAGCGCAACGTCGGCGCGGTGGCCGCGGCCGGCGGCTACCTTGGCGCGATCGGCATCACGCAGCGCGACGTGGTCGAGATGGAGAAGGCCATCGCCCGCTTCACCGACCCCGTCGGCGTGCTCGTCCCGGAGGCCGCGCGCGGCCGGTTCGGCTGGGTGCAGGTGCCGACCAACGGCCCCTGGGGCACCTCGGTGCGCATCACGCCGACGGCCATGGTCACGCTGTTCTTCGACCCGGAGGTGATGGCGCAGGAGGTCTGCACCATCGTCCCCGAGCTCGCGGCCTGCGCCACCGTGGCAGAGGCGGAGCGGCTCTACGAGGAGCGGCTCGGCTTCGTCCCGGAGACGCGTCTGCTGACGGAGGCGGCCCTCCGCACCCCCGAGGAGGGGGCCGATGCTCAGCGCTGACCTCGTGCTGCGCGGCGGCTCCGTGGTCACCATGGACGCCGCCGGCACCGTGCTGCCGGAGGCCGACGTCGCGGTCGCCGACGGGGCGATCGTCGCGGTCGGCCCCGCGCTCGAGGTCGAGGCCGCGCGCGTGCTCGACGTGCGCGGCTGCGCTGTCACCCCTGGCTTCGTCAACGCCCACACCCACCAGTGCCTGCTGAGGGGCACCAAGGAGGACAGGCCTCTCGAGACCTGGCTGGACGAGCTGTGCTTCCCGATGGAGCACGCGCTGCAGCCGAGCCACACCGTGGCGGCCGCCCAGATGAACCAGATCGAGATGATCCGCTCGGGCACGACGACCTTCGTCGACATGTACCGGCACCTGTCCGACATCGCTCCGATCGTGGACCGCTCCGGCCTCCGCGCCGTGCTCGCGCCGCAGATCATGGACGTCGGCAACGGCCGCGGCGAGACCTGGGAGGAGGCGGAGGACTTCGTCCGCGCGTGGGCGGGTCAGCACCCTCGCATCGATGCCTGGGTGGGCCCTCACGCGCCGTACACCGTCCATGCCGAGGGCTACCTGCGGGCTCGTCGCCTCGCCGACGAGGTGGGGACGCGGGTCATGACCCACCTGTGCGAGACGCGCTTCGAGGTCGAAGAGGTCACGCGCCGCGAGGGCGTCGGGCCCGTGGAGTGGCTCGACCGCCTCGGTGTGCTCGACGGGCTGCTCGGCGCTCATGGCGTGTGGCTCTCCGACGACGACCGCGAGCGGCTCGCCCGCCGCGGCGCGTCGATCGTCCACAACCCGAGCAGCAACATGAAGCTGGCCTCCGGCGTCGCGGAGGTCGGCAAGGCGAAGGAGGCCGGCGTCGCGGTCGGCCTCGGAACCGACTCGGTGCTGTCGAACAACAACCTCGACATGATCGAGGAGGCCAGGCTCGCCTCCTTCCTCCAGAAGGTCACGCTCGGAGACGCGACCGCCCTGCCGGCGGCCGAGGCCCTCCGTCTCGCGACCATGGGAGGCGCCGAGGCGATCGGCATGGCGGACCGCATCGGATCGATCGAGGTCGGCAAGCGCGCGGACCTCGTGGTGATCTCCCTCGAGGCGGCCCACATGTGGCCGGTCTTCATCGGCGAGCAGACGAACATCGTCGAGCAGATCGTGTACTCGGCCTCCGCGGCCGACGTGCGCCACACGATCGTCGACGGCGTTCCCCTCATGCTCGACCGAGAACTCCTGACTCTCGACGAGGCGGAGGCGTCAGAGGCAGTCAGACGCGCTGCGGCGGATCTGATCGGGACCCTTCCTCCCACCACCCCCTACCAGTGACACAGCAAGGAGAGATAGCAATGGAGCTATTCGGCAAGACCCGGGCGAAGCTCGCGGCCCTCGTCGCGGCCGCGGCGGTGGCCCTCGCGGCCTGCGCCACCACCGCATCCGAGGAGCCCTCGGACGGCGGTCAGCACGGCGGCGAGGCGCCCCTCAAGGTCGGCTTCGTGGCCGATGCCGCGGGCCTCAACGACCGTTCCTTCAACTACCTCGGCAACGAGGGCATGAAGCGGGCTGAGGAGGAGCTCGGCGTGGAGATCCGCGTCCTCACCTCCGACTCGAGCGCCGACTACATCCCCAACATGACGACCCTGGCGCGCCAGGGCTACGACCTCATCATCGCCTCGGGCTTCAACCAGATCGAGGCGGTCGCCACGGTCTCGTCCGAGTTCCCGGAGACGAAGTTCGCCATCCTCGACGTGTCGGTCGCCTCGCTCGACGAGGTGAACCCGAACGTCATGGGCCTGCCCTTCCAGCAGGACCAGGCGAGCTACCTCGCCGGCTACCTCGCGGCCCTGTTCCTGCAGGAGAGCGGCGAGGGCGACGCCCTCGGAGCGGTCGGTGGACAGCCCATCCCGCCCGTGGAGAACTGGATGGACGGCTTCGCCCGCGGCGTCGCCGCCGTGGACCCGTCGATCCGCGTCATCTCGGGCTACTCGCAGACCTTCGCCGACCCGGCGGCCTGCATGCAGCTCGCGCAGAACCAGATCGAGCAGGGCGCGAAGATCGTCTTCCAGGTGGCCGGCGGCTGCGGCCCGGGCGCCCTCAACGCCGCGGCTGAGGCCGGCGTGTGGGCGATCGGCACCGACGCCGACCAGTCCGACTTCGGCGAGCACGTGCTGACCAGCGCGATCAAGCGTTCCGACGTCGCGGTGTACGAGACGATCCGGGCGCTGCTGGACGGCGAGTTCTTCGGCGGACAGGACCGCCTGTTCACCATCGTGGACGGCGCCGTCGGCCTGGGCACCTTCAGCCCTCACGTGTCCGAGGAGCTGCGCGCCAAGGTCGCCGAGGCCGAGGCCGCTCTCCGCGCGGAGCTCGCGGGCTGAGATACGGAGCACGCCCATGAGCACGGCTCGTCGCCCCGGGCGGCCAGGGACCCCCACCCTGGCCGCTCGGGGGGTGACCAAGAGGTACGGCACGCTGACCGCGAACGACGCCGTGACCGTCGAGTTCAACGCCGGTCAGGTGCACGCGATCCTCGGCGAGAACGGCGCAGGCAAGACCACGCTCATGCGCATGGCCTACGGGCTCGAGCGACCCGACGAGGGCTGGTTCGAGGTCGAGGGCGAACGCGTGGAGCTGACCAGCCCGCGCGCGGCGATGGAGCACGGCATCGGCATGGTCCACCAGCACTTCATGCTGGTGCCCACCATGACGGTGGCGGAGAACATCGTCATCGGCTCCGAGCCGTCCGGGCCCTGGGGCCCGTACCGCCGGCGCCGCGTCGAGGCCGCAGTCGAGGCCTTCGCCGAGGAGCGCGGACTGCCGATCGACGCCAGCCGCATCGTCGGCGAGCTCAGCGTCGGCGAGCAGCAGCGCGTGGAGATCCTGCGCACCCTGTACAGGGGCGCCCGGACGGTCATCCTCGACGAGCCGACGGCCGTGCTCACGGCCCAGGAGATCGACAGGCTCTTCGAGGTGCTCCACGGGCTGTGCACGCAGCAGGGCACCTCGGTCGTGCTGATCACGCACAAGATGCGGGAGATCATGGCGGCCGCCGACCACGTCACCGTGCTGCGCCACGGCAAGGTGGTCGGCTCGCTGCCGCGAGCCGAGGCGACGCCGGACGACCTGGTGTCGATGATGGTCGGGCGTGCCGTCAACCTCGAGCGGGTCAAGGACCCGGTCCCCGCCGCCCAGCCGCAGCTCGAGGTCGAGGGCCTCGTGGTCGAGGACGCACGCGGGACCCGCGCGGTCGACGGCGTGAGCCTCACCGTGGGAGCGGGAGAGATCGTCGGGATCGCGGGCGTGGACGGCAACGGCCAGGCCGAGCTCGTCGGCGCCCTGTCGGGGATGCTGAGCCCTGCGGCGGGCGTCATCCGCGTCACAGGGAAGAGGCTCGCCCCTGGGGTCCGCTCCGCGCTCGCGGCAGGCGTCCGGTACATCGCCGAGGATCGGCACCGTCGCGGGCTGCTGCTGTCGTTCTCTGTCGCGGAGAACCTCGCCCTGCGGCGCTACCGCGAGGCGCCCATCGCCCGCGGCGGCTGGATGTCCCCACGCCGCATCGCCGATTTCGGGCGCGGCCTGCTGGAGCGCTTCGACATCCGCGGGCCCAGCCTCGACACCCCCGCCTCGACCCTGTCGGGCGGCAACCAGCAGAAGATCGTCATCGCGCGCGAGCTGGAGGCGAATCCCGCCGTGCTGCTCGCGGCGCAGCCCACGCGCGGCCTCGACATCGGCGCGATCGCGTTCGTGCACGAGCAGCTCCTCGAGCTGCAGCGGCAGGGAGCGGCGGTGCTCCTCGTGTCCTTCGAGCTCGACGAGCTGCGGGCCCTGTCCGACCGGATCCTCGTGATGTACGGCGGCCGGATCGTGGGCGAGTTCCGACCGGACGCGAGTGACGAGGAGCTCGGCCTCGCCATGGCCGGCGTTCAGGAGGAGAGATGAGCGGACACGGCAAGGACCGGCTGCGGCAGCAGGCCCTGACGGGCCTGACCTCGGTCGGCATCGTCGCGCTCGCCGGCGTGGCCGGCGCGCTGCTGATCCTGCTGGCCGGCCGGAACCCGATCGAGACCTACGGCGCGATCCTCAGCGGCGCGGGTCTCGGCTGGTTCATCCCCGGCCAGAGCGCCTCGCACTACACTCAAGCGGCCTTCGGCCTGCAGCAGACCCTCGGGCTGCTCGTGCCGCTCGTGCTGCTCGGCTTCGCTGTCGCGATCCCGTACCGCGCCGGCCTGTTCAACATCGGCGGCCAGGGCCAGCTCATCATGGGATCGATCGCCGCCGTCTGGTTCGGCTCGGCGATCACGGGCCTGCCCGCGCCGGCGCACATCACCCTCGCTGTCGTGATGGGCGCGGTCCTCGGCGCCCTGTGGGCCGCGATCGCCGGCGTGCTGCGCGCCTGGCTGGGCACCAACGAGGTGATCGTCACGATCATGCTCAACTACATCGCCATCTGGGTCGGCAGCTTCCTGTTCGGCATCGGCGGTCCGCTGCAGAACGAGGCGCAGCCCACCCAGCCTGTCTCGGAGACGGTCGCCGAGTCCGCGCGCATCCCCGTCATCTGGGGCTCCGCCGCCCTCCAGGGCCTGCACGCGGGCATCTTCCTCGTGCCGATCGTCGTCGGCGTCGTGTGGCTCGTGCAGCACCGCACCACCGTGGGATTCGAGACCGCGGCCGTGGGCTCCAACGTGGAGGCCTCCCGCTATCTCGGCATCCCGGTCTCGCGTCGCTACGTCATGGCGATGGTCTTCGGCGGCGCGCTCGCGGGCCTCGCGGGCGCGATGGAGATCCTCGGCTGGCAGTTCCGGATCGCGACGGCGGACCTGCACGCCTCGCAGCTGGGCTTCGTGGGCATCGCGATCGCGCTGCTGGGACGCAACACTCCGATCGGCGTCGTGCTCAGCGCGTTCCTCTTCGCCGTGCTCATCAACGGCAGCTCCAACCGCAACCTCGACCCCTCGGCCTTCCCGCCGGAGCTCGCGAGCTACCTGACCCTCATCGGCCAAGGCGTCATCATCCTCCTGGTGAGCCTGAACGCCGAGCGCTCGCTCGACTTCCTGCGGCGACGCCTCGCCCGGGTCCTGCGCAGGAAGGTGGCATCATGACGCAGCTCGCACCCGCCGCGGTCGCGGCTCCCTCCCTCCGCCGGTGGCTCGCGAGCCCGCTCCCGGCGCTCGTCGTCGCCCTGCTCGCCCTCTGGCTCGCGCTTCCTCCGGTCGCCGTGCGCGTCCCGGCGGTGCCTCTGCTCGTCGGGGCCGCCGCAGTCGGCCTGAGCATCACGGCCGGCCGCCTGGGCGCGGGCCGACCCGCATGGCTCGTCGGCGGCATGGGCGTGCTGGGCGCCGTCGTGGGTGCCTGGGCCACCGGTGTGCCCGAGCAGACCCTGCGCGAGGTCATCTCCTGGCCCGGCCTCGTGGTCGCGGCGCTGCTGGTCGCGACCCCCATCGCCTTCGCGGCGCTCGGCGGCGTGATCTCCGAGCGCTCCGGCGTGATGAACATCGGCCTCGAGGGCATGATGCTCTCCGGCGCCTTCTTCGCGGTCGTCGGCTCCGCCCTCACGGGAAGCTGGGCCATCGGCGTGGTCCTCGGCGTCGTCGCCGGTGTGGTCCTCGCGGCCCTGTTCGGGCTGTTCACCGTGGTGTTCGGCGCCAACCAGGTGGTCGCCGGCATCGCGGTGAACTTCCTCGCCCTGGGTGTGACCGGCTACGGCTATGCGGAGGTCTTCGGGCTGGGAGGCTCCCCCATCGACCTGCCCAAGGTGCCGACCGTCCACCTGCCGACGGAATCGCTGGGCCCCTGGGGCGAGGCGGTCTCGAACCTCAACCTGCTGGTGTGGCTGTGCTTGGCGGCGACCGTCGCGATCCACCTGTTCCTCTTCCGCAGCGTCCAGGGCATGCGCCTGCGCGCCATCGGCGAGAAGCCCGCGGCGGCGGACACTGCAGGCATCTCGGTCCTGCGCACGCGCATGGTGGCAGTCGCAGCCTCGGGCGCGCTCGCGGCCTTGGGCGGGGCGTACCTGTCGATCGGATACGTGGGCGGATTCAATGAGAACATGACGAGCGGTCGCGGCTACATCGCTCTGGCCGCCATGATCTTCGGGGGGTGGCGTCCGTTGGGAGCACTTGGCGCGGCGCTGCTCTTCGGACTCGCCCAGGCCCTGGTGCTCAGGGTCCCGGACATGAGCCCGGCCGTGTCGTCGCTGGCTCAGGCCCTGCCGTACGCGCTGACGGTGATCGCGGTCATCGGAGTGATCGGCAAGGCTGCCGCGCCTGCGGCGATCGGCATCCCGTACAGGAGGAGGGAACGATGAGCGGACCTCTCGAGAGGCTGACCCGCACCAACCTGCGGCACGAGGTGTACGCCCGCGTGCGCGCGGCGGTGCTCACGGGTGAGCTCACCCGCGACGACCGCATCACGGAGACGGGCCTGTCCGAGATGCTCGGCGTGAGCCGGGCCCCGGTGCGCGAGGCGCTGCGCCAGCTCGAGCAGGAGGGCCTCGTGGAGTCGCTCGGCACGCGCGGCTACCGCGTGGTCGAGACGCCAGACGTGCATGAGGTGTCCCTGCTGCGCATCGCGCTCGAGCGGCTCGCCGTGGCGCTCGTCATCGAGCGCGGCATCGAGGAGGACTTCCGTGACCTGCGCACGATCGTCGACCAGATGCGGGCGGCGATCGAGGCCGGTGAGCCGGAGCAGGCGCGCCACCTCGACAACGTGTTCCACGAGCGGCTGTGCCAGGCCTCGCACCATGACCTGCTCGTGTCCACGTGGAACTCGATCCGGACCCAGCTGACCATCGCGACGCGCGCGGTCAACCGTTCGTACTCCGACCCGAGCGGCCTGCCCGAGCGCCACATGCGCATCGTCGAGGTGCTCGAGTCGGGCGACACGAGCCGCGCCCAGGAGGAGATCGAGCGCCACATCCGCTCCGGCCTCGAGTCCTTCCTCGCTTCGGGAGACTGATGGGGGGCGCATCGGCCGTCGACGCCAGGCAGCCGGGCCAGCCCGCCGTCGTCATCGGCTTCTGCGCGGTCGGGGCGCTGTGGGGACTCGCGTTCCTGTTCACCGCCCTCGCCCTGCGCGGATTCACGCCGCTGCAGGTCGCGTGGGGGAGGGCGGCGCTCGCGGCCGTCGCGTTGGCGGCGCTCGCGGCGGCGCTGGAGCGCGGCAGGCTGCGCCGCGCGCTCGCCGGGCTTCCGTACCGGCCGCTCATCGCGCTCGGACTCCTCAACGCGGCCGTGCCGTACGCGCTCATCGCGATCGCGCAGCGGCACGTGCCCTCCGGGGTGGCGGCGGTGTTCAACGCCACTGTGCCCATCCTCACCGCGCTGATCGCGCTGGGCACCGGGGCCGAGCGCCGGATGACCCCGCGCGCGGCTGCCGGGACTGTCCTGGGCTTCCTCGGGATCCTCGTCATGACCGGCTTCGCGGTCAGCGGCGGATCCTGGACGGCACGCATCGCACTGCTGGCCGCCTCCGCCTCGTACGCCGTGTCGTTCGTCATCGCGTCGCGGCCCACGGTGCGAGCGGCCGCGGGCGTGCCCAGCGCTGCGGTGCAGATGGCGATCGCCGCCGTGGTGCTCGGCGCCGCGCAGATCGCCGACCCCTTCGACCGCCCCGGAGCGGATCCCGCTGCGTGGCCGGCCCTCGTCGCGGTCGCGCTCGTGTCCACGGCCATCCCGGCCGCCGTGTACTTCTGGCTCGTGCGGCATGCCGGCCCCGCCCGCGCCTCCCTGACCACCTACCTCGTGCCCGTCGTCGGCCTGCTCGCCGGATGGCTGGCCCTGCACGAGGTCCCCACGCCGCTCGGCATGCTCGGCGCGGCGACGGTGCTCGCCGGCGTGGCGCTCGGCCACGCGGGCGGGTCACGGCGGACGTCGTCCGCCCCCGCTGAGAGGAGGACCTCATGACCCCCCTGGACACCCTGTTGGCTCGTTGCACGGTGGTCGACCTCTCGCTGGAGATCGCCGAGGACCTGCCGGGCGCGTGGCCGGGCCACACGCCGTTCCGACACACGGTGGGGAACTGGTTCACGGACCGGCCCGACGCGCCACAGCCGGTGCGCGCGAGCCTCGGTCCCTATCAGACCAAGTGGATGGTCATCGACGAGCACACGGCCACCCACCTCGACGCGCCCAGCCATGGGCTGCCGCCGCTCGGCTCCGGCCTGCCCGGGGCGCACGCCAACGGCGAGGTCAGCGTCGAGCGCGTGCCGCTCGACCAGCTCCGCGGCCCGGCCGTCGTGGTCGACGCGACGGGCCTGGGCGAAGGCGTCGGTCCCGCCGCGCCGGCCGTGACGGTGGAGGCGCTCGAGCGCCATGTCGCGCAGCACGGTCCCTTCGCAGAGGGCGACGTCGTGCTCGTCCGCACCGACTGGGACCTCACGTACCTGCCCGGAGAGGCGGGGCAGGCCTACGTCGCGGGGCCGCTCGCCGGCACCCACCCGGGCTGGCCGGCGCTCGACGCCGCGGCGATGGCCTGGCTCGGCGACCAAGGGGTGCGCTGCGTCGGCACCGACGCGCCGAGCATCGGCGGCCCCGGCACCGGCGGACCTGCGCACGATGCCGGCTTCACTCGCGGGATGGTCTTCTTCGAGGGCCTCGCCAACCTGCGCCTGCTGCCAGCCCGCGGCGCGTACTTCATCGGACTGCCGCTGCGGCTGCGCGGCGGGACGGGTGCTCCGGCGCGCGTGATCGCGCTGGTCGACAAGGAAGGACAGCAATGAGCAACGCGAGACTCCTCGAAGGCAAGGCCGCCGTCATCACCGGCGCAGCCGCCGGCATCGGCGCCGCCACCGCGGCACGCTTCGCGAGCGACGGCGCCCGGCTTGTGCTCACGGACGTGGACGGCGAGGGCCTCGCCGCCGCCGCCCAGCGCCTGCGCGAGGCGGGCGCGGACGTCGTCGAGGTCGTCGGCGACGTGGCCGACGAGGCCCACTGCGAGGAGGCGGTCGCCCGCTGTGTCGAGGCCTACGGCGTGATCGACGTCCTCGTGGCGAATGCGGGCGTCGTCGTCCCCGGCAGCATCCTCGACCTCAGCGTGGAGGAATGGGACCGCATCCACGCGATCGACGCCCGCGGAATGTTCTTGTCGTGCCGCGCGGCGATCGCCCGCATGAAGGACCGCGGCGGATCCATCGTCTGCCTGTCGTCGATCTCGGGGCTCGCCGGTCAGGAGCGGCAGGCCGCCTACGGGCCGGCGAAGTTCGTCGCCAGCGGCCTGGCCAAGCACCTGGCCGTCGAGTGGGCGCACGCGGGGATCAGGGTCAACGCCGTCGCCCCCGGCACCATCGCGACCGAGTCGGTGCTGCGCCTGAGCAAGGAGTACACCGAAGGCCTGCGCGCGCAGCACCCGCTGGGCCGGCTCGGCGAGCCGGCAGAGGTGGCAGCGGCGATCGCCTTCCTCGCCTCCGACGAGGCCTCCTTCATCACCGGCGTCGTGCTGCCGGTCGACGGTGGCTATCTCGCCCGATGACCGTCGTCCTGGTCTCCCCTGACTCCTTCAAGGGGACGCATCCCGCTCAGGAGGTCGCGCGCGCGATCGCGGAAGGCGTGCGCGCCGCCGGCGGCGAGGCGATCGAGTGCCCCGTGGCGGACGGTGGCGAGGGCACGCTCGACATCCTGCTCGCCCGGCCAGGAGTGGAGGAGCGGCGCCTCGAGGTGAACGGCCCAGTGGGTCAGCGTGTCGAGGCTCGCTGGGGGTGGGACGCGGCAGAGCGCACCGCCTTCGTGGAGTCGGCGCAGGCCTGCGGGCTGCACCTCGTGGACGGGTCGCCGGAACAGGCCGTCGCGGCGTCCAGCGCAGGGCTCGGCGAGATCATGGAGGCCGCACTCGGCGCCGGCGCCTCGCGCATCGTCGTCACGCTGGGCGGCACCGGCACCTCCGATGGCGGACGCGGGATGCTGTCCGTCCTTCCGGAGGTCCCGCCAGGCGTGCAGGTGGAGGCCCTGTCCGACGTCGACGTCGCCTACGAGGACGCCGCGCGCGTCTTCGGTCCGCAGAAGGGCGCGGACGCCGCGGCGGTCGAGGAGCTCACGGCTCGGCTGCACGAGACGGCGGGCCTGATTGCGTCGCGCTTCGGACGGGATCCGCGCGGACGCGCCCGCACCGGCGCCGCGGGAGGGCTCTCCGGTGCGTTGTGGGCGGCATATGGGGCCGAGCTGCGCTCCGGGGCCGATGCGGTGCTCGACCTCGTGGGCTTCGATGCGAAGGCGGCAACGGCCGATGTGGTCGTGGTCGGCGAGGGGAGGCTCGACTCCCAGTCCTTCGAGGGCAAGATCGTCAGCGGCGTCCTCGCTCGCGTCGACGGCCTGCCGGCCGTCGCGGTGGTGGGCAGCCGCGATCTGGACGATGCGGAGGCGGCGTCCCGCGGGCTCGTCAGGGTGTGGACCGCCGGCGACCCGGGAGCAATGCGCCGGGCGGGCGAGGAGATCGTCGCGTGGATCCGGCAGGCGCGACCTCCGCGCGCCCGGCACTACGCTTGATGTCGTGATCTACGCGGATGGAACGGCCCTCTCGCGCTTCCTTCCGGGGGTCGCGTGCTACGAGGACTGGATGCGCTGGGCCATCCCCCAGCTGGGCGACATCACGACGACCCAGCTCGGCCTCACCGAAGTGCGCCAGATCGTCGAGCTGTACCCCCGCGAGCAGAAGGCCGAGGCCTACGAGATCGTGAAGAAGATCAAGACTCACGTGCCGGTCATGCGCATCTCCGACGAGAACGTCCAGGTGTCCTCGCACGCGGCGGCCGTGCTGCAGCCGTTCGCCGCGATCCACCTGGGCGCAGCCGTCGCGCACCCCAAGGTCGACACGATCGCCACGTACGACATCGAGCTCGCCCGTGCGGCCGTGCTGTACGAGCTCAAGGTCGTCACTCCCGGCATGCCGGACGGCTGGCACAATGGGGTCGCCGGCGCGTCCTGACGCGGACGCGATCGCTCAGGAGAGTTGACCGAGCGGCCGAAGGTGACGGTCTTGAAAACCGTTGTGGCTCACGCCACCGTGGGTTCGAATCCCACACTCTCCGCGCTTTGCCCGTCCGCTCAACGGTCAGGTAGCCTGTAGAACTGCCTGGAGACGTCGCATAGTCAGGTCTAGTGCGCGGTCCTGCTAAGACCGTGAGGGTGTTAAAGCCCTCCGTGGGTTCAAATCCCACCGTCTCCGCCAGGTCACGCGGCACCCGCGAGGGACGGACGCCCTCGCGGGTGCTGTATATTTGTGACTCGGCTTTCCCGCCAAGCGCCCGTAGCTCAACGGATAGAGCATCTGACTACGGATCAGAAGGTTGGGGGTTCGAATCCCTCCGGGCGCGCTTCCCCTGTCTCCGCCTTGGGCGGTGCGCTTCCCTCCGGCATCCCGTTCACATCCAGGTCGAGCCGAGTGCTGCCTGTGCGGCTCGTGGACACGATGGACACCGCGATCTCCCGCCCTCGCGGATGCAGTCGCACCGTCACCGATCCGTCCTGCGCCGCAAACAGCGCGGTGACCGCGAAGTTCGCCACGCGCTTCATCGCCTCCGGGTCAGGAAGCGGCTCGCCGCGGTCGTCCAGGAGGACCACCTCGATGCCTCGGTCGCGGGCGGACGTCGCCGCGGAGATGATCGGCTCGAACACGAGCGAGCGGCCGCGCACGCCGTCGCGCAGCAGCGCCTCGGCCGCGCGGTACTCGCGCCGCTCCTCGAGCGTCGGGATGTGGTCGCCGCGCGCGATGCGCTCCAGGAGCGGACCCGCGCTCGCCTGGAGCTCGAGGACGCGCTGGCGGCGCACCTCGGACGCGGCGCTCGCCGCCGCCGACTCCATGGCGCCTGCGATGGCCCGCTCGTCGTAGTCGTTGATGAGGCGCGCCGTGCGGCGGAGGAAGACCCCGAACAGCGTCGCGACGAAGAGGATGGCGGCGTGGGTGTCGAGCAGCAGCAGGCCGGACACGATCGAGCGGTCCGACGCGATCGACCACGCGAGAGTGATCGCCCCCATGATGACGTAGCCCAGCCACGCCATGCCCGCCCGGCGCCGGAGCGCCAGGAAGAACAGCAGCCAGGTGTTGGCGCCCAAGTGCCAGCTCGCACGGCCCACCTGGGGCACATCGGGCAGGAGGAAGGCGACGAGCACCGTCGACAGCGTCACGGCCAGGACGATGCCCCAGCTCCACAGGCGCGGGAACGGGTCGGGGTGGTCCAGCACCAGCAGGAGGGCCGCCGCGTTGACGATGACGACCGCGATGGTGGGCGGCAGCCAGTGCTTCATCTCGTCGATCGTCGTGATCATGAAGATGAAGTTGGACACGATGAACAGGACGAGGATGATGCGCGCGCCCTCGCTCGTCAGGCCGATGAGGCGTGACGAGTCCATGGGCGTGATGCGGTCTCTCGCGATGTCGATGGCGCTCACTTGGGCCTCACCCACGTCAGGATCACGACGGTTCCGACCCCCGGTCGCGATCGCACCTCACCTCGGCCGCCCGGCACCAGGGCCATGCGGTCCATGATCGACAGCCTGATGCCCAGGCGGCGCTGGGCCACGTTGCGCGGGTTGAAGCCGCGCCCGTTGTCGCGCACCGCGACCGTCACCGCACCGGCTTCGATGTCGAGCGTGACCTCGCGGCGGACGCCGTCGCTCGCGGCGCCCGCATGGCGGACGCTGTTGCGCAGCGCCTCGCCCAGGGCATCGGACAGGGCGGAGACGACGTCGGCGGGAACGGTCGCGTCGGCCCACACCTCGCGCGTGAAGTGGGCGTCGGGCGCGACGGCAGCGACGACGTCGCGCAGGGCCGCGTAGATCTCATCGGGCGTGTACTCGCGCGCGATCGCATTGGAGCGGTCGAGCGTCGCGATCGAGTGCAGCGCCGAGCGGGCCATCATGGGCAGCGTCGCGGGCGGGTTCTCGCGGGAGGCCGTCAGGAGCACGGACATGATGTCGTCGTGGACCATCGCGTTGATGCGGGTCTCCTCACGCTCGCGGGTGCGCGTCGCCGCTCCGCGCGCGGCCTGCTCGCGAGCCCGCTCGCTCGCGCGGTCCTGGCGGTCAGCCGCGCGCACGACGGCGATCGCGGCGCCCATGAGGATCACCGCGAACTCCGACGAGCCCACCGCGTCGAGGAAGGCGGCACGCTCCGAGTCGGGGCGGACCAGGAACTGCACCCAGCCGATGATGGGCCCTTGCGCGATCGCGTAGAGCCACACCCAGCGGTTCTGCCACACGATCGCCGCGATCATGGCGTGCAGGCCGTGGATGCCCTGGATCCACGGCACCTGGTCGTCGGCGAGGTGCTCGCCCAGGAGCGCGAAGGGGAACATCGCCATCGCGACCAGGAACGTGATGCACGTGCCGCCGGCGATGGTGCGCATCCACTCGCGCGGGAGCGCCCAGGTGAGCGCGCCCAGCAGGATGGGGAAGACGACGGAGACGATGACGAGGAACCACGCGTACGTGGTCTCGAGCTGCGGCGACTGGCCGGCGATGCCCGCCTTGCCGGGGTACAGCAGCAGCCCGTAGACGATGCCCGCGATCCCGACGGCGAGGTACAGGAGGCGTTCGAGACGTGCGCGGGCGGTGTTCCGGCTGACCCGGTCGATGGGGCGCTTGGCCTCGGTCACGGCGTGTCGGAGTCGTCCAGGATGCCGTCTTCCAGGGCTCGCTTGTACAGGTCGATGCGCGAGTGGGCCGGGCGCCCGGCATCGGCGTACTTGCGGCGGATGCGGCTCACGTAGTCGGCGACGGTCTCGCGCGAGAGGCCGGTGCGGGCCGCGACGTTCGCGGCCGTCTCGCCGGAGGCGTAGAGGCTCAGCACCTCCTGCTCGCGCGCGGACAGCTTGGCGTCGGCCAGGCCCTCGTCGGCGTCGATCGCTGCCGCCCAGTCCGCGCCGAAGACCTCGCGGCCGTGCGCGGCGGTGCGGATGGCGTCGAGCAGCACGTCGGGGTCCACCGATTTGCGGATGAGGCCGAGGGCGCCGGATCGGGCGGCCGCCTGGATGAGGCGGCGGTCCTCGGCGCCGGTGTAGATGAGCACGTGCGCGCCCATGTCGTGGATGGCGGCGACGTTGTCGCGCGGGTTCGAGCCGTCGGACAGGCGCAGGTCCAGCACGACGAGGTCGAGCTGGGTGCCCAGCGAGGGCAGGTCGGCCACTGACTCGACCATGCCGGCGAGCTCGAGGTCGTCGGCCTCCGCGATGAGGTCCCGGAACCCGATCGCGATGAGAGCGTGGTCTTCCACCAACGCGATTCTGCGGCGCTCAGTCATGGATCTCCCTGGTCTGTGTCCCAACATTAGCCGGGTTGTGAGCGTTCCCGCTGGGTTCTCGGTAATGGAGTTTGTCACCTGATGCCCCCATTTATGGGGGCTTGTGGGGAGCGCACATCGTCTGCGAACCTGCACGGTGGAGGGCGGCCATCTCCCTCCGCACTTCGGGTCAATCGCGGATGCGGTCCCGCGCCGTGGTCAAACTCGCTGTCTCAGCGAGGGCGGCAGGGTCCGGCGGGTCCACGGCCACACGTGAGGGTGAACGTGGGCTCCCATCCGGGATTCGCCTCAGTAGTCGCGTGACGGCACTGCCGTCGCCGCTTGCCGCGTCGTCGCGGCGCGAGCACGTGCGTGGAGTTCAGCCCTCCGGGCGCGTGGCGCAAGCCGATCCCGCCGCGACGGCGCGGCTCCTGCTTCTGCGTCGCGTGCGCATCTGTTGCGACTCATGCGCCTTCCTTGGCTACGCTCTGGCCTAGGTTCGGCACGAGGCAGGGACGATGCGCATTGCGGCGATGACGGGCACGATGCTCGCGGTCGGCATGCTGGCCGGCTGCGCGACGGGAGCTCCCACGGCCAAGGTCGGCGAATGCCTCGACATCGCCGTGGGCCAGAGCACCGTCACCGAGCTCGCGCGCGTCGCCTGCACGCAGGAGCACGACGCCGAGGTCTACCTGGTCCAGACGATCGATCTCGAGGCCTTCGATGCGGCCGCCGTCGCGCAGGAGGCCCAGCGCATCTGTCGGGACGCCTTCTACAGCTTCGTGGGGGCGACCTACGAGGAGTCGATCCTCGACATCTACATGCTTTATCCGCAGCAGCAGTCCTGGGACGGCGGCGACCGCGAGGTCATCTGCGCGGTGTACAAGCCGGACCGCGAGCAGGGCCGTCCGGAGCGCCTGTCGAGCTCGCTCGAGGACTCGCGGCTGTGACTCCCCGGGGGCGGGGAGTCCGCGCCCTCTGGCCCGCGACCCCGGACCCGCTCCCCCGGACCTGTGCTCGGACCTGCGCTCAGTCCTCGAAGTCCACGACCACCGGCACGTGGTCCGAGGCGCCCTTGCCCTTGCGCTCGTCGCGCACGATCTGCGCGGCGGTCGCGCGCGCCGCGAGCGGCTTCGACGCCCACACGAAGTCGATGCGCATGCCCTCGTTGCGCGGGAAGCGCAGCTGCTTGTAGTCCCAGAAGGTGTACTTGCCCTCGTCGGAGACGAAGCGGCGCGACAGCTCCTCGTATCCCGCCGGAGCGAGGGCGGCGAGCGCCTCGCGCACCTCGGGCGTCACGTGCGTCGTCGCCTCGGGGTCGGACTCGTCCCAGATGTCGCTCGGCAGCGGCGCGACGTTGAAGTCGCCCACGAGAGCGGTGGGCGCGCCCGCCCAGCCGCGCGCGGCATCGGCGAGCGAGCCCAGGAAGTCCAGCTTGTACGCGTAGTGCGGATCGGCGAGGCCGCGCCCGTTGGGGATGTACAGGCTCCACACCCGCACCCCGCCGCACGTCGCGCCGAGCGCGCGCGCCTCCACGATCGGCTCCTGGCCCGGCTTGCCGAAGGACGGCTGGCCTGGGAAGGACGTCTCGACGTCGCTCAGGCCGATGCGGGAGGCGACCGCGACGCCGTTCCACTGGCCCAGGCCGTGCGCGGCGATCTCGTAGCCGGCGGCCTCGAAGGGCGCGGCCGGCAGCTGCGCCGGGGTGCACTTGATCTCCTGCATGGCGAGCACGTCCACGTCCGCACGCACCATCCAGTCGATGACGCGGTCCACTCGGGCGCGCAGGGAGTTCACATTCCACGTCGCGAGGCGCATGCCCTCACGCTACCCGCCTGCCCGTAGCCTGTGACCCATGACGACGGCACTCGTGACGGGGGCGAGCGCTGGCCTGGGCGCGGAGTTCGCCCGACAGCTCGCGGCGCAGGGACACGATCTGGTCCTCGTGGCGCGTTCGCGCGAGCGGCTCGACGCGCTCGCGGCCGAGCTGGCACAGCGCCACGGCGTCGCGGTCGAGGTGCTCGCGGCCGACCTCACGGTGCGCCCCGACGTCGACGCGGTCGCCTCCCGCGTCGCCGATGCCGAGCGTCCCGTCGACCTGCTGGTCAACAACGCTGGGCTGGGCCAGGGAGTGGACTTCGTCGCCAACGACCTGGACGCGGAGCTCGCAGCCCTCGACGTGATGGTGCGCGCGGTCCTGATCCTCAGCCACGCCGCAGCGGGCTCCATGGCAGCGCGCGGCCGCGGGCGCATCCTCAACGTGTCCTCGGTGGCGACCTGGCTGGGCAACGGGACCTACTCGGCGCACAAGGCGTGGGTCACGTCCTTCACGGAAGGCCTCGCGGGACAGCTGCGCGGCACCGGCGCCACGGCCACGGCCGTGCTGCCCGGGCTGACGCGCACGGAGTTCCACGCGCGAGCGGGCATCGGCGCATACGACGGCCTCCGCGTCGCGTGGCTGCGCGCCGACGCCGTGGTGCGGGCGGCGCTGAGGGCATCGGAGCGCGGCAGGGTGCTCGTCACCCCGTCGGTGCGGTACGGCGTCGTCGCGTGGCTTGCGCGCACCGCGCCGCGCTGGCTCACGCGCTCCCTGTCGCGCGGCAAGCACTGAGCCGAGGCCGGCCGTCGGCGGCGCCCGCTCGCGCTCGCCGCGCCAGTAGGCTCGTGGCCATGACGACGGGAACCCCCAGGGAGCAGCTGCGCCGGCTCATCAGCGACCTCGCCGTGGTGCGAGGCAAGGTCACCCTCGCGTCGGGCCGCGAGGCGGACTACTACGTGGACCTGCGCCGGGTGACGCTGCACCACGCCGCCGCGCCGCTCATCGGGCACCTCCTGCTCGACATGCTCGAGGAGGCCGGCCACGGCCCGGCGGAGATCGACGCTGTGGGGGGCCTGACGCTCGGGGCCGACCCCGTCGCGACGGCCCTGCTGCACGCGGCGGCCTCGCGCGGGCTCGAGCTCGACGCGTTCGTGGTGCGCAAGGAGGCCAAGTCTCACGGCCTGCAGCGCCGCATCGAGGGGCCCGACGTCGCGGGCAGGAAGGTCGTGGCGGTCGAGGACACCTCCACCACAGGGGGCTCCGTGCTGACCGCCGTGGAGGCGCTGCGCGAGGCCGGAGCGGACGTGCGCGCCGTGGCCGTCATCGTGGACCGCGACACGGGCGCTCGCGAGGCCATCGAGGCCGAGGGCCTGCCCTACCTGTATTTGTACAGCCTCGGAGACCTGGGCCTGGAGTAGCCCATGCGGCGGGGTGTGCGGCACGTCGTCATCCGCGTCGCGACGGGCGTCGGCTGCGTCGCGTTCGGGCTGCTCGCCCTCCTGAGGTTCGTCGACCTGCCCGGCGACGTCGCCTTCCCGTTCGTCGTGGGGACGCTCGTCGTGTGCGGGGCGCTGTTCCTGGGCTCCGTGGCGCTGTGCGCCTATGACGTGCTGGGCAACGAGCGCCAGCGTCGCGAGCACATGGCGTTCGCCGAGCTCCACGGCTGGCGCTTCTTCAACCGCAGCAACGAGTTCACCGGGCGCTTCACGCTCTTCCCGTTCGACGGTCGCGCAGAGGACTACCAGCTCAACATCGTGCGCGGAGAGTTCGCCGGCGCGCAGTGCGCGGCCTTCACGTACGTGCGCGTCGTCCAGAGCGAGGAGGGCGGCGAGGTCCTCGAGCCCTACCAGGTGGTGCTCGCGGAGCTGCCGGTGTTCCTGCCGCGCCTCGAGCTCGTGCCGGAGCGCATCGCCCACAAGATCGCCGCGACCCTCACGGGAGACCTCGACGTCGAGTCCGACGACTTCAACCGCAGCTGGCGCGTCATCTGCGACGACCGGCGCTACGCCCACGCCGTGCTCCACCCGCGCATGATCGAGCGGCTCCTCGAGTCCGACGCGCGCAGGCACTCGATCCTCATCGAGGGAGGAGCAGTGCTCATGTGGCGGCCCGGACGCCGCAGCACCCGCTCGCTCGCGAGCCGCCTCGCGGTGCTGTCCGCGGTCGCCCGCCGCATCCCCGAGCATGTGGTGCGCGAGTACCGCGAGCCCGGCCCGGGCAACCCGAGGGCGCTGGGCGAGCGGCACCTCATCACGCCGCTGGGCGAGGCACGGGCGCCGCGGCTCGCGGCGTTCGACATCTTCGACGCAGGCTCCTACCGATGAGCCGACGGCCGTGCGGGCTCGTCGCGGCGGCGCCTCACCGGCCGGCGGCGGCGTCCACAGGCCGGCCGCCGCGTGAGCGAGGCGGGGCGAGCGCCGCTAGCATCGAGAGCAGACCTGAGAAAGGGGAGGCCAGCGCATGCTGACTGCAATCATCATCGTCGCCGTCGTCGTGATCATCGGAGGGTGGGCCGTCGCGACGTACAACGGCCTCGTCCGCCTGCGCAACCTCGTGCAGGAGGCGTGGCGCCAGATCGACGTCGAGCTGCAGCGCCGCCACGACCTCATCCCCAACCTCGTGGAAGCCGTCAAGGCCTACGCCAAGCACGAGCGCGAGACCTTCGACGCCGTGACCCAGGCCCGCGCGGCAGCGTCGCAGCCGGGCCTCGCTCCCGCCCAGCAGGCGGCGCAGGAGAACATCCTGACCCAGGCGCTGGGCCGCCTCTTCGCCGTCGCGGAGGCCTACCCGCAGCTGCAGGCGAACCAGAACTTCCTCCAGCTCCAGCAGGAGCTCACCAACACCGAGGACCGCGTGGCGGCCGGGCGCCGCTTCTACAACGCGAACGTCCGCTCGCTCAACACCAAGGTCGAGACCTTCCCGACGCTCCTGGTCGCGGGGCTCTTCGGCTTCACCAAGGCCGAGTACTTCGAGACCGAGGACCTCGACGCCCGCAAGGCGCCCAAGGTCGAGTTCTAGCCCTCCGGCAGGGTCGACGGGACGATCGCGCGCGTGGACCCTTGGCTCATCGTCGTCGCCGTCGCAGCGCTCGCGGCCCTCGTGTGGTGGCTGTTCCGCCCGTCGGCCAAGGCCGAGCCGCGCGCCCCGCGCGCCGCGTCGGGGAGCGTGACCCGGCTCGCAGAGCGCGGTCTCGAGGCGCTTCCGCTCGGGCTCAGGCTCTCGCCGCGCGACGATGCCGTGGCGGAGCGCTTCGACTTCCCGCCCTTCGGCAGGGGCGCGGAGCGCGCGGCGACGGAGGTGGTGCGCGGCACGGTCGACGGCGTCGAGGTGCTCGCCTTCCGCTACTCGTTCGTGCTCGAGGGCGAGGACTCTCCGCGCCAGTACGACATCACCGCGCTCGGCACCCGCTTCCCGTGGACCGGCCGTCTGCGGCTCGCCTCGCTGCCGCGCGAGCCCAGTGTGACGCCGGGCTTCGCCGACGCCTGGCGCGTCGACGAGGAGCCGCCCGGCCTGGGCCTGATCACCGAGCGCCTGCGGGAGATCCTCATGGACGCGAGGCTCAAGGCATCGGCCGTCGTCGTGCAGCCCGATGCGGTGGTCCTCGTCGACACGGTGCGCCGCACCCCTCCCGACCTGGTCGAGGACCTCATGCTGCTGAAGTCGATCCGCGACGCCCTGCGCGCGGCCTGAGCCTCACCGGGCGTCGGCGCACGGCGCTCCGGCGGACCACGGCTGGGGCAGGCGCGCCGGCGGGGCGGGCATCACATCAGATGCACGCGCGTCTTCGTTTCTCGGCAAAGCCGTGTAGCCTTCCGCGAAGCGATCGGTCCGCAACGGCGCGGGCCGGTCGTTCACCATGCCGGCCGGCAGGCGGACTCAGTCCGCGGACGCGTCGTCGGAGGGATCCTTGTCCGCCACGGCGAGCTTGGCGCGACGCGCCTCGATGCGGTGCTTGACCGTCTCGACGACCATCGGGATGAGCGACACGGCCACGATGAGCACGAGCGCTACCTCGATGTTCTCCTTGACCACGGAGAAGCCGCCGAGCCAGTAGCCCAGGAGCGTCACGCCCACGCCCCACACGAGCGCGCCGATGACGGAGAACTTGATGAAGTGGCGGTACGGCATCCTGCCAACACCGGCGGCGACGGGGATGTAGGTGCGCACGAAGGGCACGAACTGCGCGAGCACGATCGCGCGGCCGCCGTACTTCTCGAAGAAGGCGTGGGTGCGGTCCACATGCTCCTGCTTGAAGATGCGCGAGTCCGGGCGGTTGAAGATCTTGGGCCCGGTCAGGCGCCCGATCCAGTAGCCCGACTGCGGGCCGACGAAGGCGGCCAGCCCCAGCATCGGCGCCACGACGGTGATGGGCAGGCCGATCTGGCCGGTGCCCGTGAACAGGCCCGCGGTGAACAGCAGGGAGTCGCCGGGCAGGAACGGGAACAGCAGGCCCGTCTCGATGAGGACCACGACGATGATGCCCAGGAGAGCCCAGGTGCCGAAGCGCTCGATGAAGCCGTTGATGAGGTTCTCAGGGTCGAGCCAGTCCGGCCCGAGCATCGGCAGTGCTGCGGCGTGGATCACCCGGATAGCCTACGGGCGTGGATGCGAACGAGCCGAACCCTGAGGTCGGCGTGGGCCCCTGGGAGGGTCCGCTGCCGGATGACCCGCGGCTCGATCCCGAGCTCCTCGCCCAGGGCGACCGCCGCAACGTCGTGGACCGCTACCGCTACTGGCGGCACGAGGAGATCGTCGCGGACCTCGATGCGCGCCGCCACGGCTTCCACGTGGCGATCGAGAACTGGCAGCACGACTTCAACATCGGCTCGGTGGTGAGGACCGCCAACGCGTTCCTCGCGCGGGAGGTGCACATCATCGGGCGTCGGCGCTGGAACCGGCGGGGCGCGATGGTCACGGACCGCTACCAGCACGTGCGTCATCACCCCACGGTGGAGGAGTTCGCGGCGTGGGCGCGGGAGCGCGGCCTGGCGGTCATCGGCATCGACAACGTGCCCGGCTCAGTGCCGCTCGAGACGTTCGCGCTCCCTCGCGAGTGCGTCCTGGTGTTCGGTCAGGAGAGCGTGGGGCTGAGCGAGGAGATCCGTCAGGCGGCCGATGCCGTGCTCGCCATCGCGCAGTACGGGTCGACGCGCTCCGTCAACGCCGGCGCGGCCGCGGCGATCGCGATGCACGCATGGGTGCGCCAGCACGCCGACATCGACGCGGGCCACGCGGGCTGAGCGCCGTCTGGGACTCTCGCCGCAGACGCCGTCCGCGGTTTCTGCCACAATGGTGGGCGGTTCCAACAGCCCGACTCACAGGAGACACGCATGGCCATCGCCACCCCTGAGACGTACAACGCAATGCTCGACGCCGCGAAGTCGGGCGGCTACGCGTTCCCGGCGATCAACATCACGTCGTCGTCGACCATCACCGCGGCCATCCAGGGCTTCGCGGAGGCCGAGTCCGACGGCATCATCCAGGTTTCCGTGGGCGGCGGTCAGTACGCCTCCGGCTCGACCATCAAGGACCAGGTCGCCGGCTCGCTCGCGCTCGCCGCGTACGCCCGCGAGGTCGCCAAGAACTACGGCGTCACCATCGCCCTGCACACCGACCACTGCCACAAGGACTACGTCGACAGCTGGCTGCGCCCGCTGCTCGCCGCGTCCATCGAGCGCGTGAAGAAGGGCGAGGAGCCCATCTTCCAGTCGCACATGTGGGACGGCTCGTCCGTGCCGCTCGACGAGAACCTCAAGCTCGCGGCCGAGCTGCTCGAGCTGTCGCAGCAGGCCCGCACGATCCTCGAGATCGAGATCGGCGTCGTGGGCGGCGAGGAGGACGGCCACTCGGCCGAGATCAACGAGAAGCTCTACACGACGCCCGAGGACGGCCTGAAGACGGTCGAGGCCCTCGGTTCCGGTGAGAAGGGCCGCTACCTGACCGCCCTCACGTTCGGCAACGTGCACGGCGTGTACAAGCCGGGCGCGGTGAAGCTGCGTCCCGAGCTGCTCGGCGAGATCCAGGAGGTCGTGGGCGCCAAGGTCGGCAAGGAGAAGCCGTTCGACCTGGTCTTCCACGGCGGCTCCGGCTCCACGCCCGAGGAGATCGCGCTCGCGGTCAAGAACGGCGTCGTGAAGATGAACATCGACACCGACACGCAGTACGCCTACACACGTCCGGTCGCCGACTTCATGCTCAAGCACTACGACGGTGTCCTGAAGGTCGACGGCGAGATCGGCAACAAGAAGGACTACGACCCGCGCGCGTGGGGCAAGCTCGCCGAGGCGGGCATGGCCGCCCGCGTCGTCGAGGCCTGCCAGCAGCTGGGCTCGGCCGGCAAGAAGATCTAGTCACAGCGACACGGGTTCGCCCCCGCGGTCGCCTGACCGTGGGGGCTTTCCCACGTCAAGGGAGGTACGGCAGATGCCGGGAGCAGTGATCGTCGGCGCCCAGTGGGGTGACGAAGGCAAGGGCAAGGCGACGGACCTCCTTGGCTCGCGCGTCGACTACGTCGTCAAGTTCAACGGCGGCAACAACGCGGGCCACACCGTCGTCATCGGCGACGAGAAGTACGCCCTGCACCTGCTGCCGTCGGGAATCCTCACGCCCGGCTGCACGCCGGTCATCGGCAACGGCGTCGTGGTGGACCTGCGCGTCCTGTTCGAGGAGATCGACGGTCTTGGCGCGCGTGGGGTCGACACGTCCGACCTGCTCGTGTCCAATGCGGCGCACATCATCGCGCCCTATGCACGCACGCTCGACAACGTCACGGAGCGCTTCCTGGGCTCGCGCAAGATCGGCACCACGGGCCGGGGCATCGGCCCGGCGTACGCGGACAAGATCAACCGCGTGGGCATCCGCGTGGGCGACCTGTTCGACGAGCAGGTGCTGCGCGACAAGATCGAGGGCGCACTCGTCACCAAGAACCACCTGCTTGTCAAGGTCTACAACCGTCGCGCCATCACGGTGGACGAGGTCGCCGACGAGCTGCTGAGCTACCGCGACCGCCTCGCGCCGCACGTCGCCGACACCTCCCTGGTGCTCAACCAGGCGCTCGACCGCGGCGAGACCGTGCTGTTCGAGGGCGGTCAGGCGACCATGCTCGACGTGGACCACGGCACCTACCCGTTCGTCACGTCGTCCAACGCGACGGCGGGCGGCGCATGCACCGGCTCCGGCGTGGGCCCCACGCGCATCGACTCTGTCATCGGCATCGCGAAGGCGTACACGACCCGCGTGGGCGAGGGCCCGATGCCGACGGAGCTGCTCGACGCCGACGGCGACCGCCTGCGCGACGTCGGGCACGAGTTCGGCACCACGACCGGCCGCCCGCGCCGCTGCGGGTGGTACGACTCGGTGGTGGTCCGCTACGCGACGCGCGTCAACGGCCTGACCGACATCGTGCTGACCAAGCTCGACGTGCTGACGGGCCTCGAGGAGATCCCCGTGTGCGTCGCGTACGACGTCAACGGGGTCCGCCACGACGACCTCCCGCTCGACCAGGGCGCGTTCGCCGCGGCCAAGCCCATCTACGAGACGCTGCCCGGCTGGAGCGAGGACATCTCGGGCGCACGGTCGCTCGAGGACCTGCCCGGGAACGCTCGCGCCTACGTGAAGGCCGTGGAGGAGTTCAGCGGCTGCCGCATCTCGACTATCGGCGTGGGACCGGGTCGTGAGGAGATCATCCAGCTCCATGACCTATTGCACTCGCGGTGAAGCGCCCCATGGGAACATCCCACATCTGGGGGTTTGACAGCCGTTCCCTCGCGCACTTAGCCTCGTCAAAGGCTGGACAACCGATCGCCACGGAGTCAGGGGGATATTCACATGTATGCAGGCAGGGCAGTGGCAATCGCGGCAGGTTCGTTGGCGATGGCTTTGGTGTTCGCAATTCCCGTGAGCGCTGCGGTGTGGACTATTGAAGACGGCGCTTGCGACGGCGTGGCGTA
>QGUM02000035.1:0-16291 GCA_003242455.2 Actinomycetes bacterium
CGGGGATGGTCGCGACGTCGTTGAGGTACCTCGCGAGCGGGTCGTCCAGGCGCTCGCCCAGCTTGAACGGCGTCGTGGGCGCGGTGGGCGACACGAGCACGTCGGCTGTGGCGAAGGCCGCCGCGAAGTCGCGCTGGATGAGCGTGCGGACCTTCTGCGCCGAGCCGTAGTAGGCGTCGTAGTAGCCGGCGGACAGGGCGTACGTGCCGAGGATGATGCGGCGCTTGACCTCGTCGCCGAAGCCGGCGGCACGGGTGGCGCCCATCGTCTTCTCGACGGTCTCGCGCTCCACGCGCAGGCCGAAGCGCACCGAGTCGAACTTGGCGAGGTTGCTGCTCGCCTCGCTCGGGAGGATCAGGTAGTACGCGGCGAGCGCGTACGAGAAGGACGGGCAGGAGACCTCGACGATCTCGGCGCCCAGCCCGCGCAGCTTCTCGAGCGACTCCTCGAAGCGCTGCTTCACGCCGTCCTGGTAGCCCTTCCCGGACAGCTCGGTGATGACGCCGATGCGCACCCCGGCCAGGCCGTTCTCGCGGCCCTCGCGCGCGGCGGAGAGGCAGGCGGGGACGGGCTCATTGAGGCTTGTGGCGTCCATGGGGTCGTGGCCGCCCATGACCTCGTGGAGCGCGGCGGCATCGTCCACCGTGCGGGCGCACGGGCCCAGCTGGTCGAGCGACGACGCCAGGGCGATCACGCCGTACCGGCTCACGCCACCGTACGTGGGCTTGACGCCCACGGTGCCCGTGACGGCGCCGGGCTGGCGGATCGAGCCGCCCGTGTCGGAGCCGATCGCGAGCGGGGCCTCCCATGCGGCGAGCGCCGCGGCGGAGCCGCCGCCGGAGCCGCCGGGGATGCGCTCGAGGTCCCACGGGTTGCGCGTGGGGCCGTAGCCCGAGTGCTCCGTGGACGAGCCCATGGCGAACTCGTCCATGTTGGTCTTGCCCAGGATGGGCATGCGGGCGTCGCGCAGCTTGCGCGTCACGGTCGCGTCGTAGGGCGGGATCCAGCCCTCGAGGATGCGCGAGCCGGCCGTCGTGGGCAGGCCCTTGGTGACGACGACGTCCTTGACCGCGATCGGCACGCCCGCGAGGAAGGGCAGCTCCTTGCCGGCGGCGCGGTCGGCATCCACCTCGGCGGCCGTCGAGAGCGCGCCTTCGGCGTCGACGTGGAGGAAGGCGTGCACGCCGGAGGGCGTGTCGGTGCCGTCCACGGCCGCGATGCGCTCCAGGTGCGCCTGCGTGAGCTCCACGCTCGTGACCTCGCCGGCCGCGAGGGCGTGGGCCATCTCGACGGCGCTCTTGCGGGTCCAGTCGACTCCAGCCGCGCCGCTCATGCCTCCTCCCCCAGGATCTGCGGGACGCGGAAGCGGCCGTCCTCCGCCTGGGGAGCGCCGGACAGCGCCTCCTGTTGCGTCAGCGACGGGCGCACCTCGTCGGGGCGGTGCACGTTGGCCATGGGGATGGGGTGCGACGTCGCGGGGACGTCCTCACCGGCGACCTCCGCCACCTGGGCGACGGCGTCGACGATGGCGGCGAGCTGGCCGGAGAGCCGGTCCAGATCCTCGTCCGTCATGTCGATGCGGGCCAGGGAGGCGAGGCGCGCGACGTCGGCGCGGCTCAGGGTGGACATGAGCGAAAGTCTAGTGGCGCGAGGCGGAGCGGCTCACGGCTCCCAGGAGTACGCCACCAGGTGGATGCCGCGCACGGCGAGCGAGGGGTCGGCCGCGAACTGCTCGGAGGTCAGGCGGGCGATCTTGCCGTCGGGGGTGTCGACCACGACCCAGTCGAGGTCCTCGCGGCGCTGGAAGCCCAGCCGCTCGTACAGGCGGTGGGCCGCGTGCATCGACTCCATGGTCGACAGCACCACCCGGCGCGCCCCCCGCTCGAGCGCCATCTCCATGCCCGCGCGGGTGAGCTTGGCGCCGATGCCGCGACCGCGCTCGATGGGCGACACGGCGAGCATCCGCAGCTCGTAGTCGTCGCCTTGGGCGAGCTCGGCGAAGGGCGAGTCCGGCGGCACGAGCGTCACGGTGCCGACGATGGCGCCCTCGCCGCGCTCGCCGTCGGCCAGCGCCAGGAGGATCGCGTCACGCGCACGTGAGTGGGCGTCGCGCAGCAGCGCGGTGTACGGGTGCGAGGAGTCGATGAGGCCATCCGCGAGGTACGCCAGCGCGGTCAGCTCGCCGATCTCCGCGAGCCTGGTCTGCTCGTCGGGCTGGATGATGCGGATCATCTCGGTCATGCGGTCTCCCCCGGAAGCTCGGGGCACCCGATGAGGCGCCGTTCCTGGACCACAGCGTCCGGCATGTGATCTCCTTCGCGTGGTCGGTGGTGCACGGTCAGGTCACGCATCCTATGCGCATCCTTTACCCAATGTAGACGTTCGCGGTGCGAACGTCGTTGGGGAGGTCCCAGAAGAACGCCCCTCAGGCGGGCCTCTGCCCGTTCAGCAGCGCGATGAAACCGGCCTCGTCGAGCATGGGAATCCCCAGCTGCTCGGCCTTGGCCGCCTTCGATCCCGCGTTGGCTCCCACGACGACGTAGTCGGTGTTCTTCGACACGGACGATGCCGCCTTGCCGCCGTGGCTGATGATCGCCTCGGTGATGCCGTCGCGCGTGAAGCCCTCGAGCGAGCCCGTGGCGACGATGGTGAGCCCGGCCAGGGTCTGAGGCACGGAGTCGTCCTTCTCGTCGGCCATCCGCACGCCCGATGCCGCCCACCGGTCCACGATCTCCACGTGCCACGGCACGGAGAACCAGTCGCGCACGCTCTCCGCGATGACCGAGCCGACGCCCTCCACGGCCGCGAGGTCCGCCTCGCTCGCCGCACGGATCGCATCGAGCGAGCCGAACGCCGTCGCGAGCGCGCGGGACGCCGTGGGACCCACGTGGCGGATGGACAGCGACACGATGACGCGCCACAGCGGCTGGCTCTTGGCGGCCTCGAGGTTCGCCAGCAGGCGCAGGCCGTTGGCGGAGACGTCGCCGGCCTGGCGCTTGACGCCGTCCTTGGTGGACGCCTGCTCGAGCGTGAACAGCGGCACGCGGCGCAGGTCCTCCTCGGTGAGGTCGAACAGCCCGGCCTCGTTGCGCAGCACGCCCGCGTCCACGAGCGCCTCGGCCGCCTTCTCCCCCAGCACCTCGATGTCGAGAGCTCCCCGCGAGCCGATGAACGCGATGCGGTCCACGATCTGGTCGCGGCACCCCTCGGCATTGAGGCAGCGCAGGTCCTTGTCGCCCTCCTTCTGCTCCGCGAGCGGAGAGCCGCACGAGGGGCACTGGCTGGGCATCGTCCACTCCTGCTCGGCACCGGTGCGCGCGGCCACCACGGGCCCCACGATCTCCGGGATGACGTCGCCGGCCTTGCGCAGCACCACCGTGTCGCCCACCAGGACGCCCTTGCGCTTGACCTCGTGGGCGTTGTGCAGGGTCGCGTAGGTGACGGTGGAGCCGGCCACCGTCACAGGCTTCACGACGGCGTAGGGCGTCACGCGCCCCGTGCGGCCCACGCTCACCTCGATCGCCTCGAGGACGGTGTGCACCTCCTCGGGCGGGAACTTGTACGCGATCGCCCAGCGCGGCGCGCGGCTGGTCGCCCCCAGCTCCGCCTGCACCGCGCGATCGTCCACCTTGAGCACGGCGCCGTCGATCTCGTGCACCAGCGAGTGGCGATGCTCCTCGAGCCAGCGCAGGTACGTCTCGACCTCTGCGAGGCCCTTCACGACCTTGGCGTGCTCGCTCACGGGCAGGCCCCAGTCGCGCAGCACGTCGTAGACGCCGTGCTGGCGTCCGATGCGGGGGTCGGGCGTGGTGTCGCCCCACTCCAGGGCGCCCAGGGCGTAGGTGGTGACGGCGAGCGGACGCGACGCGGTGACCGAGGCGTCCTTCTGGCGCAGCGAGCCCGCCGCGGTGTTGCGCGGGTTGGCGTAGGGCGCCTTGCCGTCCGCGACCAGTGCCTCGTTGAGCGCCTCGAAGTCCTTCACCCGCAGGTAGACCTCGCCGCGGACCTCCACGAGCTCCGGCACGTGGTCGCCCGCGAGCCGACGCGGCATACCCGCGATCGTGAGCACGTTCGCGGTGACGTCCTCGCCCACTGAGCCGTCGCCTCGCGTCACGCCGCGCACGAGCTCGCCGCGCTCGTAGGTGAGCGAGATGGACAGGCCGTCGATCTTGGGCTCGCACACGAGCTCCTGCGGCCCGGCCTCGCGCTCCACACGGGACAGCCACGCCTCGACGTCGGCCAGGCTGAAGGCGTTGTCGAGGCTCATCATCCGCTCGCGGTGCGCGACTGAGGCGAAGCCCTGCGCCGTCAACGCCGCGCCCGCCGAGCCCACGGTCTGCGTGGGCGAGTCAGGGGTCACGAGCTCAGGGTGCTCCGCCTCGAGCTGGCGCAGCTCGCGCTCCAGGGCGTCGTACTCGGCGTCGGAGATGGTGGGCGCGTCCTCGCCGTAGTACGCGGCGCGGTGGGCCTCGATCTCCTGGACGAGCTCCTGGTGGCGGGCGCGGGGGTCCTCGGCTGCGGTGCTCACATCCCTATGCAATCACGACGGGCCGACGCCGAGGGCGCGGGCGTCGGTCGCGCCGCGGTCGGGAGGTCCCGCGCCCGCGCGGCGACCACGGAGCACACTGGAGTCATGACCGCACCAGCGCCCCCGACGCCGGCCGACATCGAGGCCGCCTCCCAGGCCATCGCGCCGCACACGCGCCGCACCCCGATCATCGAGATACCCGGCGACACCCTGGGAATCGACGCGACGCTCGTGTTCAAGCTCGAGTACCTGCAGGTCACGGGCGCGTTCAAGGCGCGCGGCGCGGTGAACTACGTCGCGACGCAGCCCATCGCCCCCACCGGCATCGTCGCGGCATCGGGCGGCAACCACGGCGCCGCCGTCGCCTACGCGGCCCAGCGCTTCCACCACGACGCGCACATCTTCGTCCCCACCACGGCCAACCCGGCCAAGGTCGAGCGCCTCGTGGACCTGCACGCCCACGTCCACTCCGTGGGCACCACCTACCCGGAGGCCCTGGAGGCCTCCCAGGCGTATCTCGCCGAGCACGAGGCCACCTCCATCGCGGCGTTCGACGACCCCGTGGTCATGGCGGGCGCGGGCACGGTCGCGATGGAGTTCGACCTCCAGACCCGCGATGCCGGCGGCCTGGACGCGATGCTCGTCGCCGTGGGCGGCGGAGGACTCGCGGGCGGCTCGGCGGTGTGGTGCGGCGACAGGATCCCGGTCGTCGGGTGCGAGACCGTCGGCACCGCGTCCTACGCCGCGGCGCTTGAGGCCGGACGCCCCGTCCCCGTGCCCATCTCCGGCGTCGCGGCCGACCACCTGGGCGCCACGATCGGCCAGGTCCCGTGGGAGGCGTTGCGGGCCGCGAACGTGCAGTCCGTCGTCGTCACCGACGAGGACGTCCTGTCAGCCCAGGCGCGGCTGTGGCGGCTGCTGCGCGTCGTCGTCGAGCCCGGCGTCGCGGCGCCGATGGCCGCGCTGCTCACCCGCCGCTGGAAGCCCGAGCCGGGCGCACGCGTCGGCGTGGTGCTGTGCGGCGCGAACGTCGTGGTGCCGTGGAGCTCGGGGCCGCTGCCGGGCACCGATCCGGAGCCCGACGCCGTCCACGGCTAGAGCGCGCTGTGCGTCACCTGTCCGGCGCACACCGTGAACGCGACGGGCATGGTCCTCAGCTCCGCGCCCGATGCCGTGAAGGGATCACGCTCCACTGCGACAAGGTCCGCGGGGCGGCCTGGCGAGACCTTCGGGAAGGCCACGCTCGCCGCGAGCGCCTGCTCCACCGTCACGGCGTTGGCGCTCTGCCACGGCTCCCGGTCGTCGTCGGTCCGGGCGACGGCGGCGGCGATGGCGACCCACGGGTCGAGCGGCGCCACCGGCGCGTCCGAGCCGAAGGCTAGCCGCGCGCCCGCCCGCGCCAGCGCCCCGTACGGGAAGGCGTCCTGGGCGCGATCAGCCCACACGGCGTCGGCCACGTCGCGGTCGTCCATCGCGTGCTGCGGCTGGACCGATGCCGTGACGCCCAGCGCGGCGAAGCGCGGCACGTCCTCGGGTCGCACGAGCTGCGCGTGCTCCACGGAGCCGCGCGCGCCGGTCGCCTCGAAGGCGTCGAGCGCCCACGTCACGGCGAGGTCGCCGATGGCGTGCAGGGCGATCTCCAGCCCTGCCTCGCGCGCACGGGCCAGGTGAGCGCGCAGCGCCTCCGGCTCGTGGGCCGCATGGCCGTACCCGCCGCGGGGCAGGGCGGGGGCGTCGCCGTAGGCGTGCGAGCACAGCGCGGTGCGCGTGTTGAGGGACCCGTCGGAGAACAGCTTGAGCGGGCCTGCCGTGAGCAGTCCGCCGGTGCCGGGGACCTCGTCTCCCGTCCGCACGCCGCGCTCGACGGCCGACTCCAGGTGCGACAGGTACAGCCCTGCCCTCACGCGCAGGCCCGTGACGCCTCCCGCGATGCGCTCCCGCCACGCGGCGAGGTTGTCCTCCATCTGCAGGTCCACGATGCCCGTCACGCCTCGCGCCGTCGCCGCCGCCACGGCGTCGGCGAGGAGCCCGGCCGTGCGAGGCGCCGCCTCGGCGTCGATGGCCTGCTCGGCGGCGAAGGCATCCGCCTCGCGCAGGAGCCCCGCATGAGGCGCGCCGTAGCGCGCCGCGGCCGCGGCGTTGAGCCACACCGCGTGGAGGTCGTGGGAGATGACGGCCACGGGCAGGCCCGGCTGGCCGCCGTCCGCGGCCGCGCGGTCGAGCAGGTCCGCGGTGGGCGTCGCAGGCCACAGCGCGTCCTGGAATCCGCGCGCGACGAGGGTGCCCGAGCGAGCGGCGGCGCCCGCCTTCACGGCATCGGCGATGATTCCCGCGGCCTGGCGTGCCGAACGCGCGCTGGAGACGTCCACCCTCGCCCGCTGCCGTGCCCACGTCGCGAAGTGCACGTGGTGGTCGACGAGTCCGGGGAGGAGCCAGCGGCCGTCCAGGTCGGTCTCCTCGGCGCCGACCGGGGCATCGGCGCCAGGCGCGACGGCGACGATCCGTCCGCGCGCGATGACGACGTCGACGAGGCCAGCGCCCGGGCCTGTGGTCTCGCTCCTCGGGCCTGTGGTCTCGCTCCCTGGTCCGGCGGTCTCGCTCCCTGGTCCGGCGGTCTCGCTCCCCGCACCAGCGATCCCGACCAGCCTCGCGTTGCGCAGGACCTGCACCTCACGCTCCCTCATGCGCTCACCCTAGTTCTCGCCGATGCGTCCCCAGACTGGATTTCGTCCTTGAACGGGGACCCCGCCTGCACCGAGAACCTCCCCAGCACCGGGACCCCGCCTGCACCGGGACCCTCCCCCACAGGGACCCTCCCCAGCACCGGGACCCTCCCCGGACAGGCCGATGCCCGCACGGCCTTTCGCAGCTGCCGTGCGGGCATCGGCTGGGTGCTGACCCAGGAGGGGGGACTGGGTCAGGCCTGTGCGGCGCCCTTCACACGCGTGGCGGCGTGGCGGGCACCGAGGTATCCGAACACCGTGGCGGGGCCGATGGTGGCGCCGGCACCGGGGTAGGTGCGGCCCATGACGGACGCGGTCGTGTTGCCCGCGGCGTACAGGCCGGGGATGACCTTGCCCTTCGTGTCGATCACGCGAGCGTGCTCGTCGGTGAGGAGGCCGCCCTTGGTGCCGAGGTCACCGGGCACGATCTGGAAGGCCTGGAACGGGCCCTTCTCCAGCGGGCCGAGGTTCGGGTTCGGCTTGACGCGCGGGTCGCTGTAGTAGCGGTCGTACTCCGTGTTGCCGCGGCCGAAGTCCTCGTCCACGCCGGTCTTGCAGAAGCCGTTGAAGCGGTCGACGGTCGCGCGCAGCACGGCCGGGTCCATCTTCAGCCTCACCGCGAGCTCCTCGATGGTGTCGGCCTCGACCATGATGCCGGCAGCCTTGAGGTCCTCCGCCTTGGCCATGAGCAGGCCGTTGAAGACATAGCGGCGACGGTGGCGACGGTCGACGATGAGCCAGCACGGGATCGTCGGCACGTGCTTGTTGTGCTCGAGGATCGCGTGGCCCACGTCGACGTAGCTCGTGGACTCGTTGACGAAGCGACGCCCCTCCTGGTCGACCATGATCGAGAACGGGTCGGAGCGCTCGTTGAGGATGAACACCGGGCCGCCGTTGGGCGTGGGCATCGAGGCGCCCCACCAGGCGTCGTCCATGAGCGCGACATCGGCGCCCGCGTCGATGCCCACCTGGATGCCGGTGCCGAGGTCCCCCTGGGGCGCCGAGCTGTAGCCCGGGATGCCGTGGAACTTCTGGCGCCACTCCGTCTTGTGGGCGAAGCCGCCGGTGCCGAGCATGACGCCGGCGCGAGCGCGGATGCGGGTCACCGTGCCGTCGGGCGCGGTGATCTCCGCGCCGACCACCTCGTCGCCGTCCTTGATCACCTTGGTGACGGGCGACTCGAGGCGCACGGGGATCTCCAGCTTCTTGACGATCTCCATGAGGTTGCCCGCGTAGGCGCCGCCCAGGCCGATGAGCTTCTTGCCCGTGATGAGGCCGCCGAGCGTGCGGAACACGAGCTTGGCGCCCTGCACGAAGCCGGAGAACGACGACCACGCGCGGGTGATGAGGTAGGTCTCGCCGGACAGGAGGGGAAGCGGCACGCCGCCCTCGGCAGCGCGCGACTTCTGGAACCACTCGCCCAGGCGCTTGGCGTTGTACGGCTTGGCCTCGATGGAGCGGCCGCCCGCCATGCCGCCGGGCATGTCCGGGTAGTAGTCGGGGTACTTCTTGGCGACGTTCCAGCGCATGCCCAGGCGCTCGAGGAGCCTGAAGACCTCGGGGATCGTCTCGAGGTAGGCGCGACGACGCTCGATGGACGAGGCGGGTCCGACGTCTCCGATGCTCGCCTCCATGTAGGCGAGCGCGTCCTCGATGGAGTCGGCCTTGCCGATCTTCTCCATGAGGGGGTGGCCTGGCATCCACAGTCCGCCGCCAGAGATGGCGGTGGTGCCGCCCCACTTGTCGGTGCTCTCCACGATGAGCACGTCAAGGCCCGCGTCCTTGCCCGCGATGGCCGCGGACATCGCCGCGGCACCGGACCCTGCCACCAGGAGGTCGACTTCCTCGTCCCACACGATGCTGGCCTTGGACGCTGCGCTCTTCGTGGACGCTGCGGTCTTCGCCGATGCCGCGCTCTTGGACGCTGCACTCTTGGACGCCGCGGTCTTGGACGCCGCGGTCTTGGACGTTGCGCTCCTCGACGCACCAGCCTTCGCCGACGCCGCGGTCTTGGGCGCACCAGCCTTCGCCGACGCCGCGGTCTTCGACGCGCCCGCCTTCGCCGGCGCCGTGGCCTTGGCGCTCGCCTTGGTCGTGTCGGTGGCCTTCTGGGCCGCCTTCTCAGCCATGATCTCTCCTTGCAATCCGGACATCGTTGTCCGGTTGCTAGTGTAAGCCCGTGGCGCAACGGCGTGACAACCACGGGCAGGGCTCGCACAAGGCCAATCGAGGACCGAGCGCGGGCCCCTCGAATCGCGCCGCACTGGTGTCCGCCGCCCGCGAGATCTTCGACGAGCGCGGCCTCGACGCGCCGCTGTCCGCGATCGCCAAGGCCGCTGGGGTGGGCCAGGGCTCCCTCTACCGCCACTTCCCCGATCGGGTGTCGCTCGCGATCGCGGTGTTCTCCGAGAACATGGACGCGCTCGAGCAGCTCGCGGGGAAGCCGACCGCGACGCTGGGGAGCGCCGCCGAGCTCGTCACGCACTATGCCGAGGGAACGGCCGCGATCTTCCCCGTGCTGGGCCGGCACAAGGACGACCCTCGCGTCTCCGAGCTCGAGCGGCGCCTGCGCGCGGTGTTCGAGGCGCTGTGGGATCGCGGCGAGAGCTTCGTGGGGCCGCGCACGTCGGTCGACGACCTCATCCTGGCCATCGCGATGATCGCGGGCTTGGCGGCACAGACGCCGCGAGAGACGCGGCATCAGGTCACGCAGGCCGCGTGGGCGATGCTGCGCCCGGGGCTCGCGCAGTAGCCGGTCGGCCCATCGGCCAGCGCCCGATGGCCGCTGCGCCCGGGGCTCGCGCAGTAGCCGGTCGGCCCATCGGCCAGCGCCCGATGGCCGCTGCGCCCGGGGCTCGCGCGGCAGCCAGGCGGCCCATCGGCCAGCGCACGATGCTCGTCGCTCAGCACATGATCGTCGCTCGTCGCTCAGCGCTCGTCGCTCAGCGCGTGATCGTCGCCTGACCCAGGACTCGCGTTCCGTCGTAGACCACGAGGCTCTGCCCGGCGGCGACCCCGCGCATCGGCTCCTCAAGCTCGACCCGCAGCTCGTCGCCCTTCCTGGTGACCCACGCCGGCACGGCCTCGCCGTGGGCGCGAACCTGGACCTGGCATCGGATGCCGCGTCCCACGCCACCGCCTGCGCTTCGTCCCGCGCCATCTCCCGGGCGACGTTCTGCGACACCTCCCGCGCGAGCCGCGGCACGAGCCTCCGCGCCGTCGGCCAAGTCGTCATCCTTGTCATCAGCCGTGTCGTCAGCCGGGACATCGGGCGCGAGCCACACCGTCTTCTCGCCGCGCAGCTCGCGCACCGTCAGGAGCGTCTCGGGACCCACTGTCACGACGTTGCGCTTCGTGTCCACGGCGGTGACGTAGCGCGGGGCGCCGTCGGGCGCTGGACGTCCGATGCCGAGCCCCTTGCGCTGACCCACCGTGTACGCATAGGCGCCAGAGTGCGTGCCGACCACCTGGCCGGTGTGATCGACGATGTCCCCTGGCCGCTCGCCCAGGGCGCGCTGGAGGAATCCCTTGGTGTCGCCGTCGGCGACAAAGCAGATGTCGTAGGAGTCCGGCTTGGCGCTCAGGCCCAGCCCTCGGGCGGCCGCCTCGGCGCGCACCTCCTGCTTCGACGAGACCGTGCCGAGCGGGAACATCGCGCGCGCGAGCTTCTCCGGTCCCATGACGGCAAGGACGTAGGACTGGTCCTTGGCGGCATCGGCGGCGCGGTGGAGCTCGCGGACGCCATCCTCGCGGATGACGATGCGCGCGTAGTGGCCCGTGACGACGGCGTCGAAGCCGAGCGCCTGGGCGCGGCGCAGGAGCGTGTCGAACTTGATGTGCTCGTTGCAGCGCACGCACGGGTTGGGAGTGCGACCGGCTTCATACTCGGCGAGGAAGTCGGCGACGACGGTGTCATGGAACTCGTCGCTGAGGTCCCACACGTAGTACGGGATGCCGAGCTTGTCGGCGGCGCGACGCGCGTCGTTGGCGTCCTCGATGGAGCAGCAGCCGCGCGAGCCGGTGCGGTACTCGTCGCGGTTGCGGCTGAGCGCCATGTGGACGCCGACGACATCGTGGCCGGCGTCCTTGGCGCGCGCGGCGGCGACGGCGGAGTCGACTCCGCCGGACAGCGCTGCGAGGACCTTCACGGCTCCAAGGGTACGTGGGGTGTGCGGCTTGCTCGCCGTGCCCGTCCCGCCGGCGCGACACCTCGCCGTGTGGCGCCATCCCGTCGTGCGGCTGGCTCGCCTTGTGGCGCCATCCCGTTGGGCGCTGCCTCGCCGGGCCGCCCTCGCCCGCCGGGCGCTGCCTCAGTCGAGGAGCGCGACGGTTCCCTCGTCCGTGACCTCGTAGATGCCCGGCTCGGCGGCGAGCAGCTCGACCGTCGCCTGAGCCGCGGTCTCGACGTGGACGATCGGACCGCTCTTGGGCGCATCCTCGCTCCACGTGCGGGGGCCATAGAAGCGGCCGTACCTCGCGACGATGCCTGGGAAGTCGAGCGTCGACGCCTCCAGGTGGCGCACAGCGCTCGCGGCGATCGGGGGCAGCGGGAACGCGACGGACTGCGCGATGAAACGCGTGGCGCCGGCGGAGCGAGCGGCGTCGAGAAGGGCGTCGACGCCGCGGGTGCGCGCCTTGTTGAGGGCGAGCAGGCGGAGGGGGACCAGCGCCTCACGCGAAGGAAGGCCGGTGACCTGGTGGATGACGGCATCGGGCCCGAAGGCGGCGACGCGGTCGGCGAGCTCGTGCGAGTAGATGTCGCCCACGATGGGCTCGATGCCGTGACCGGCGAGCGCGACTGCCCGCTCCGTGCTGCGAGTGAGCGCACCCACGCGATGCCCGGCCGCGACGAGCGCGGACACGAGCGGTCGTCCGATGGCTCCTGTGGCGCCAGCGACGAAGACCCTCATTGTTCCCCTCTGATCTTCCTGTGGTCTTCGAGGGAGGGCGCGCTCGCGCGGCGGCACGCTCGTCAGCCGCGCCGAGCAGGACCGCAGATTCCCCCTCTGGGCTCCCCGCCATCGGGAAGCCGGTTCACTCTACCGAGACCGCGCATCAGATGCAGACCCGACTGCCCTCGGATGGGGAAATGTCCACCCGGGGGCGCCGCCCGGCCGCACATCCCGCCTGCCGTGCTCGGGGCCGCTCGGCATGGTCGTCGCCGTCGTCCTGGCCGCGCGCGCTCTGGCGAACGCCGCACCCCCCTCCGGCCCGGGTCACGGGCTGAGCATCCGTGCGCGGAGCGCCTCAAGGGTCTCTCGGTCGCCGCCATGCTCGAGGTACCAGCCCTGCGCGCCGCCCGGATGCTCGTCCCACGCATCGAGCACGACTCCGATCGCCTGCGCGGGCGCGCCGAGCAGCGCCATGGTGCGAGCCAGGAGACCGACCTTGCCGCCGGGGGCGCAGGCCGCGGTCCCGGCTCCAGGCGCCTCGCGAGGTCCTGGCACCTGATGGGCCGCGCCGTCCAGCGCCTTCACGACCGCGTGAGCCGCGGGCGCCGTCGCGGCCGCGCCGCCTCCCACGCCCCCGAGCGTCAAGCGCGCAAGAACCCTCTTGCGCATCGGCATGTCCTGCACCACGCGCGCCATGACCTCCCGCATGTTCGCCTCGGTGGCCACGTAGTCGGCGACGATCGCGTCGCGGGGCACACCCAGCAGCGCGAGCACGAGCGCGATGCTCACCCCCGTCCTGTCCTTGCCGGCGCTGCAGTGCACAAGCACCGGGCCCGGCTCCGTGGCCACCGCATCGACCACCTGCGCGAGACCCACCGCCTCGGGCGAGCGGATCATCTCGTCGTACATGTCGGCCAGCGTGGTGCCCTCCCCCGCCATGAGCCGCTGGAACGAGGCCTCCTCGATGATCGGGATCGCCCTGACGTCGGCGATGCCCGCGAGCGGATGTGGCTTGCGCGACTCAGCCGGGTCGCGCAGATCGAGCACGGTCCGCGGCGGCCACGCCAGACCGTCCGGCAGCTCATCGCCGGAGCGCGGCGCATCGGAGCGAAGGAGCACGCCCGGCCTCAGGCCCGATGCCGCAGTCGCCACGTCGCGCGCGTTCGCCAGGCGCGGCAGCGCGCGTGGCAAGGTGCGTGGCAGGCCGAGCATGCGGCAAGACTAAGCGGGCCGATGCGAGCGCGACCAACGGAGAGCCCTGTCACGGGTCGAGGTCGGCCTGATCGCGCCCGCTCCGGCCCCGAGCTCACGCCCTGAGCCCGAGCCGTCAGCCCACGCCACGAGCCTGGGCGCTCAGCCCACGCCCCAAGCCCCGCGACCTCGCCGATCGCTCACCCCCACGCCCAGCGGCGATCCCACGCAGCCGTGCTTCTCACCCGCCCACGCTCGCCCTGGCCTTCGCCACGGCATCGGGCAACACGGCGAGGACGGCGTCGACGTCCGCATCGGTGCTGGTGTGGCCCAGGCTCAGCCGCAGCGTCTGAGCGGCGCGCACGGCGTCGTACCCCATCGCCAGCGCGACGTGGCTCGCGTCGACGACCCCGGCGGTGCAGGCCGAGCCGCTCGAGGCCTCGATGCCCGCCTGGTCGAGCAGGAAAAGGAGCGCCTCGCTCGGCGCGCCCGGGATGATCGCGTGGACGATGTGCGGCGCCCAGGCGTCGGGATCAGCGGGGGCGGTGATGTAGACGTCGTGGATGGCTGCGTCGATGCCAGCGGCGAGCCGGTCGCGGAGAGCGGCGAGGCGCGTCCGCTCGGCGTCTCGGGCGGCGACGGTCTCCTCGAGCGCCGCGGCGAAGGCGATGGCCCCCGCGACGTCGACGGTTCCCGAGCGCAGGCTCCGCTCCTGACCGCCGCCGTGCTCCACGGGGGCGAGGCGGGCATCACGACGGGCGAGCAGCGCGCCCGTTCCCACGGGACCACCGACCTTGTGTGCGCTCACCGCCATCGTGGTGAGGCCGGAGCTGGCGAAGTCGACGCGCAGATGTGCGACCGCCTGGGCGGCGTCGGAGTGGACAGGGACGCCCATCGCCTGCGCCAGTGCGACCACGTCCGTCAGCGGCTGGATGGCGCCCGTCTCGTTGTTGACCCACTGGACGCTGATGAGCGCGCGCATGCCGTCGCCGCTGTCCAGGACCTCGTCGAGCATCGTCGCCACGTCCTCGGTGCTGATGCGCGCGTCGGGGCCGGTGCCGACCTCGGAGAGACGTGCTCGCTGCTCGCGCGCGAGCCAGCGCCCGGGGTCCAGTGCGGAGTGGTGCTCGACGGCCGTGGTGATGATGGCGGCGGGCTCGCCGCCTGCACCCCAGAACCAGCCCTTGATCGCGAGGTTGTTCGCCTCCGTGGCACCCGCTGTGAAGATCACCTCGGTGGGGTGCGCACCAAGCGCGGCGGCTATCCTCTCGCGGGCGTCCTCGACGGCCGCGCGGGCGGCGCGACCCCCAGCGTGCAGTGACGAAGGGTTGCCCCACTCCCCTGTGGCGAGCCGCCCTGTCGCCTCCAGCCAGGCTTCGCGCGCGGCGCGGCGCATGGGCGTGGTCGCGGCATGGTCGAGGAAGTGGCTCACGATTCCAGCCTAGGTCGCGCGCCCCAGCCACGTGCCGCGCGACCTTGCACTCGGCACTCGGGTCTGGGATCCCGCGACCGTGCAGGCTTCGCGCGCCTCATCCGCTCAGGCGGCGACGAGGCGTTCGGGGCTGGGAGGTTGTCGATCGGTCGACTCTCCCGGCGGCCGGCCGTCGACGGCCGGCATTGGATCTCGCTCGAGCCTGAGCCGCATCCGATGACTCGGCTGGGGCTTGCGCTCCGGGTCCACAGCGGAGGGCGGGATGAACCACACCTCACCGTTTCGCACCTTCACGTCCCATCCGAAGTCGTGCAGCCGATGATGGCACCCCACACACAGCAGCACCCCGTTGTCCAGATCGGTGCCGCCTCCTCGCGACCACCAGCGAATGTGGTGGACGTCGCATCGGGCGACGGGGGCGCCGCACCTGGCGCAGCCTCCGTCGCGCTGGGCGAGCGCCAGCCGCTGAGCGCGAGTGAACAGTCGGCGCGCGCGGCCCAGGTCGAGCGGCAGCGACTCCCCGCCCATCACGACCGGCAGCACCTCCGCGTCGACGGCCATAGCGCGCAGGGATTGAATGCTCACGGGAGTCTCGAGGCCGTCGCACTCGGCGACGCCCACGCCCGACTCGAGCTCCTCCTTGGACACGCGCACCAGCACAGTGGTCTTCACGCCGGCCGCCGGGTCTTCGCAGCCGAGCATGTGTCGCGCCATGGTGGCAAGAGCGTCGGCGGCGGCTTGGGCGGGGTCGCGCTGCTCGGCGGGCGGCAGGTCTCGCTGATCGGCGAGCGTGCGTCGAACCTCCGCGTCGATCCATGCGCGCACGGGCGCCGCTGTCGCGGGATCGAGACGGCCATGCAGGGCGACCATGCCGTCGGGCTCAGTGAAGAAGCGCAGGCTACGGCTGGCGCGCTGGCGCCGCTCGCGCTCCAGCATCGCCTCATGATTGCGCCGCGCGACCTCGCGCAGGCACAGCGCTCGCAGGCCGGGGATGTCCAGCGCCCGGGCGGCGCGAACCAGACCCGCCTCGAACTCGATGTCGGCTTCGCCGAGCTCGTCCATGCATCGGCGCACGATGCTCGCCTTCTCCGTCCCGATCTCCCCCGCACTCACCGCGCGCGCAAGGGGCCCAGTCGGCTCGCCCCGCTCGACCGGCGCGGCGACCAACGCACGACCGATGCCGAGGAGCTTGCCGGCGTCGGCCGGGGTCAGGTTGCCCACCCGCGAGACGAGCTGCGCAGGGCTGGAGAAGCCTCGGGAGCGGTCAAAGCGTTCGGAAGGCGCGTCGGGCGCGGAGAGCTCCTCGATGCGCTGGGCGAGCCCCGCGATGAGGGCATCGGCCGCGTGGCGCACCTTGGAGACGCGCGCGAGCCAGTGCGCCGCCTGCTCGCCGGTGAGGCGGGAGGCATCCGTGCCGTGGAGACCCGCGACGTCAGTGACGGCGTCGACGAGCGCGTCGGTGGAGATCCGCATGCGACAAGTCAAGCAGCGGGGTCTGACATTCGGGACAGACGGGCACGAATCC
>QGUM02000036.1:0-16229 GCA_003242455.2 Actinomycetes bacterium
GCCGGAGCCAGCGTGTGCGTGCGTGCGGGCGGGAGGCTGCGGGGCGTGTGGGCGGGCGGAGAGGGGAGAACGCACATCCGGTACAACAGGATCCGCCGACCGTCGAAATCTGCGCCAAACGGGTACACCAGCGCGCTGGCGCGCCTGGGGTGCGCCGGGGGACGGCGCTCGGGCGGCGCGCGGATGACGCGCGGCGCGAGGATGCACAGCGCTGCGGCGCTCGGGCGGCGCGCCGCGGGGTCGCTCAGACCCCGGGCCGCACACTCTCGCGCGGCCGCACGCGAAACGCGGGCACCGCCGCCAGCGACGCAAGCACCAGCACGGCCGGGATGGCGAGCGCGATGGGCAGGCTGAGAGCGTCGGCGACGATGCCCGTCGCCGCGGAGCCCACGAGCATGCCAACGTAGTTCGCGATGTTGAGCCTCGCGACGATCTCGTCGGTGCGCTCGGGCGCGAGGTCGCTCGCCGCCGTGAACGACACCGGCACCAGCACGCCCAGGCCCGCGCCGCACACCGCGAAGCCCACCACCGCGAGCCATGGCAGGGGAGCGAACGCGGCTCCCAGCAGTCCCACGCCCGCCACCACCGTCGCCACGGCCACGACCGGCACGCGGCCCAGCAGCATGACGAACCTGTCGCCCGTGAGGCGCGCGAGCAGCACGCACCCCTGATACGCCGCGTACCCGAGCGGCACGAGCCAGGCCGCCGCGAACAGCGTCGACTCGAGGTGCACCGAGCTCCACGCGCTCACCACGCCGTCGCCCACGAACACCGCTGCGACGACCAGCCCGAACACGAGCAGCCCGCGCCGCGGGATCGGCACCTTCGCCACGGCATCGGCGCCCGATGCCGCGGCCGTGGCCTCGGGGTCGGCGGCGAGCTTGCCGCGCATGCCGGACACGAGCGTGAGGCCCACGATGCCCGCCACCGCCAGGCCCACCTCGAAGCGCAGATTGAGCGCGGCCACGCCGGACACGAGCAGCGCGCCGAAGATCGCCGCGCCCGTCGTGCACGCGAAGAACGCGTTGATGATGGAGCGCCCGTACGCGCGCTGGATCACGAGCCCCTGCATGCCGTTGCCCGCGTCGCCAAGCCCGATGCCCAGGCCGAACACTGCGAACACCGGGAACAGCCATCCGAACGGCAGCGGCAGGATCGCGAGCAGCACGGCGGCGCCCTGCAGGACGAACGCTGGCACGAGCACGGCCGCGCTGCCACGCCGAGGCGCGATCCACCCCGCGAGCAGCGAGCCGCCGGCCGCGACCAGCAGCACCACGAGCATGATCAGCGACACCTCGGTGTCGCCGATGCCGGTGCGCCTCTGCAGCCCGGGAAGGTTCGTGAGAACAACCGAGCCGAACAGGCCCTGGAGCACATAGCCGACCGAGGCCCAGACGCGGGCGCGGCGCAGTTCGTATGACATCGTCGTCTCCCTCAGCGGGCGGCGATGCCCGCGTGGCGCCACTGTAATCCCGGGGCGGCGCGCGGCCCTAGCACGTGCTAGTAGAATCGGCGGGTTGCCCGGAGCGCATGCAGCGCGCGCGGCCTTCATCCACACAGGAGTTGCAGTGACCAGTGCCCTTGAGCAGATCGACGAGACCACCGTCAAGCTGACCATCAGCGTCACCGAGGAAGAGCTCGCGCCCGTCATGAAGCACGCCTACGAGCACGTGGGCGAGCAGGTGAACATCCCCGGCTTCCGCAAGGGCAAGGTGCCGCCGAAGATCCTCGAGCAGCGCGTGGGCAAGGGCACGATCATCGAGCACGCCGTCAACGACGGCCTTGCGCAGTGGTACGCGGGCGCTGTCGAGGAGCAGGGCCTGCGTCCATACGGCGCCCCCGAGATCGAGGTCACCAAGCTTCCCGGCGTGGTCGAGGGCGAGGAGGGTCTGGAGTTCACCGCGACCGTCGAGGTGCGCCCGACCGTCAAGCTTCCGGCTGCGAAGGACATCACCATCGTCGTCGAGCCCATCACCGTCACCGACGAGGACGTCGAGGCGCGGCTCACCTCGCTGCGCGAGCGCTTCGGCACGCTCGTCACGGTCGACCGCCCCGCCAAGGACGGCGACTTCGTGACGCTCGACCTGTCGGCTAAGGTGGGCGACGAGGACGTGGACTCGGTCCAGGGCACCTCGTACCAGGTGGGCTCGGGCACGATGCTCGAGGGCCTCGACGAGGCTGTCACCGGCCTGAGCGCGGGTGAGGAGACCACCTTCGAGGCGCCGCTCGCCGCGGGTCCGCAGGCCGGCCAGAAGGCGACCATCAAGGTCAAGGTCACGGCCGTCAAGGAGCGTCAGCTGCCCGACGCCGACGACGAGTTCGCCCAGCTCGCCTCCGAGTTCGACACGCTCGAGGAGCTGCGCGCCGACCTGGAGGAGCAGACCCGCCGCATCAAGGCCAACAATCAGGCCATGGAGGCGCGTGGCAAGCTCCTCGACGAGCTCGACAAGGCCACCGACTTCCCGCTGCCGGCCAAGGTCATCGAGCGTGAGGTCCACGAGCACCTCGCGAACGAGAACCGCCTGGACGACGACGTGCACCGCGCCGAGGTCACCGAGGAGGCCCAGAAGGCGCTGCGCGCTCAGATCCTCCTCGACCAGCTCGCCGACGACCTCGAGATCGAGGTGGAGGAGAACGAGCTCCTCGAGTACCTGGTGAACTCCTCGCGTCAGTACGGCATGGACCCGCAGAGCTTCATCGAGCAGGTCCAGCGCGCCGGCCAGATCCCCGCGATCGTCGCCGAGGTGGCCCGCTCCAAGGCGACCGCCTACGCCCTGCGCCGCGCGACCGTCAAGGACACCGCGGGCAAGGCCGTGGACCTGAGCGCGATCATCGGCTCCATCGAGGACGAGACCGCGCCCCAGGCCAAGGACGAGGCCTCCGAGGACTGACCCCGGGACGTTCCCCCCGCGTGATGCGCGGGCGGGGCCCTACGATGTCGGCGTGAGCTCCAGGGGACAGCGACCGGGGCCGGTCGAGCCGCGCCTTGTCGTGGACGACGTCTACGACCGCCTGGTCTCCCTCGTCATGGACGGCCACGTCCGTCCCGGCGACGCCCTCTCCATCGATGCGCTCGCGCGCGAGTTTGCCGTCTCCACGTCGCCGATGCGGGAGGCGCTCGCCCGACTGGAGGGCACCGGCCTGGTGCGCCGATACGCCAACCGCGGCTACCGCGTCGCGCCCCTCATGACGCCCGACGACCTGGCGCACCTCATCGAGGCGCGACTGGTGCTCGAGCCCGTCGCGGCGCGCATGGCCGCCGCGCACGCCAGCCCCGACCTCGTGTCGTCGCTGCGCCAGGCCGTGGACGACCTCGCGACCGCTCCGCGCGGTCAGGACTTCGAGACCTTCCGCGACTATCTCGAGGCCGACCAGCGCTTCCACCAGCTGATCTTCGAGGGCATCGGCAACGACTTCCTCGCCCAGGCCTACGCGCCCCTGGGCGGCCAGCTGCAGCGCTTCCGCCTGTTCTCCGGCTCCGGCGTGACCGATGCCAGCAGCACCATCCCGGAGCACGATGCGGTGCTCCAGGCGATCGCGGCAGGTGACGGCGAGCGCGCCGCCGCCGCGATGATCGCCCACCTCAACGGCGTGCGCGAGCGCGCGCTGCTCGATCTCGAGACCCACAGCCACTGACGGTCGGGGCCCAGCCCTCGCTCCACGTCCGCCCGCGACCACCGGGCCCGCCGCTGCCCGCCCCGCCACCACAGCCAGATCACCACCCCCGCCTCGCTGTTTCCACTGGCGGACGTGACGCGTGGGTCGTGCAGGGCTCGCGTGACTCCCTCAGGAGTCACGCGAGCATCATCCGTCCCTCTCGCCAGTGGAAACGTGCGCGGTGCGCGGTGCGCGGTGGGCAGGGAGGGAGGTGTTCCCCTGAACAGGCGAATCGTGTATCGTGCACGATTATGCAGCTCACCGCGGAGACATGGCCCATCGCTGCCAGCGTGCTGAACTTCCCCCCGGGCACGCCTGACCTGGACTCCTGGCACGACGATGCGCTCGCGGTGCTCACCGAGGTCGCCGAGGCGGGCTTCACGCTCGTCGACCTCACGGACTCGTGGGTCCGCCCCGGCGACCTCACTCCCGGCCAGCTCGACGCGCTCGAGTCGGCCGCTCAGCAGGCGGGCATCGGCCTCGCGTCTGTCTCCGCGATCCGCCGCTCCGTCATCGACGCGGCCCACGGCGACGACAACCTCGCCTACTCCCACCGCACGCTCGACGCGGCGGCACGGCTGGGCATCCACACCGTCTCGTTCGGCCTTCACCAGGCCCTCACCGAGGAGCAGAAGGGGCTCCTGTGGTTCTGGCGCAAGCCCGGCCACCGCGACAGCGAGGACCCGGCCGTGCGCGCCGAGGCCGTGCGCCGCTTCCAGGAGCTCGGCGACCACGCCGCGGAGCTGGGCATCGTGGTCTCGCTCGAGATGTACGAGCACACCTACCTCGGCACCGGCGACTCCGCCGCCCGGCTGTGCGAGGAGATCGGTCGCCCCAACGTCGGGCTCAATCCCGACATCGGCAACCTGATCCGCCTGCCCGAGCCCGTCGAGCACTGGCGCGACCTGCTCGAGAAGACCCTGCCGTACACCAACTTCTGGCACGTGAAGAGCTACTCGCGCGACGAGGACCCCGTCACCGGCGCCGTGGTCGCCCTGCCGCAGTACATGGAGATGGGGCTGATCAACTACCGCGAGGGAGTCAAGATGGCCATCGCCAACGGCTTCCAGGGCGTCATCTGCGTCGAGAACTATGGCGGCGACGGCCTGTCCGTGAGCGCCGCGAACGAGCGCTACCTGCGGCGGATCCTGCCGCGCACCCCCGACTACACCCTGGGCGTGAGCCGCGTCCAGCAGCCGACGCTGCCCCGTCCCGTCACCGCGTAAGGAGGCAACGACGCCATGCCGCGCATCATCTCCGATCCCGACACCTTCGTGGACGACGCCCTCGAGGGCTTCGTGCGCGTCCACGCCGACACCGTGCGCCGGGTGGACGGCGGAGTGGTCCGCGCGACGCCGCTGCCGCAGGGGCACGTCGCCGTGGTCATCGGCGGCGGATCTGGCCACTACCCGGCCTTCGCCGGCACGGTGGGCGAAGGGCTCGCGGCTGGCGCCGTGTGCGGGCAGGTCTTCACCTCGCCGTCGGCCGGCGCGGCGTATCGCGTCGCCAAGGCCGCCCACGCCGGCGGGGGAGTGATCTTCAGCTTCGGCAACTACGCGGGCGACGTCATCCACTTCGGCGAGGCCGAGAAGCGCCTGCGCGACGAGGGCATCGACTGCCGCACCGTCCTCGTGACGGACGATGTCGCGAGCGCCCCGGCCTCCGACGTGTCCAAGCGGCGCGGCATCGCGGGCGACTTCGTGGTGTTCAAGCTCGGCGGGGCGGCCGCCGCCGAGGGGCAGAGCATCGACGCGGTCGAGCGCGTCATGCGCAAGGCCAACGCGGCGACGTCCACCATGGGCGTCGCGTGGGACGGCTGCACCCTGCCCGGCGCCGATGCCCCGCTGTTCCACGTCCCCGAGGGCATGATGTCGGTCGGCCTGGGCATTCACGGCGAGCCCGGCGTGCGCGACGAGCCCACCCCTCCCGTCGAGGAGCTCGCGGCAGCGCTCATCGAGCCGCTTCTCGCCGAGCGTCCCGCAGGGACCGACGGGCGCGTCGGCGTCATCGTCAATGGCCTGGGCACCGTGAAGTACGAAGAGCTCTTCGTCCTGCTCAAGCACGTGTGGGACCAGCTCACGGACGCGGGTCTCGACATCGTCGTGAGCGAGTGCGGCGAGCTCGTGACGAGCCTCGACATGGCGGGCGCATCGCTCACGATCACGTGGCTCGACGACGAGCTGCAGCGCCTGTGGGAGGCCCCGGCCTACACCCCCGCCTACCGGCGCGGCTCCGTCTCGCCCGCCGGGGCAGGGGCCGTCGCGGCGGGCGCCGTGTCGGGTGCAGCGGTGTCTGATGCCACGGGCGCCGTGTCCGATGCTGAGCCCTCCGTGGAGCTCACCGAGGCACAGTCGGCCGCGAACGCCCGCATCGTCGCCGCGCTCGAGGTGGCACGTGAGGCGATCGAGCGCGAGCACGTCTCGCTGGGAGCGCTCGACGCGATCGCGGGCGACGGCGACCACGGCACCGGCATGCTCCGCGGCGTCACCGCCGCCCTCGACTACGCCACGGCGCACGCGTCGAGCCAGGCCCCGCGCGACCTCCTCGCGGGCGCAGGCGACGCATGGTCGGAGAAGGCGGGCGGCACGTCGGGCGCGCTATGGGGCGCGATGCTGACCGCCCTCGGTGCGCACGTCGACGAGGGCGCGTGGGACGCCGCGACGCTCGGCACCGCGGCATCGGCTGCGGCCGCGGCCGTGCGGGAGCTGGGCAAGGCCGCCGTGGGGGACAAGACCATGGTCGATGCGATCGCGCCGTTCGTCGACGCCGTGCTCGCGAACGCCGACCAGTCCATCCCCCAGGCGCTCACCGCCGCGGCCGCCGCCGCGACGACGGCCGCCGCCGCGACCGCAGAGCTCGCCCCCAAGCTCGGCCGGGCCCGCCCGCTCGCCGAGCGCAGCATCGGCCACCCGGACCCGGGTGCGACATCCTTCGCGATCATCGTGACCGCGCTTGCAGGCAGCGAGGTGGTGCACGTATGACCAGCGAGAGGCTCCGGATCGTCGTCGGGGGAGACGACGCCGGCTACGACTATAAGACCGCTCTCGCGGAGGTGCTGCGCGCCCACCCGCGCGTCGCGTCCGTCGAGGACGTGGGCGTGAGCCGCGACGAGCACACCGCCTACCCGCACGTCGCGGTGGCCGCCGCACGCAAGGTCGCGGCAGGCGAGGCCGACCGCGCCCTGCTCATCTGCGGCACTGGCCTGGGCGTCGCGATCGCCGCGAACAAGGTCCCCGGCGTGCGCGCGGTGACGGCGCACGACGCCTACTCCGTGGAGCGCTCCGTCCTGTCCAACAACGCCCAGGTGCTGTGCCTGGGCCAGCGAGTCATCGGCCTTGAGCTCGCCAAGAAGCTCGTCGCCGAATGGCTCGAGCACACCTTCGACCCCGCGTCCGCCTCCAAGGCGAAGGTCGACGCGATCTGCGCCTACGAGGAGGAAGCATGATCCAGAAGGTCGCCGTCGTCGGCTCCGGCTACATGGGCGGAGGCATCGCCCAGGTCTTCGCGCTCGCCGGCAGGGACGTCGTCATCGCCGACGTCTCGGGCGAGGTGGCACGCGCCAACCTCGATCGCCTCGTGAAGGAGGCGGGGGATTTCGAGCGTGACGGGCTCTTCCCCGCCGGCGCGCCCGGGACCATCGCGGAGCGCATCAGTGCCGCAGAGACCATCGAGCAGGCCGTCGCAGAGGCCGACTTCATCATCGAGGCGGTCTTCGAGCGCATCGACGTCAAGCACGAGACCCTCGCGCGCATCAGTGCCGCGGCGCGACCGGACGCGATCATCGGCTCCAACACCTCGACGATCTCCATCACCAAGCTCGCCGCCGCGGTGCAGGGCCCTGAGCGCTTCTTCGGCGTCCACTTCTCCAACCCTGCGCCGTTCATCCCGGGCGTGGAGCTCATCCCGCACGACGGCACGGACACGGACCTCCTCGCCCCGGTCGAGGAGCTTCTCACGGCATCGGGCAAGCTCTCCGCCCGCATCTCCGATGCGACCGGCTTCGTCCTCAACCGCCTGCAGTACGCCTTGTTCCACGAGGCGACGCAGCTGGTCGAGGAGGGCGTCGCTTCCGTCGAGGCGATCGACACCATCGTGCGCACGACGTTCGGGTTCCGCCTGCCGTTCTTCGGCCCCTTCGCGATCGCGGACATGGCAGGCCTGGACGTGTACCGCTTCTGCTACGCGAGCTTCGAGGCGGACTTCCCCGAGCGGTTCAAGACTCCGCAGATCCTGCAGGACCTCATCGACCAGGGCGCCCTGGGCGTGAAGTCCGGCCGTGGCTTCCTCAACGCTCCCCCGGAGGCGTTGCCGGAGATCGTCGCGTACCGTAATCGCGCGTACGTGGCGATGGCCAAGCTCCTCGAGGAGCTCGGTCCGGCGCCCGTGACGTACTGACCGGCGACGGTCGCGCAAGATCGGGGGCAAGGACGGTGCGCATGACGGACGTGGCGGTCGAGAGGCTCGCCTTGGGCGTGTTCGAGCTCGGGGAGTCGCCGCACTGGGACGCCGCGACGGGACTGTTCAGCTGGGTCGACATCACGCCGGGCCGGCTTCACACGTTCTCGCACGCGACGGGCATGCACGAGGTGTTCGACTGCGGGCAGCCTGTGGGCGTCGCTCGCCCGCGTGTGGGCGGCGGCTACGTGTGCGGCCTGCGCGAGGGCGTGGCCCTCGCCGCGCCGCGCAATCCCCCGGCGAAGTGGGTCGCGCGCGGCTTCGTGCCGGACACGCATCGGCTCAACGACGGCGTGTGCGACGCGAGGGGTCGCCTGTGGGTGGGCGCGACGGCGCTCGAGTTCGGCTCGCGTCCCGGCTCGCTGTACCGCGTCGAGCCCGACGGCGACGTGCGCGTCGCGATCGACGGCGTGCAGTTCCCCAACGGCATCGGCTTCAGCCCCGACGGGTCGACCATGTACCTCGTCGACACGCTCGCGTGGGTGCTGCTCGCGTACGACTTCGACGCCGATGCCGGGCAGATCGCGAACGGGCGGCGCCTCGTCGTCTTCGACCAGGAGTGCGGCATCGCCGACGGCCTCGCGGTGGACCGCGAGGGCGGGCTGTGGGTCGCGCGCTACGGCGCGGGCGCGGTGGAGCGCTACGACGCGGACGGCGAGCTCACCGAGCGCATCGCGCTTCCTGCGAGCCAGGTCACGGCGCCGGCGTTCGGCGACGAGGACATGGCCACGCTCTATGTGACCTCGGCGTGGCAGTTCCTCACCGCCGATGCCCGTGACGAGAACCAGGGCGCCGTCTTCACGCTGCGGCCCGGAGTCGCGGGCGCTCCGGCCCACTCCTTCGCCGGCTAGAGCCTCGCGATCGTCACGCGCGGCGTCATGACGCGCGTGTGGTCCACGGTGCGCTCGGGCCCGGTGAGCTCAGCCTCGAGCGGGAAGACGATGTCGCCCACGGAGCGCGCGATGCCGAGCGAGATGGCCCCCGGCTCCACGACGCGCGTGAGGTCGCGGCCGATGAAGCTCGTGAGGTCCGCGTGGATCTCGAACGTCACCCGTGCGGACTCGCCCGCCGCGAGCGGCACGCGCGCGAAGCCGATGAGCCTGTGCTCCGGCCGCACCACCTGCGCCACCGGGTCGTGCAGATAGACCTGCACCACGTCGGCGCCGTCTCGCTCCGTGCCGTTGACGACGGTCACGGAGATCTCGACCGAGCCGTCGGTCGGGAAGGACGCGGCGGAGATCGTCGCATCGGACCACGCGAAGCGCCCGTAGCCCAGGCCGTGGCCGAAGGGGAAGGCGGGCGTGGGGTCGAGAGTCGAGCCCGAGTTCAGGCGACCGAGCGGCGCCGCGAGGTATGTCCACGGCTGGCCGCCGGGGGTGCGGGGGATGTGCACGGGCAGGCGACCCGAGGGGTTCACGCGGCCGCTGATGACGCCCGCGATCGCGCCGGTGCCCTCCTCGCCGGGGAAGAACGTCTGGAGGATCGCCGATGCCCGCTCGGGGGCGGTGCCGAGCGCGTACGGGCGGCCTGACAGGAGAGTGAGGACGGTGGGCGTGCCAGCGTCGAGCACGGCCTCGAGCAGCCGGGCCTGCGCGCCTGGGAGGGTGAGGTCCTCGACGTCGCAGCCCTCGCCGGAGGTGCCGCGACCGAACAGCCCGGCGCGGTCGCCCAGCGCCAGGATGACCACGTCGGCGTCGCGCGCCGCCGCCGCGGCGTCGGCGATCGCGTCGGTCTCGCCGCCGTCGAGCGTCGTGCCGGGGATGTGGGTGATCTGCGCGCCGGGGAACTCGGCCGTGATGGCCTCGAGCAGGGTGCGGATCTCGATGCCCGTGGGCGTTCCCGGGTACTGCACGCCGATGTGCGCGGGGAAGGAGTAGCAGCCCAGGACGGCGAACTCGAAGTCCGCGGCCGGGCCGACGACCGCGATGCGATGCGGCTGGCTCAGCGGCAGGGTGCCGTCGTTGGACAGCAGGATGACGGACTCCTCCGCGATGCGGCGGGCGATGTCGCGACCGCGCTCGGTGTCGAGCGAGACCTTGCCGCGCACCGCCTCGACGTCGTCGATGTCCACCCCCTGCGCCTCGAGCTCGCGCAGCGCCGGCGGGACGGGATCCCAGTCGGCGTCGAGCAGGCCGAGCTCCGCCTTGAGGCTCAGCACGCGGGCGAGCGCGGTGTCGACGAGCTCCTCGGGGATCGCGCCGGAGCGGACGGCCTCGATGAGCGGCTGCGCGTAGGCGTCGGGGTTGGGCAGCTCGACGTCGATGCCGGCGGCGAGGGCCTGCGCGGCCGAGCCCGCGGCATCGGCCGCCGTGCGGTGGAGCAGGTGGAGGAACGCGATCGCGAAGTAGTCGGCGACGACGATGCCGTCGAATCCCCACGTCTCCCTCAGCAGCTCTGTGAGCAGGCGGCGGTTCGCGACGGCCGGGACGCCGTCGACGTCGCTGTACGAGTTCATGACGGAACGGACCTTGCCGTGGACGACGGCCATCTCGAACGGCGGCAGGATGACGTCCGCGAACTCGCGCGGGCCCATCGAGACGGGGCCGAGGTTGCGCGCGCCCTTGGAGGCGGAGTACCCCGCGAAGTGCTTGAGCGTGGCGACGACGCCCGCCGACTCCATGCCGCGCACGTACGCCGTGCCCGTGGTCGCCACGAGGTACGGGTCCTCGCCCATGGTCTCCTCGACGCGGCCCCAGCGCAGGTCGCGCACCACGTCCATGACGGGGGCGAGGCCCTGGTGGACTCCCACGCGGCGCATGTCGGCGCCGATCTGGGCGCCCATCTCCTCGATGAGCGGCGGATCGAAGGTCGCGGCCCACGCGACGGGCACGGGGTAGGCGGTCGCGCCCCAGGCGGCGAATCCGGCGAGGCACTCGTCGTGCGCCATGGCGGGGATGCCGTGGCGGTTGGAGGCGGCGATGCGGCGCTGCGAGCGGGCGAGGCTCAGCGCTCCGGCGGCGGGGTCCACCGGGCGGGTGCCGAAGGGCCGCGTCAGCTGGCCGATGCCGTGCGGGAGCAGCGCGTCGAGGTCCGCGGGCGGGTGCATGAGGTGCTGGTGGGGTGCGACGTCCTCGCCTTTGTCGTCGGCTCCCACCCAGGCTCCGACGAGCTGGCCGGCCTTCTCCTCGATCGTCATCACGGCGATGAGGGCGGCGACGCGCTCGGCGACGGGGAGGCTCGCATCGGCCCAGGGGCGCGCGGCCGCGGCGCGCTCGGCGCGCGGCAGGCTCGCGCCCGCGGCGGCGCGCTCGGCGAGGGGAGCGGGACGTGCGGCGTCGGCAGGGGAGGAGGGCGTCATCGTGACTCCGGTTCCGGGGATGCCCATGGGCATCGAAAGTTTCGCAACTGTTGCCGAAAGTCTGCGGCACGCCAAGCCTACGCACGCGCGGTCTGTCCGTCCAGCCCTCCGGATGAGATCGATAACATCGGCGAATCGGCCGGGAGCTGCGCCTGGTTTCGCTGGAATTTCCAACAAGTTATAGTGGCGAGGGCTTCGAAACTTTACGGGGGATCCATGGCTCTCACAGGAACCGCGCGACGCCGCGTGACCCTCGCCGCCATCGCGGAGGAGACGGGCGTGTCACTGTCCACCATCTCCAAGGTGCTCAACGGCCGGCCCGACGTGTCGGCGGCGACGCGCGCCCGCGTCGAGGAGCAGCTCGCCCGCCACGGCTACCACCGTCGCCGCCAGGCCGCTTCGAGCGCCGCGCTTCTCGAGCTCGTGGTCCACGAGCTCGAGCCCGGCTTCTCGCTCGAGATCATCCGCGGCGTCCAGGACGTCGCTCGCGCCAACGGGCTCGGCCTGGTGCTCACCGAGTCCGGGACTCGCCACGCCCCGGGCGAGGAATGGATCGACGGCGTGCTGCGCCGTCGCCCCCGCGGCGTCGTGCTCGTCTTCTCCGACCTCGCCGACGACCTGCGCCGCCAGCTGCGCTCTCGCGAGATCCCGTGGGTCATCCTCGACCCCGCCGGCGACCCCTCGCCCGACGTGCCGTCGGTCGGCTCCTCGAACTGGTCCGGCGGCCTCATGGCGACCCGCCACCTCATCGAGCTGGGCCACACGCGCATCGCCGTCATCTCCGGACCCGACGACATGATGTGCTCGCACGCGCGCATCGACGGCTACCGCTCCGCCATGACGGTCGCGGGCCTGCGCCTGGACGAGCGGCTCATCCGCTACGGCGACTTCCACCTCGAGGGCGGCCGCCGCATCGGCGGGGAGCTGCTCGACATGGAGGACCGGCCCACCGCGATCTTCGCGGGCTCCGACCTGCAGGCGCTCGGCGTCATGGAGGCGGCTCGCGCTCGCGGCCTCGAGGTGCCCCGCGACCTGTCCGTCGTCGGCTACGACGACATCCCGCTCGCCGCATGGATCACCCCCGGCCTCACGACCGTCCACCAGCCGTTGCGCCGCATGGGCGAGGAGGCCGCGCGCCTGGTGCTGCGGGCCGCATCGGGCACGCTCGACACCGTGCCGCGCATGGACCTCGCGACAAGCCTCGTCGTGCGCCACTCCACCGCGGCCCCGCCGTCGGCCGCCGCGTAGGGACGGCTCCGCGGGCGAGCGTTCGCCCCGCGGCGAAACCGCCGCACGCGAGCGTTCACCCCGTAGCGAAACGGGGCCCCGAGCGGCAGGAAACCACCCCTCGGGGGCGTTAGTGTCAAGCAGAACGTCCAACGGGAGGGACACGTGAACGACACGACGCTGCCTGGCTCGATGCCGGGGATCGCCTCGACCGCGCCCATGGCTCGCGGCGAGATGCAGGGCATGGGTCTCAACGACTCGATCTACAACCGCCTGCTGCGCGAGCGCATCATCTGGCTGGGCGACGAGGTCCGCGACGACAACGCGAACGCCATCTGCGCGCAGATGCTGCTGCTCGCGGCCGAGGACCCCGACAAGGACATCTACCTGTACATCAACAGCCCGGGCGGCTCCATCACCGCGGGCATGGCGATCTACGACACGATGCAGTACATCAAGCCCGACGTCGCGACCATCGCGATGGGCATGGCCGCGTCGATGGGCCAGTTCCTCCTGTCCTCGGGCGCTCCGGGCAAGCGCTTCGCGACGCCGCACGCGCGCGTCATGATGCACCAGCCCTCCGGCGGCATCTACGGCACCGCGACGGACATCCGCATCAACGCGGAGCTCATCATGCACATGAAGAAGGTGCTCGCCGAGCTCACCGCCCAGCAGACCGGCAAGTCCGTCGAGCAGATCCTCAAGGACGCCGACCGCGACCGCTGGTTCACGGCGGAGGAGGCCAAGGAGTACGGCTTCATCGACAAGGTCATCAAGCACGCCGCCGAGGCGGGCGACCGTTCGCAGGGAGGCAAGGCGTGAACGAGTTCCAGGCGATCCAGGCCGCGGCCCGCACCGCCGGCGTGTTCGGCGGCATGGCCCCGCAGGCCCCGTCGGCCCGCTACATCCTGCCGCAGTTCGAGGAGCGCACCTCGTACGGCACCAAGATCCGCGACCCGTACTCGAAGCTCTTCGAGGACCGCATCATCTTCCTGGGAGTGCAGATCGACGACGCCTCCGCCGACGACGTCATGGCCCAGCTGCTCGTGCTCGAGTCGCAGGACCCCGACCGCGACATCACGCTGTACATCAACAGCCCGGGCGGCTCGCAGACCGCGCTCACCGCGATCTACGACACCATGCAGTACATCAAGCCGCACGTTCAGACCGTGTGCCTGGGCCAGGCCGCATCGGCCGCCGCCGTGCTGCTGGCCGCCGGCCAGCCCGGCAAGCGCCTCGCTCTGCCCAACGCCCGCGTCATGATCCACCAGCCGCGCATCGAGGGCGGCGCCCGCGCTCAGGCCTCGGACATCGAGATCTACGCGGAGGAGATCCTGCGCATGCGCGAGTGGCTCGAGAACACGCTCGCCCACCACACCGGGCAGACCCCGGAGAAGGTGCGCAACGACATCGAGCGCGACACGTTCCTCTCGGCCGAGCAGGCTCGCGAGTACGGCATCGTCGACCAGGTTCTCGCCTCCCGCAAGGGCGATCCGGAGCCCGCCAAGCCCGGCGCGTGACGCCTCCGCACCCCGGCATCGGCGCTCCACGCGGCGCCTGCCAGGGCGGACGGCGAGCCCGGCGCGTCGCCGGTGCGGGTCCGAGTGCCCGGCGATAGCCTGGGATGACGGGAAGGAGCGCGGATGTCTCGACCGACGGACAGCGGCGATCTGCTGAAGTGCACGTTCTGCAACAAGACGCAGAAGCAGGTGCGCAAGCTCATCGCGGGCCCCAACGTGTACATCTGCGACGAGTGCATCGGGCTGTGCAACGAGATCCTCGACGAGGAGTTCGCCGAGGCCGTCGAGGCCGAGCTCACCGAGCTTCCCAAGCCGCGGGAGATCTACGACTTCCTCGAGCAGTACGTCGTGGGCCAGGAGTCGGCCAAGCGCGCGCTGTCGGTGGCCGTATACAACCACTACAAGCGCGTGCGCGCCGGCGAGGTCAAGGGCGACGACCAGGTGGAGATCGCCAAGTCGAACGTTCTGTTCATCGGCCCCACCGGCTGCGGCAAGACGTACCTGGCGCAGACGCTCGCCAAGATGCTCAACGTCCCCTTCGCCATCGCCGATGCCACGGCGCTCACCGAGGCCGGCTACGTGGGCGAGGACGTCGAGAACATCCTGCTCAAGCTGCTCCAGGCCGCAGACTACGACGTCGAGAAGGCCCAACGCGGCATCGTCTACATCGACGAGATCGACAAGGTCGCGCGCAAGGCGGAGAACCCCTCGATCACCCGCGACGTGTCCGGCGAGGGCGTGCAGCAGGCGTTGCTCAAGATCATCGAGGGCACGGTCGCCGCGGTCCCGCCGCAGGGAGGCCGCAAGCACCCGCACCAGGAGTTCATCCAGATCGACACCACGAACGTGCTGTTCATCCTGGGCGGCGCGTTCGCGGGGCTTGAGGACATCATCATGCAGCGCGTGGGCCGCAAGGGCATCGGCTTCGGCGCCCCGCTCAAGGAGGCCGACAACTCGGACCTCTTCGCGCAGGTGACCCCCGCGGACCTGCACAAGTTCGGCCTCATCCCCGAGTTCATCGGCCGCATGCCGGTGGTGGCGACCGTCTCGCCGCTCGACGTGGAGGCGATGGTCTCCATCCTCACCGTGCCGCGCAACGCCCTCATCAAGCAGTACCAGCGGATGTTCGAGCTGGACGGCGTGGAGCTCGTGTTCGACGACGAGGCGGTCCGCGCCGTCGCCGAGCAGGCGCTCGAACGCGGCACCGGCGCGCGCGGCCTGCGAGCCATCCTCGAGGAGGTCCTGCAGGAGACCATGTTCGAGGTGCCGGGCCGCGAGGACATCGCGCGCGTGGTGGTCACGCGCGAGGTGGTCATGGAGCGGGTCACGCCGGCGTTCATCGCCCGCGTGCGCGACGCCGCCGACGCCGGCGCCGGACGCGCCAAGGCGGCGCCTGGCGCGCAGCGTGATGAGGGTGCGGCATAGTAGCCTCCCATGAGCGACAACCGCCCCGACGACCCTTTCGCCCTTCACGCCGCCGCTGCGGCTCGTGAGCCTGACCTGGCGGCGACCACGGCTCGCCCCGTGGTGGCGGCGCCGCAGCCGACCACGGCTCGCCCCGTGGTGGCGGCGCCGCACGCGGTCCCGGCATCGGGCGGGGAGATCATCGCTGAGGGGCAGAGTCCCGAGGCTCCCAGGTCTCCTTTCCTCTTGCGTCGTGGGCCGCTGGTCGGCCTCATGGTGTCGGCGATGGTCATCGGCCTCGCGAGCAGCACTCTGGTCTACCTCATGAAGAAGCAGGCGGCCGAGGAGGCCGCCATGCCCTGGACGCAGGACATCGCAATCGAGCGGGTGTCCGCGGATCTGCTGTACCAGCATTACGTGGGCCGCATGAACGACGGGACGCTCTACGAGATCATCCCCGACACCGACGAGGGCCGTGAGTACTTCCTGGCCTTCATGTACGTGGTGACGGACGTCAAGGCCGCGGAGTCGATCCGCGGCGAGCTCACCGAGGAGGAGAAGCAGTACCTCCTCGACCTGGAGCAGCGCTTCCTGAAGCTCGAGGACTTGGACGTGTCGCTCGACATCACGCGCTCGGACGGCACGAGGTTCGTCCACGACGGCACCGC
>QGUM02000151.1:0-3638 GCA_003242455.2 Actinomycetes bacterium
TCCTCGATGCCCACGTGGCCGAAGGCCGCGTCGAGGAGGTCCCGGATGGAGTGGGCCTCGCCCGTGGCGACCACATAGTCGTCGGGCTCGTCCTGCTGCAGCATGCGCCACATCGCCTCGACGTAGTCGCCGGCGAAGCCCCAGTCGCGACGGGCGTCCAGGTTGCCGAGCACGACGTGGTCCTGCAGGCCCAGCGTGATGCGCGCGACGGCCTGCGACACCTTGCGCGTGACGAACTCCGTGCCGCGGCGCGGCGACTCGTGGTTGAAGAGGATGCCGCTCGAGGCATGCATGCCGTACGACTCGCGGTAGTTGATCGTCATGTAGTGGCCGAAGACCTTGGCGACGCCGTAGGGCGAGCGCGGCCACAGGAGCGTCGTCTCCTTCTGCGGGACCTCCTGCACCTTGCCGAACATCTCCGACGAGGAGGCCTGGTAGAAGCGCACGCGGCCCAGGTCGGAGCCCGCGTACAGCCGCGTCGCCTCGAGCATGGACAGCACGCCCTTGCCCGTGACGTCGGCGGTGAGGTGGGCGTTCTCCCAGGAATACGCCACAAAGGAGATGGCGCCGAGGTTGTACACCTCGTCCGGCTGAGCCGTGTCGAGCGCGCGCATGAGGCTCGACATGTCCATGAGGTCGCCGGTGAGCAGCGTGACGTCGGGCACCGTCTGCTCGACGAGCTCCCAGCGGGGGTTGTTCTGGCCGCGGATGAGGCCGAAGACCTCGTAGCCCTTGCTGAGGAGAAGCTCCGAGAGGTAGAGACCGTCCTGACCGGTGATACCCGTGATAAGGGCGCGTGGCATGACTCTCCCGTTCTGTGTGGGACACATCGATCCTAACCGCGCCGGGGCGGCGCCACCTGGCCGGATGCGGTCACGACGGCGCGGGTCAGGTCGGGTTCAGCGCGACCGGATCAGCAGGGCCGGCTCAGCAGTCGCACGCGATGCCGCCGGCGGCGATGATCCCTGCGCCGATGCCTGTCGCCCCGAAGCCCACCAGGCCGCCGGCCCCGCCCGGGACGATGTTGGTCAGCGGGTCGGCGGGACGCGTTGCGTCCATGCTCACCTCGTTGCCGGTGAGGTCCTTGGCGATGCGGTCCACGGGCAGTCCCTCGCGCGCCCAGTACTCGAAGCCGCCGATCATCTCCTTCACCGGGTAGCCGAGCTCGGAGATGATGAGGCCGGCGCGGGTCGCGCCGTTGCAGCCGGGGCCCCAGCAGTAGACGACGAATCTGGTCCCCGGCGCGAACTCCGCAGGGATGCGCCTGGGCATGTCCGGCTTGGGCATGTGGATCGCGCCACGGATGTGGCCCTGCTTCCAGGCCTCGAGGCTGCGCGTGTCGATGAGCACGAAGCTCGGGCTGCCCGTCGCGAGCTCGCTGTAGACGTCGCTCACGTCGGTCTCGAAGGCGAGTCGGGCCGCGAAGTGGGCGGCGGCTTCAGCAGGAGTGGCCATGCGCCCAGGCTAGGGCCCGGGTGAGGGAACCGCGCAACGGGAGACGGTGCTTCGCGCCTGCCGCAGCCGTCCGCGTCTCGGGATCCACGTGCCCGACCCGGGACGGAAATTCTTGAGCCTGAGAGGCTCAAGTTTTCGGCTTTTCGCTTGACATGGCCCGGCCACGGAGATAACTTGAGCGTAGGCCGCTCAAGTCTGGAAGCGGACGTGAGCGAGATCAAGCCACCATCACACGCGGCGCCGGCGCCCCGGCATCGGCCCGCCAAGGAGGAACAGACATGTCACGAGCAGTAGGCATCGACCTCGGAACCACCAACTCCGTCGTCGCCGTCCTCGAGGGCGGTGAGCCCACCGTCATCGCGAACGCCGAGGGCGCCCGCACCACCCCGTCGGTGGTCGCGTTCTCCAAGACCGGTGAGGTGCTCGTCGGCGAGATCGCCAAGCGCCAGGCCGTCACGAACGTCGACCGCACCATCTCGTCCGTGAAGCGCCACATGGGCACCGACTGGACCAAGGAGATCGACGACAAGAAGTACACGCCGCAGGAGATCTCCGCGCGCATCCTCGGCAAGCTCAAGCGCGACGCCGAGGAGTACCTGGGCGAGAAGGTGACCGATGCGGTCATCACCGTCCCCGCGTACTTCAACGACGCCGAGCGCCAGGCCACCAAGGACGCCGGCGAGATCGCGGGCCTCAACGTCCTGCGCATCGTCAACGAGCCGACCGCGGCCGCGCTCGCCTACGGCCTCGACAAGGGCAAGGAGGACGAGCTCATCCTCGTCTTCGACCTGGGCGGCGGCACGTTCGACGTCTCGCTCCTTGAGGTCGGCAAGGACGACGACGACTTCGCGACCATCCAGGTCAAGGCCACCGCAGGAGACAACCGCCTGGGCGGCGACGACTGGGACCAGCGCATCGTCGACCACCTCATCAAGGAGGTCAAGAACACCGAGGGCGTGGACCTGTCCAAGGACCGCGCGGCCGTCCAGCGTCTGCGCGAGGCCGCCGAGCAGGCCAAGAAGGAGCTCTCGACCGCGCAGCAGACCACCATCTCGCTGCAGTACCTCTCCGTGGGCGAGAACGGCCCGGTCCACCTCGACACCAAGCTGACGCGCGCCCAGTTCCAGCAGATGACCGAGGACCTGCTCGAGCGCTGCAAGGCGCCGTTCCACCAGGTCATCAAGGACGCCGGCATCAAGCTCTCCGACATCGACCATGTGGTCCTCGTCGGCGGCTCGACCCGCATGCCCGCCGTGACCGACCTGGTCAAGGAGCTCACGGGCGGCAAGGAGCCCAACAAGGGCGTCAACCCCGATGAGGTCGTTGCCGTGGGCGCCGCGCTCCAGGCCGGCGTCATCCGCGGCGAGCGCAAGGACGTGCTGCTCATCGACGTCACCCCGCTGAGCCTCGGCATCGAGACCAAGGGCGGCGTGATGACCAAGCTCATCGAGCGCAACACGGCCATCCCGACCAAGTCGTCCGAGGTGTTCTCGACCGCCGAGGACAACCAGCCGTCGGTGCTCATCCAGGTCTACCAGGGTGAGCGCTCCTTCGCCCGCGACAACAAGCTCCTGGGAACCTTCGAGCTGTCCGGCATCGCCCCCGCTCCGCGCGGCGTGCCCCAGATCGAGGTGACCTTCGACATCGACGCGAACGGCATCGTCCACGTGTCCGCCAAGGACCGCGGCACCGGCAAGGAGCAGTCCATCACCGTGACCGGCGGCTCGGCACTGTCCAAGGAGGACATCGAGCGCATGGTCAAGGACGCCGAGGCCCACGCCGAGGAGGACCGCAAGCGTCGCGAGGAGGCGGAGACCCGCAACACGGCGGAGACCTTCGCCTACCAGACCGAGAAGATCCTCAAGGACAACGAGGACAAGGTCCCCTCGGAGGTCGCCGACGAGGTCAAGGAGGCCATCGCCAAGGTGCGCACCGCGCTCGAAGGCGAGGACACCGCGGCCGTGAAGTCGGCCCACGAGGAGCTCGTGGCCAAGGCCCAGAAGATCGGCGAGGCGGTCTACTCCTCGCAGCAGGCTGGCGAGTCCACGACCTCCGGCTCCGGCGGCTCCGGCGGCGACGAGGACGTCGTCGACGCCGAGATCGTGGACGAGGACGACAAGAAGTAATCGCGGCCCGGCGAGATCGACCGGCCACGCGCGTGAGCATCGGCGGGGGGGGAGCGG
>QGUM02000152.1:0-3631 GCA_003242455.2 Actinomycetes bacterium
CTCAACTCGATCCGTACCGTGCTCCAGAGCCGTGATGGCTACATCTGGCTCGCGACGATGGACGGCCTGGTGCGGTTCGACGGTGTCCGCTTCACCGTCTTCAATACCGCGAACACGCTGACGCTCCCGAGCAACCGCCTCGTTTCGCTGACCGAGGACCGTGACGGAAACCTCTGGATGCGCACCGAGACGGCGGACCTCGTGCGGTTCCGGCATGGCCGCTTCACGCGGTTCGGCCCGGAGCAGGGTTTCAGGGGCCAGGTCCGCGGCGTGACGCCGGATCCAGAGGGCGGCGTCTGGATCCGGATGACGGACGGTTTGGGTCGCATCGAGGGCGATGAATTCGTCCCGGTCGCGGAGGAAGTGATCCGCGGAGCCGTGTGGGGGCTCATGCGGCGTCGCGACGGCAGCGTCTGGGTCAGCACCGAGCCCATGGGCCTGTTCCGCATCGAGGGGGATCGGGCGGAGCGGGTCATCACCGGCACGGCGCTCGACTCGACGCTGATCCGGGGTATGGCCGAGGACACGGCCGGCGTCCTCTGGCTCTACACCCAAAACGACGTTTGGGAGGAGGTGGAAAGCGGACTCCGGCAGCTCGGGTCAACGGAGCCGGGAAGCGCAATCCGTGCGGGCTTCCGACGACGGCCGGGCACGCGCCTCGTGCTTGCCGGGCTCAGGGCATACCCGATCGAGGCCCACTCGGCGCAGGTGCCGCCGACTGGCTGGATCGCCGGCGCGGTCGACGCGGATGGCGCGCTATGGCACGCGAGCGACTCCCGGCTGTACCGGGAGGGCGAGCTCGCCTGGGATCTCGGCCGGGTGCTCGGCCGCACGGGCGAGGATGTGGAGCTCACCGCGATCGCCATCGACCGGGAAGGCAGCATCTGGCTGGGCACGTTCAACGCCGGGCTGCACCGTCTCAAGCCCGCGCTCTTCACCACGTTCAGCCAGCCCGAGGGGCTCGCGAACGCGCGAGCCACCACAGTCTACGAAGACCCTTCAGGCACGATCTGGGTAGGGACCTGGAGCGGGCTGAGCCGGATCGACGGGCACGGGCGCGTCGCCACGTGGACGATGCTGGCCGGGCTGCGCGCCATCTTCTCGCTCTTCTCCGACCGCCCGGACCGCCTGTGGGTGGGAACCGACGCTGGCTTGCTCTCGTGCAGCCTGCCCGCCGTCGATTGCCGGAGCGTCGACGCCCCGGCCGCGCTCCGGGGCCACATTTACGCGCTCTACAGCGACACGCGCGGCCGGCTCTGGGTCGGCGCGGGGTCGGGCGTCGTGCGCCTCGAGGACGGTCACTGGATCATGCTCGATTCGAAGCCCGGCACGGCCCCCGTCCGCGCCTTCGCCGAAACCGCGGACGGCGCTCTCTGGATGGGCACCAACGGCGACGGTCTGCTCCGCTACGAACACGGCCGCTTCACTCGCATTCGGGAGTCCGACGGCCTGCCGAGCAACCTCATCCGCGCGCTCTACGTGGACGCGGGCGGCTGGCTCTGGGTCGGCACGGAGGGCCGCGGGCTCGCGCGGCTCGACCCGCGGGCCTGGGCCGACGGCGGCGACCGTGATGACGCCGCCGACTTCGCTGCCAGCCGGCGCATCGTGCACGTCGGCGTCGAACACGGCCTCTACGACCCCGTGATCCACCAGATTCTCGAGGACGACGCCGGCCGCCTGTGGATGAGCACGAACCGCGGCATCTTCTGGGTGCCGCGGGCGGAGCTCCACGCCTTCGCCGATGGCCGCGCCGCGCGCGTCCACTCGACGCACTACACCGAGCGGGACGGCATGCGCAACCGCGAGGCCAACGGCGGGTCTCAGCCCGCGGGCATCCGCGCGCACGACGGCCGGCTCTGGTTCCCCACCCAGGACGGCGTGGTGGTGATCGACCCGGCGCGCGTCGCGGTCGCGCGAGTGCCGTCTCCCCCCGTCGTCGAGCGCGTCGTGGCCGGCGACTCGTCGTACGTGCCCGGCGAAGGGGCCATTCGCCTCGGCGTCGACGAGCGCGACGTCGAGATCGAGTACACGGCGCCGAGCTTCCTCGAGCCCGCAAACGTTCGCTTCCGCTACCGGCTCGATCCGTACGATGCGGATTGGGTGGATGCGGGCCGCCGGCGGAGCGCGTTCTACACCCGCCTGCCGCCCGGACGCTACTCGTTCACCGTCAGCGCGAGCAGCCACGGCGGCGTCTGGAGCGACGTGGGCGCCCCGCTCGAGCTGGTCGTGACCCCGCGCTTCCACGAGACGCGGGCGGCCAGGCTCCTCCTCGTCGTCACCCTCATGCTGCTGGCCGCCGGCGGCGTCCAGTGGCGGCTCCGCAGTCTGCGGCGGCGCGAGCGGGAGCTGACGCGGCTCGTGGACGAGCGCACCGCAGAGCTGCGCCGCAACGAGATCCAGCTCGCGGCGCAGAACGCCCAGCTCGCCGAGCAGGCCGAACGGCTCGCCGAGCTGGACCAGCTCAAATCGCGCCTCTTCGCGAACATCAGCCACGAGTTCCGCACGCCGCTCACGCTGATCCTGGGCCCGCTCCGTTCCATGCTGGACGGCCGCCACGGCGCGCTACCGCCCGCGGTGCGCGAGCAGGCGCAGGTCATGCTCCGGAACGGCCAGCGGCTCCTCCGCCTGATCAACCAGTTGCTGGACCTGACCCGGCTCCAGGCCGGCCAGCTCACGTTGCGCCGGCGGACGCACGACCTCGTGAGCTTCACGCGCGGCATCACCCTCGCCTTCGCGCCCCTGGCCGAACGGCGGGAGATCACGCTGGGCTTCCAGACCGGACTGCCCGCGCTCCCCGTCGCGTTCGATGCCGAGCAGCTCGAGAAGGTGCTGCTCAACCTGCTCTCGAACGCGCTCAAGTTCACGCCCGCGGGAGGCGTGGTCGAGGTGAGCGTGGATGCGGAGGGCGAGGCCGCAGTCATCGCCGTGCGCGACACCGGCATCGGCATCGCGCCGGAGGACCTGCCGCGCGTCTTCAACCGCTTCTACCAGAGCGACACGTCGGCCACGCGACGCTACGAGGGCACGGGCATCGGCCTCGCACTGGCCCGCGAGCTGGTCGAGCTGCACGGCGGCGAGATCCGCGCCGAGAGCACGCTCGGCGTGGGCAGTACGTTCACCCTGCGGCTGCCGCTCGCGCATGGGGGGCTGCGCCCGGCGCGAGAAGGGGCGCAGATCGAGGGGGAGGCGACGTCGTCTGCAGCCGCGTCACACGCGCACTTCGCCGTGCCGGACGCGGCGACCCTCGCCGCCACGCTCCCCGAGCCCGAACCCTCTTCGCCGCGTGAGGCGGACGACTTGGGGGGCGATGCCCCGGAGCCGGACGCGCAGGACGAGGACCGGACCACGATCCTGATCGTGGACGACAACGCGGACGTGCGCGCCTACATCCGCTCGGTGCTCGCGCCCTCGTACCGCGTGCTCGAGGCCGCGGACGGCCGCGCCGGCCTGGAACGCGCCCGCGCCGAGTTGCCCGACCTCATCGTGGCCGACGTGATGATGCCCGAGCTCGACGGCCTTGCCCTCGGCCGCGCGCTGAAAGATGACCCGATGACGGACTCGATCCCCGTCATCCTGCTCACGGCGCGCGCCGCGCCCGAGGACCAGATCGCGGGCTTCGAGACCGGCGCCG
>QGUM02000153.1:0-3619 GCA_003242455.2 Actinomycetes bacterium
CCGGCAGGCGTCGCGGTGTTTCTTCCAGACATCCGGGAGCAGGCGGCCCTCGGCCTGGCGATCGCCGAGACGACGCTCGAGGCGACGCGGGCCCGCTACGACGCCGGCGCCGCCACCCTCGCCGACGTCCTCAGCGCGGAGAACACGGCCGCGAACCGCCGCCGGGAGCTGCAGCAGGCCGAGGCCGACCTCGAGGACGCCCGCCTGGCCCTGGCGCGGCTCGTGGGGGACCTGGGGGCGTTGGCCCCCGTGACCGACGACAACCTCCTGCCCGCCGTCGAGCTCGACCCCGAGGCCGGCGCCGCGGGCAGCGCCAGGGTGCGCGCCGCGGAGCGGCAGCTCGCCGCGGCGCGCGAGCAGCTCGCCGCGACCGACAACGCGCTCAGCAGCCGCGTGCAGGTGGAGAGCGCACGCGCCCAGGTCGAGGACGCCGAGGAGGCCCTGGCGGAGGCCCGGAGGTCGTACGCCGACGCGCTCAGGCAGGCCGCGGCCGCGGTGGCCGCCGCCGAGGACCGCCTGGCGGGCGCCCGCGAGTCCCTGCGCCTGGCCGAGCTCTCGCTGGAGGCCCAGCGCGCGCGCCTCGAGGCCGGCACGATCTCGCGGCTGGCGTTCGACGAGTCCCGGCTCTCCTACCTGGGCGCCCTGGCGGGCGTGGACCAGGCGCGCCACGCGCTGTTGCGCGCCCAGCTCCAGCTCCGCCTGGCGCTGGTCCAGTAGCCGACGACCGTCGAGGGCGCGGCGGGCCCCCACCCCTGGGGCGCGCCGCCGGCCTCCCTCAGAACCCGACGGCCTGTCCGTCCTTGCGGTGGTCGCTGCCCGCGACGTAGCCGCCGCCCGGGAGCCTGGCGATGACCTGGGCGCCGCCGAACGCGAGCGCCTCGTGCGGTTCGGTCACGCGCACGTCGTGGCCGCGCTCGACGAGCGCCCGCACTACCTCGGGGCGGAAGCCGGGCTCCAGCAGCAGCTTCCTGCCGCCCGCCACCTGCCAGCGCGGCGCGTCGCTCGCGGTCTGCGGGTTCTGCCCGTGGACGACCATGCGCAGGACGAGCTGCAGGTGACCCTGCGGTTGCATCGGGCCCCCCATCACGCCGAGGGCGGCGACGGCGCGCCCTCCGCTCGTGAGCATCCCGGGGATGATCGTGTTGTAGGGCCGCACGCCGGGGGCGACGGCGTTCGGGTGCCCGCGCACGGTGGCGAAGCAGTTGCCGCGGTTGTTCATGGCGATGCCGGTGCCGGGCACGACGACGCCGGAGCCGAAGCCCCGGTAGTTCGACTGGATGAACGAGACCATCCCCCCCGACGAGTCGGCGGCGCAGAGGTAGACCGTGCCGCCGGGGCGCGGGTCGCCGTGGCCGGGGTCGCCGGCACGGCCCCTGTCGATGAGCCGCGCGCGCTCGTCGAGGTAGCCCGGGTCGAGCAGGTCACGCGGGCCCACCCTCATGCGGGCGGGGTCGGCGACGTGGGCGTGCGCGTCGGCGAAGGCCAGCTTCATCGCCTCGACCTGCACGTGCACCCAGTCGGCGCTGTCGACCTCGAGCTCCTCGATGCCGGCGCGCCGGGCCAGCTCCAGCGCCTGCAGCGCGGCGATGCCCTGGCCGTTCGGCGGCAGCTCCCAGAGCTCGAAGCCGCCGAGGGACGCGCTCAGCGGCTCGACCCACTCGGGCGCGTGCGCCGCCAGGTCCGCGTGGGACATGGGCGCCCCCTCCGACCGCGCGTGCGCGACCACGGCGTCGGCGAGCTCGCCCTCGTAGAGCGCCCGCCCCTTCGTCTCGGCGATGAGCTCGAGCGAGCGGGCCTGCTCCGGCGAGCGCCACGTCTCGCCGGCCGCCGGGGCGCGGCCGCCCGGCGCGAACGCGGCGGCGAAGTCCGCGCGCCTGCCGAGCAGCTCGGCGGCGCGGGCCCACTGCCTGGCGATCAGCGGCGACACCGGGAACCCCTCGGAGGCGTAGCGGACCGCCGGCTCAAGCAGCCTCGCGAAGGGCAGTCGCCCGAAGCGCTCCGAGAGGACCGCCCAGCCCGCGACGGCGGCGGGCACCGTGACGGCGTCCCAGCCCACGCGCGGCACCTCCTCGAGCCCGAGGTAGCGTTCCGGGTCGAGGCCGCGCGGCGAGCGGCCGGACGAGTTGAGGCCTTGGAGGCGCTCGCCGTCCCACACGATCGCGAAGGCGTCGGAGCCGAGGCCGTTGCCCGTCGGCTCGACGACCGTCAGCGCCGCCGCGGCCGCGATCGCGGCGTCGACGGCGTTGCCGCCGAGCCGCAGCATCTCCAGCCCGGCCTGGGCGGCCAGCGGCTGGGAGGTCGCGACCACGTCGCCGGCCATCACCGGCTGGCGTGAGGACGGGTAGGGCAGTTCCCAGTTCGGCTCGTAGCGTGCGCTCAAGTGCGGCGCCTCCTCTTCCTCTGCGTGCTCGCTGCCCGCCGCGACCCCACGGCCGGCTCGCCCTCCGCCTCGGCGAACCACGCGCGCCACTCCCACGAGCTCTTCAGGACGTCCGCGAGCTGCAGGGTCTCGGTGCTGACGATGTCCGGCGCGAGCTGCGGCAGGCGCACCGACACGAAGTCGTGCAGGGCCCTGATGTCGCGGTGGAGCGTCTGGATCACGACGTCGGCGGAACCGAGCGAGACGCCCACGAACCGCACGTTGGGGAGCTGGGCGAGGGTCTCGGCGACCTGGTGGACGGTGCCTGGACGCGTCCTTATCAGCGTGATGGCGGCGGTGCTGACGCCCAGGGAGAGCGGGTCGCCGACGGCGGTGATGCGGATGAGCCCGGCCTCGGTGAGGCGACCCACGCGCGCCCGGACCGTGGCCTCGGCGATCCCGAGGTCGCGTGCGATGTCGCGGTAGGGCCGGCGCCCGTCCGCCTCCAACGCCACGATGATGCGCTTGTCGAGGTCGTCTATGCGCACGGCCTCCCTCCCCGGCCAGGCCCGGGGCGAGTCCCCCGCCGGCCGCGCCGGTGCCGGGGCGAGCATATCGCGCCGCGCGGGGGTGCGCATCGCGCGGCGAGTTGGCCCAGAAACGTTGACCATGCGCGGCTGCGCGTACTAACCTTCGCGCGAAGGGCAAACGCTGGCCGCGCGCGGCGATGTCGTCGCCGGGCGCGGTCGGCTACGGGAGGGGCACCATGGTCTCGACTCTCAGGCGTCACCTGCTCGTGGTCACGGGGGCGGTCCTGCTCACCGCCGGCTTCGCGCAGACGACGCTGCGCATCGGGCTGGCCGAGGACCCCGACGTCCTCGATCCGTCGCTGGCGCGCACATACGTCGGCCGCATCGTGTTCGCGAGCCTCTGCGACAAGCTGTTCGACATCGACACGGCGGCGAACATCGTGCCGCAGCTCGCCACCGGCTACACGGTGTCGGACGACGGCCTCACGGTCACGATCGACCTGCGCGACGACGTCGTGTTCCACGACGGGACGCCTATGGACGCCGAGGCCGTCAAGTACAGCCTCGACCGCCACAAGAACCTCCCCGGATCGAACCGCGCCAGCGAGATCGCCCAGCTCGAGTCGGTCACCGTCGTCGACGAGGACACGGTGGAGCTCCACCTCAGCGAGCCGTTCGCGCCGCTCATCGCGCAGCTCGCCGACCGCGCCGGCATGATCGTCTCGCCCGC
>QGUM02000037.1:0-15914 GCA_003242455.2 Actinomycetes bacterium
GCGCACGACGACCCCGACAGCACGCTCGGCTGGTGCGACGACCAGACCGAGTTCGAGTTCGGGCTCGACCTGCTGCTCGACGGGCTCGAGCGCCGCGCCCGCGGCGCCTGAGCCCTGCCCGCGGCGCCCGACGGCCCCGGCGCCCGGCTCACTCCCACTCGATGGTGCCCGGCGGCTTGCTCGTCACGTCGAGCACCACACGATTGACCTCGCGCACCTCGTTCGTGATGCGGCTGGAGATCGTCGCGAGCACGTCGTAGGGCAGGCGCGTCCAGTCGGCAGTCATGGCGTCCTCGGAGGACACCGGGCGCAACACGATGGGGTGGCCGTACGTGCGGCCGTCGCCCTGCACGCCCACCGAGCGCACATCGGCCAGGAGCACCACGGGGCACTGCCAGATCTCGCGGTCCAGGCCCGCGTTGTGCAGCTCCTCGCGGGCGATCGCGTCGGCCGCGCGCAGGATGTCCAGGCGATCCTGCGTCACCTCGCCCACGATGCGGATGGCGAGCCCGGGACCGGGGAACGGCTGGCGCCACACGATCTCCTCGGGCAGGCCCAGCTCGAGGCCCACGGCGCGCACCTCGTCCTTGAACAGCAGGCGCAGCGGCTCCACGAGCTCGAACTTGAGGTCGTCGGGAAGGCCTCCCACGTTGTGGTGGCTCTTGATGTTCGCCGCTCCCTCGCCTCCGCCGGACTCCACCACATCGGGGTAGAGCGTGCCCTGCACGAGGAAGCGCACCTCCTCGCCCAGCCCGGCGGAGTGCACGAGCTTGCGGGCCTGCTCCTCGAAGGCGCGGATGAACTCGCGGCCGATGATCTTGCGCTTGGTCTCGGGGTCGGTGACCCCGGCGAGCGCGTCCAGGAAGCGGTCCTTCTCGTCGGCGACCACGAGCTTGACGCCCGTCGCTGCCACGAAGTCCTTCTCCACCTGCTCGGCCTCGCCCGCGCGCAGCAGGCCGTGGTCGACGAACACGCACGTGAGCTGGTCGCCCACCGCGCGCTGCACGAGCGCGGCGGCCACGGCGGAGTCCACGCCGCCGGACAGGCCGCAGATGACGTGTCCCGTGCCCACCTGGGCACGGATGCGCTCCACCTGCTCGTCGATGACCGACGCGCTGTCCCAGTCGGGGGTGATGCCGGCGACCTTGTACAGGAAGTTCTCGAGCACCGCCTGGCCCTGCGGGGAGTGCTTGACCTCGGGATGCCACTGGACGCCCGCGAGGCGGCGGTCGAGGTCCTCGAACGCGGCCACGGGGGCCCCGTCGGTCGTGGCCAGGACGGTGAAGCCCTCGGGGGCCTCGTGCACGGCGTCGCCGTGGCTCATCCACACCACCTGCTCGGCGGGGGTGTCCGCGAGGATCGTGCCGGCATCCGCCACCACGGCGGTCGTGCGGCCGAACTCGCTCAGGCCGGTCTTGGCGACCATGCCGCCCAGGGCCTGCGCCATGAGCTGGAAGCCGTAGCAGATGCCGAAGACGGGCACCCCGGAGGAGTAGATCGCGGCGTCGACGCGCGGCGCGCCGTCCTCGTAGACGGAGGAGGGGCCGCCCGAGAGGATGATCGCGGCAGGGTCGCGGCGCAACATCTCCTCGGCCGACATCGAGTGCGGCACGACCTCGGAGTAGATCTTCGCCTCGCGAACGCGACGGGCGATGAGCTGGGCGTACTGCGCGCCGCAGTCGACGACGAGGACGGGGCGGTGCTGCGTGGCGCTCATGCGGACAGGCTAGCGAGGACCTCGCGGCGGATGCGGCGTTCCACGACGAATGACATCACGGGGACCACGCCTCCGGCGACCATGGCGGCAAGGCGGCCCAGGCGCCACTTCATGAGGATCCACAGGTGCAGGCACGTCGCCGAGTACACGACGAAGATCCAGCCGTGGACGATGGCGACGATCGACGCGAACCGCACGAACGTCTCGTCGTCGATGCCCACGGCGTACTTGAGGACCATGTTCACGGTCAGGACGAGCAGGAACGTTCCGGTGACGAACGCCATGACGCGGTAGCGCCCCAGCGCACCGCGAATCGTGTCCTGAGCCGGTGCGCTCTGCGCGGCTGTCATGCCTGCTCCACCTCACTTGCGTCGGACTCATCCGGCGCGCCTGCGCCGACGCGTCCATTGTCCCGTATCCACCGTCCCGCGAGGAACACGGCGAAGGCCCCGAACAGCCACCATTCGCCCGCGTACGTCACCGAGCGGATGTCGAGCCGACGCTCGGGCGGCGGCGGCGGGAAGGCGTTCCAGCCGGGGTAGGGCTCCCGCGCCTCGAGCACGGGCGTGTAGACCGGCGCCTCCCACACCTGAGCCAGCGCGGCGGTGGACATCTGGCTGATGACGAGCGGCTCGCCCCCGGCCCCTGCCTGCACCGTCCCCACAGCCTCCGAGCTCCGCAGGGATCCGGTCAGCCCGACCGGGCCCGAGGCCTCCACCGTCGCCGGCACCTGGTCGGCCGGAAGCCAGCCCGCGAGCACGGCGAGCGTCGCCTCCCGACCGGTGCCCGTGGCATCGGCGTCGACGCGCAGCGGCAGGACGAGCAGCACGGCGTCGGTCCCCTCGACCGCCCGGCCCGGCACGTACGCGGCGGGAGCGTCGGCCCAGGAGCCTCGCACCTCGACCAGCCGGCCGATGCCCCGCGTCGTCTCCCCGGGACGGTCCACGTCCGCGATGGGGACGGGGGGACCCGGGACGATGATCTGACCTTGCGACTGCGCCCTCTCCCACTGCCACCAGCCCAGGGCGCCGCACACGCCGGCCGCGACGACCGCCAGCAGCACGGCCGCGATCACGGGGCCGATGCGCCACCGGGAGCGCTGGGCGGGGAGGGGGGTCACCCGAGCATCGTAGACGGGCGGGAGCGGGCGGCTCCTAGGCGGAACGGCGCATCCCGAGCACGGTCGTGCCGAGGACGCAGTTGCGGCCCGAGTCCTTGGCCTCGTACAGCAGGCGGTCCGCGATGCGCAGCGCGACCTCCTTGCTCGTGCCCTGCGGGACATGGGCGAGCCCCACGGAGAGCGTGACGTGGACGGTGATGCCGTCGGCGCTGAAGTCGCGGTCGACGATGCGGCGCCAGGCCGCGCCGGTTGAGGACCCCCGTGAGCGCATCGGTCTTGGCCGCGCGCTCCGCCTGGTCCACGAGCGCCTCCGCGAGGCGACGCTCCCGCACGAGGTAGTGATCGGAGAACGCCGCCAGGAGCACGACGAGCAGCGCGGCGGCGACCATGTTGCCTGCGAGCGCGATCTGGAAGCCCGCGTCCGCCGAGAACAGCCACGCGAGGAACACGTACTGGACGAGCGGCGCGAGGATCGCGATGAAGGACGCGGCGAGGTGGCGGCCCACGCGGTTGAGCACCAGGCATCCGACCCAGACGGCCATGAGCAGCGCGTGCGAGCCGGCCGGAAGCCACTGGCTGGGCGGCAGGGCGATGCAGAAGGCGACCGTCCACGCGATCGACACGCACATCGCGAGCACCACGAAGTGGTTGGTGCCCATGATGTAGCGGGCCACAACCCTGTCGTGACCCTCGATGCCGATGTGGCTGAGGCGGTCCCACGTGCGGTCCGCCCATCTCAGAGCCTGCGATCCACGCATCCGCCTACCGGGCGTGCTGCCCGTCCCCTTTCGCGGCGTGCGCACCTCCCCAGAAGCGCGCCTGGGATCAGGCGCGCCTCATGCAGACGCCTCTGCATGGTCCCACGGCGTGAGGGCGCCCGACAAGGGGAGCGCAGGCCCGGGCGCGACGGCAGCGCACGGCCGCGTCTAGGACCTCTGGGTCCCATGGTCCCGACGGGGTCATGGGATGCTTGGGCACGTGGCGCACAGCATCTACGTGGCATCGGCCGAGGGCGACACCGGCAAGTCGACGATCGCCCTCGGCATCACGACTCATCTGAGCCGCACCGTCGGCCATGTGGGCGTCTTCCGCCCCGTCGCCCGGGTGGCCGACGGCGACGACTACGTCCTCCGCCTGCTCCTCGCTCACTCGGACGTCGAGCTCACATACGAGGAGTGCGTCGGCGTCACCTATGAGGACGTCCACGCCGATCCCGAGGCCGCGCTCGCCCGCATCGTCTCCCGGTATCACGAGGTCGAGCGCAAGTGCGACGCCGTCGTCATCGTCGGCACCGACTACACCGACGTCGCGGGTCCCGCCGAGTTCGAGTACAACGCCAAGATCGCGGCGAACCTGGGCGCGCCCGTGGTGCTCGTGGTGCGCGGCAAGGATCGCACCCCCGCGGAGATCGCCCAGGTGGTCCAGCACGCGCGCGCGGAGATGGAGGAGAGCCACGCGAAGGTCGTGGCCGCCTTCGCCAACCGCTGCGACCCGACCCAGCTCGCCGAGGTCCGCGCCGCCCTTCCTGGCGACATCGGCCTTGCGGCCCTGCCCGAGGAGCCGCTCCTGACCGCTCCCACACTCAACGCCCTGACGCAGGCCGTGGACGGCCGCCTCATCGCGGGCGACGCGACGATGATGCCGCGCGAGGTGCGCTCGGTCGTCGTCGGCGCCATGACCGTGGCCCACCTCCTCGACCACCTCGCCGACGGCCGCCTCGTCATCACGCCGGGCGACCGGGCCGATGCCGTCCTCGCCGCGCTCGCCGCCCACTCCGCTCCCGGCTACCCCTCGCTCGCGGGGATCATGGTCACGGGCGGCTTCGAGCCCGACTCCTCCGTCCAGCGGCTCCTCCAGGCGATGGGCTCGACGCTGCCGATCGTCGCCACCGAGCACGACACCTTCGAGACTGCGACGCGCTGCTCCAGCGTCCGCGGCCGCCTCGAGCCCACCTCCACCCTCAAGGTGGACACCGCCCTGGCCCTCTTCGACCGCAACGTCGACTCCGCGGAGCTCGCCGCCCGCCTCGACGTCGCGGCGACCGACGTCGTCACCCCGCTCATGTTCGAGTACACGCTGCTCGACCGCGCTCGCAGGCAGAAGAAGCACATCGTCCTGCCCGAGGGCGGAGACGACCGCATCCTGCGCGCCGCCGCGACGCTGCTGACCCGCGACGTCGTCGACCTCACGATCCTGGGCGACGAGCCCGCGATCCTCACCCGCGCATCGGAGCTGGGCATCGCGCTCGACGGGGCCCGCATCGTGTCGCCGCAGGACGGCGAGCTCGTGGACCGCTTCGCCGCCGAGTACTACGAGCTGCGCAAGCACAAGGGCGTCACCGAGGACGCGGCGCGGGAGACCGTCCAGGACGTCAGCTGCTTCGGCACGATGATGGTGCTCGACGGCCTGGCCGACGGCATGGTCTCGGGCGCGGCGCACACGACGGCCCACACCATCACCCCGGCGCTCAAGGTCATCAAGACCTCCCCTGGGGTGTCGATCGTGTCGTCCGTGTTCTTCATGTGCCTCCAGGACCGCGTCCTGGTCTACGGCGACTGCGCGATCAACCCCGACCCGACGGCGGAGCAGCTCGCGGACATCGCGATCTCCTCCGCGCAGACGGCGCTGCAGTTCGGCATCGAGCCGCGCGTGGCCATGCTGAGCTACTCGACGGGAGACTCCGGCTCCGGCTCCGACGTGGACAAGGTCCGCGAGGCGACGCGCCTGGTCCGCGAGCGCCGCCCCGACCTGCTCGTCGAGGGCCCCATCCAGTACGACGCCGCGGTGGACCCCACGGTCGCCGCCGCCAAGGCGCCCGACTCCCCCGTCGCCGGCCGGGCGACCGTGCTGATCTTCCCCGACCTCAACACGGGCAACAACACGTACAAGGCGGTGCAGCGCTCCGCCGGCGCCGTGGCCGTGGGCCCCGTGCTGCAGGGCCTGCGCAAGCCCGTCAACGACCTGTCGCGCGGCGCGCTGGTCCAGGACATCGTCAACACGGTCGCGATCACCGCGATCCAGGCGCAGGAGGGCGCCACCGCGTGAGCGTGAACTACGTCGGCATCGCCCTGGTGCTCAACTGCGGCTCCAGCTCGGTCAAGTACCAGGTCATCGACACGACACTCGACACCCCGCTGGCCACCGGCCTCATCGAGCGCGTCACCGACTTCGGCGCGGCGATCCAGCGCGTCATCGCGGAGCTCGACGAGCCTGACAGCGGCGTCGACATCTCGCGCCTGACGGTGGTAGGACACCGCGTGGTCCAAGGCGGCGCGGAGTTCGTCGCGCCCACGATCATCGACGACGAGGTGGAGCGCCAGATCGCGCTCCTCACTCCGCTCGCCCCGCTCCACAACCCGCCGAACCTCGCGGGCATCACCGCCGCCCGTGCCGCCTTCCCGCATCTGCCCCATGTGGCCGTCTTCGACACGGCGTTCCACGCGACGATGCCCCGCGCCGCGTACACCTACGCGCTCGATCGCAACGTGGCCGCCGAGCACGGCATCCGCAAGTACGGCTTCCACGGCACCTCCCACGCCTACGTCGCGCGGGAGACGGCCCGTGCCATGGGGCGCGAGCCGCGCGAGACGAACCTCATCACCCTGCACCTGGGCAACGGCGCATCGGCGTGCGCGGTGCGCGGCGGCCGCTCCGTCGACACCTCGATGGGCCTGACCCCGCTCCAGGGCCTCGTGATGGGCACGCGCTCCGGCGACATCGACCCGGCGATCGTCATGCACCTCGTGCGCTCCACCGGCATGTCGGTGGACGACGTGGACGCCCTGCTCAACAAGCAGTCCGGGCTGCTCGGCCTGGCGGGCTCCAACGACATGCGCGACGTGGTCGCCGCCGCCGAGGCGGGCTCCGAGGACGCGTCGCTCGCGCTCGAGATCTACTGCCGCCGCATCCGCGGCTACGTGGGCCAGTACTTCGCGATCCTCGGCTCCGTGGACGCGGTGGTGTTCACCGCAGGCGTGGGCGAGAACTCCGAGGTGGTGCGCCTGCAGTCGCTCGCGGGCCTGGACGGGCTCGGCATCGTCATGGATCCCGAGCGCAACGCGGGCCGCAAGACGGTCCCCACGCGCGTGAGCGCCGACGAGTCCCGCGTCGAGGTGTGGGTCACGCCCACGAACGAGGAGCGCGAGATCGCGCTCCAGTCCATCGCGGCCGTGTCGTGATGCCCCCATCTCTGGGGGCTTGACCCTCCGATGTGACCATTCTCACAATGGCCGCAAGGGGGTGAGGAGAGCGCACAACCGCGTGTGCGCTGTGGACATGGTCACTTTCGGCGCTTCGAAGTTGGAGTTCGGTTCGGCACCTGCCTACGGTGACGACCGGCACCAGCCGCTGGTGGCCGATTCCTTCCCCGCCATCGGAGGTGACATGACCACGAGCACGTCGAGCTGGATCGCTCATGCGTCTCGTGAGCCCGGCGCTGCGATGATCACCGGCATGAGCGAATGGGTCGCGGAGTCCGTGCAGCTCGCCGCCGAGAACACCCGCGGCTGCGCCTTCATCGCGGACGAGGCCCACGCCGTGATCGTGGCGCACACCGACCGCGCGACGCACAAGCGTCGCCACCGCCCCACGTTCATGGTCCCGGGCGCCTGCTCTCTTCCCGCACACGCGGGCCATGGCCTTCGCCCCATGTCGACGCTCATCGCCGACGACGAGTACGGGCCCGAGGCGCTGCTGATCGAGCACACCGGCTCCGCCTCGCCGCTCGCCGAGGCGATCGGCCGCGCCACGAGCGCCGACCGCTCCGCGCTCATCCCGGTGATGTCCGAGGCGGAGTTCCTCAACTCGGAGCACTTCCAGTCTCACCAGTCCCGCCCGCTCGAGGTGCGCGACGCTGGCGCGGTCCTGCCGTTCGTCCTCGTTGCCGCCGAGCCGCTCGCCGACGCCGAGGAGCGCGAGTCCCTCGTCCGCGCGGCCGGGTGGGCGAGCTACACCTTCGAGTGCGACTGGAACAGCTTCACCTACGACGACCACGCCCGCCTGGCTCTCCTGCTCGAGGACGTCCTGGACGAGATCGTGCAGATCAAGGCGGACATTGAGGCGCGCATGCTCACGGCCCCGCCGCTGTGGCCCCTCGTGGAGATGCGCTCCCTCTAACCCCACATCGCCTGGGCACGTGTACTGTCCGCTGCCGCGTGACCCCTCCATGCCTGGGCACGTGTACGGCACATCGCCGCGTGACCCCGCTGGGCGCTCGCCGACCCGCATACCCTGTCTGCGTGGCGCACCTCATCGGAGCCGAGTCCCTCGGCATTGACTTCGGCACGGGACCCGTCCTCGCCGACGTCTCGCTCGGCGTGGCCGAGGGCGACCGCATCGGCATCATGGGCGCGAACGGCTCCGGCAAGTCCACCCTCCTTGCCGCGCTCTCCGGGACTCTCGAGCCGCACACGGGCCGCGTGACGGTCACCCGTGGCGTGCGCATCGGCGTCCTCGATCAGCGCGACATCCTCACACCCGGCGACACCGTGGCGCGCGCCATCGTGGGCGATGCGGCGGACCACGAGTGGGCATCCGACCCCCGCATCCGTGACGTGATGTCGGGCCTGGTGGGAGACCTGGACCCGGCCGCCGTGGTCGACACCCTCTCCGGCGGCCAGCGCCGTCGCGTGGCCCTCGCCCGCCTCCTCGTGGGCGAGCACGACGTCATCTTCCTCGACGAGCCCACGAACCACCTCGATCTCGAGGGCGTCGACTGGCTCGCCCGGCACCTGAAGAAGCGCTGGGCCGCGCGCAAGGGCGCGATCGTCGTCGTCACCCACGACCGCTGGTTCCTCGACGAGGTCACCACAGCCACGTGGGAGGTCCACGACGCGACGGTCTCGCGCTACGAAGGCGGCTACGCGGCATACGTCCTGGAGCGCGTCGAGCGCGACCGCATCGCCGCCGTCACCGAGCAGCGGCGCCAGAATCTGCTGCGCAAGGAGCTCGCCTGGCTGCGCCGCGGCGCCCCTGCCCGCACGTCCAAGCCCAAGTTCCGCATCGACGCAGCGAACGCGCTCATCGCCGACGTGCCGCCCGTGCGCGACCGCATCCAGCTCCAGCGCATGGCCGCGTCCCGACTGGGCAAGGACGTCGTGGAGCTCATCCGCTGCACGGTTCGCTTCGGCGAGCGCGAGGTGCTCCACGAGGTCGACTGGAACCTGGGCCCCGGCGCACGCATCGGCCTGGTGGGCGAGAACGGCGCGGGCAAGACGACGCTGCTGCGGCTCGTCACGGGCGAGCTGGAGCCGACGGCGGGACGGGTCAAGCGCGGGCTGACCGTCCGCGTCGCGGCGCTGTCCCAGCAGCTGCTCGAGCTTGACGAGATCGCGAACGAGCGCGTCTCGAGCGTCCTCAAGCGCTACGGCTCGATCCAGCTCGCGGACGGATCGGAGCTCACGCCCGCCCATGTGCTGGAGCGGCTGGGCCTGGGCGCGAACCTCCTGCGCACCCAGGTGGGCTCGCTCAGCGGCGGCCAGCGCCGCCGCCTCCAGCTGCTCATGGTCCTGTTGGAGCAGCCCAACGTGCTCGTCCTGGACGAGCCGACCAACGACCTCGACACGGACATGCTCACGGCCCTGGAGGACCTGCTGGACGCCTGGCCCGGGACGCTGCTCGTCGTGAGCCACGACCGCTACCTCCTGGAGCGCGTGACGGATGACGTGTACGCGGTGATGGACGGCGGCCTGCGCCACCTGCCCGGCGGCGTGGACGAGTACATCCGCCTCCGCCGCCAATCCCTGGGCACTTCTACGACTCCAGACCCCCCTGCCGCGGAATCTCTGGGCAGTTCGCGCCCGCCCGCGCCCGCAAGGGGCCTCGACGGCGCGCAGCGCCGCGCCCTGGAGAAGGAGGCGCAGTCGATCGAGCGGCGTCTCACCCGCATCGCCGGAGAGATCGCGGCCCTCGACGACCGGATGGCCGAGGCATCGGCTGACTACACGGCCCTCACCGCGCTCACCGAGGAGCGCGCGCTGCTCGCCGCGGAGGCGGAGCGCCTCGAGGAGCGCTGGCTCGAGGTGCAGGAGGAGCTGGGCTGATGGGCCCTGTCAGGCCCGGCGCAAGGCCTCGCCCAGATTCATGCTGCCCCCCGTGTTGAGCACGGCGCCCACGTACACCCGGCCCGCGACCCACACAGCCACGGGAATCGTGGCCAGGCACAGGACCACGGCGAGCGCTATCTCCCACCCCGCGATCGCGCCGAACGCCGTGCGCATCGGCACCATGAACGGCGCGAAGAACGGGATCTGCGTCAGCACCTTGGTGACCGTGCCGTCGGGGCTCGACGGGACCAGGTAGATGCCCAGGTACAGCGGCGCCATCATGAGCAGCATCATCGGCGTCGTGACGGAGCCCAGGTCCTCCTGGCGCGACACGAGCGCGGCGAGCCCGCCGAACAGGATCGCGTAGAGCGCGAAGCCCAGCAGGAACCACACGGCGAAGTTCACCAGGAGCGGACCGATGCCGACCTCCACGTACTTCAGAAAGTCCAGGTACCAGGCGGCGAAGATCATCGGCGCCACGAGCGTCACGGCTTGGGTCAGCGCGAAGAGCCCGACGCCGAGGATCTTCCCGCCGAGCAGCTCGCTGGGGCGCACGGTCGCGAGGAGGATCTCCACCACGCGGGAGACCTTCTCCTCGACGACGCCCATCATGATGACCGACGCGCTCTGGATGAGGATGAACAGCAGCGCGATGATGACCACCGCCCCGGCGAAGAACGAGCCGGGGTCGAACTCGTCCGCGTCGCCCAGGAGCGTCACGGTCGGCACGGCCTGCGCCAGCGCCTGGCCCACCTCTGCGGGGTCGCCTCCCAGGCCGGAGATCTCGCGATCGAGCACGTAGGCGCTCGCCGCCGCGGCCGTGATCTCGACGATGTCGCCGCGCTCGTCCTCGAGGAAGACCTCGGGCTGGCCGGCGCTCCCGCCGATGATCGCGACCACTCCCTCCGCCAGCGCGGGCTCGGCCGGGGTGTCGACCGCGACGAACTCGAGCGGCGCCTCCCGCTGCGCCGCGGACGCCTCGAGGTACGGCATGAGCTCGCTCACGGCGGCGCGGTCGACGTGGACGACCTCCGTCACGGCCTCGCCGCCGCCCAGGAAGACGCGTCCGACGAACGCGCCGCCCACGATGATCGCGAGCATGATCAGCGACGTGATGACGTTCGCCTTGGACAGCGCGCGAACGCGGAACTCGCGCTTGGCGACGAGCCAGATGGTGCTCATGCGTCCTCCTTCGAAGCGGTGACGACGTCCGAGGCGGTGACGACGTCTCGGTACAGCTCTGTCAGCGACGGACGCACCTGCGAGAACTCGACCACCGCGCCGTCCTTCATGGCCGATGCCAGGATCGCCTGGGCGGACGACGCATCCTTGGCCTCGACCCGCCAGCGGCCGCCGCCCAGGTCGGCGGCGCCCACGGCATCGGCGCCCTTCCACACGGCGCCGGGCTCCATGACGAGGAGCCATTGCACCGTCTCCGTGGCGCGCAGCTCGTCGATCGTGCCGTCGGCCACCATCCGGCCCCCGCTGATGATGCCGACGCGGTCGCACAGCCTCTCGACGAGCTCGAGCTGGTGGGAGGAGAAGATGACGGGCACGCCCTGCTGCGCGCGCTCGCGCAGCACCCCGCTCATGACGTCGACGGCCACGGGGTCGAGGCCGGAGAACGGCTCGTCGAGCACGAGCAGCTCAGGGTCGTGGACGAGCGCCGACGCGAGCTGCACGCGCTGCTGGTTGCCGAGCGAGAGCTTCTCCACGTGGTCCTCGCGCCGGTGGGCGACGCCGAGCACCTCGGTCCAATGCTCCATCGCGGTGCGCGCCGCCTCTGGGCTCAGGCCGTGCAGGCGGGCGAGATAGACGAGCTGCTCGCCGACCTTCATGCGCGGGTACAGGCCGCGCTCCTCAGGCATGTAGCCGATGCGGCGGCGCACGTCCAGGTCCACGGGCCTGCCGTCCCACCGCACCTCGCCGGCGTCGGGCCGCAGCACGCCGAGGATGATGCGCATGGTCGTGGTCTTGCCCGCGCCATTGGAGCCGACGAAGCCGAAGATGCCGCCGGCGGGGACCTGGAACGAGACGCCGTCGAGTGCACGCACCTGACCGAAGGACTTGGTCAGGCCGTCGACGTCGAGGACAGACATGGAGCCTCCTGGGCTGCGTGGGGGGTCGTGTCCACCCTACCTATGCCCTCCCCGCCGACGTTTCCACTGGCGGAGGTGACGCGTGCGTCCCATCGGTCACAACCACCAGTGGGAACGATGAGGAGGCGCGGCGGGGCGGCGGGGCATCTGCCAGGTGCGACGAAGTGCCCAGCACCCGCGCCGATGACCTGCCATGCTGGGAGCATCGGCATCTCGAGGAGGAGACGTGGCAGGACAGGCATGGGCCCGGGGAGCGCCCGCGGCGACGGATGAGGAGCTCGAGCGCGTCGACCTGTGGTGGCGCACCGCGAACTACCTGAGCGTCGGCCAGATCTACCTGCTGGACAACCCGCTGCTGCGCGAGCCGCTGCGCCGCGAGCACGTGAAGCCGCGCCTCGTGGGCCACTGGGGCACGACCCCGGGCCTGAACTTCATCTACGCCCACCTCAACCGCATGATCGCGGCACGGCGCCAGCCCACGATGTACGTCATCGGCCCCGGCCACGGCGGCCCGGGCCTGGTCGCCGCGAGCTTCCTCGACGGCACCTACACCGAGACCTACCCCGACATCACGCCCGACGAGGCGGGCTTGCGGCGCCTGTTCAAGCAGTTCTCCTTCCCCGGCGGCATCCCGTCGCACGTCGCTCCGGAGACGCCCGGCTCCATCCACGAGGGCGGCGAGCTCGGCTACGCGCTGTCCCACGCCTACGGCGCGGCCTTCGACAACAAGGACCTCCTGGTCGCGGCGGTCGTGGGCGACGGCGAGGCGGAGACCGGCCCGCTCGCCACGAGCTGGCACTCCAACAAGTTCATCAACCCCGCGACCGACGGCGTGGTCCTGCCGATCCTCCACCTCAACGGCTTCAAGATCGCCAACCCCACGGTGCTCGCGCGCATCGACGACGAGGAGCTCGACCACCTCATGCGCGGCTACGGCCACACGCCGCACGTGTTCACGGCAGGCTTCGACGACGAGCCGCGCATCGAGATCCACCGCCGCTTCGCCGCGCTGCTCGACCAGGTCATGGACGAGATCGCCGCGATCAAGGCCGAGGCCGCGGCGAACCCTGGCATGAAGCGCCCGTCCTGGCCGATGATCGTCATGCGCACCCCCAAGGGCTGGACCTGCCCGCCCCAGATCGACGGCAAGATCACCGAGGGCTCGTGGCGCTCGCACCAGGTGCCCCTGGCATCGGCGCGGGACACGGAGGCCCACCTCGCGACGCTCGCGGACTGGCTCGCGTCCTACGGCCCCGAGGAGCTGTTCGACGACGCGGGCGCACCCAGGCCGGAGGTCACCGCCATCACCCCGCCGGCGGAGCTGCGCATGTCCGCGAGCCCGCACGCCAACGGCGGCCTGCTCCTGCGCGACCTGCGCCTGCCGGACTGGACCGAATACGCGGTCGACGTGCCGCGACCCGGCGCCGGCCTGCACGAGGCGACGCGCGTCCTGGGCGGCTGGCTCGAGGGCGTGATGAGGAACAACCCCGACAACTTCCGCGTCTTCGCGCCCGACGAGCTCGCGTCGAACCGCATCCAGGCCGTGCTCAACGTCACCGACAAGGTGTGGCAGGCGCGCATCGAGCCCGACGACGAGCACCTCGCCCCCGAGGGTCGCGTCATCGAGATGCTCTCCGAGCACCAGTGCCAGGGCTGGCTCGAGGGCTACCTGCTCACCGGTCGCCACGGCCTGTTCACCTCGTACGAGGCGTTCATCCACATCGTCGACTCGATGTTCAACCAGCACGCGAAGTGGCTCAAGGTCTCCCGCGAGCTGCCGTGGCGTCGCCCCATCGCGTCGCTCAACTACCTCCTGTCCAGCCACGTGTGGCGCCAAGACCACAACGGCTTCTCCCACCAGGACCCCGGCTTCATCGACCACGTGGTCAACAAGAAGGCGGAGGTGGTGCGCGTGTACCTGCCGCCGGACGCGAACACCCTGCTGTGCACCTACGCGCACTGCCTGCGCAGCCGCGACTACGTCAACGTCGTCATCGCCGGCAAGCAGCCGCAGGCGCAGTGGCTCACCGCCGAGCAGGCCATGGACCACTGCACGCGCGGACTGGGCATCTGGGACTTCGCGTCCAACGTGCCCCAAGGGGAGGAGCCCGATGTCGTGCTCGCGAGCATCGGCGACGTGCCCACGCTCGAGGTGCTCGCCGCGATCGACATCCTGCGCCAAGAGCTGCCGGACCTGAAGATCCGCATGATCAACGTCGTGGACCTCATGCGCCTGCAGCCGGAGGAGGAGCACCCGCACGGCCTGTCCGACCGCGACTTCGACCAGCTGTTCACGACGGACAAGCCGATCATCATGGCGTACCACGGCTACCCGTGGCTCATCCACCGCCTGACCTACCGCCGCCACGGCCACGACAACCTGCACGTGCGCGGCTACAAGGAGGAGGGCACCACCACGACGCCGTTCGACATGGCGATGCTCAATGACATCGACCGCTACCACCTGGTCATGGACGTCATCGACCGCGTGCCCTCCCTGGGCACCCGCGCCGCCTCGCTGCGCCAGAAGTACTTCGACAAGCGTCTCGAGGCCCAGCGCTACGCGCGCGAGCACGGCGCCGACATCCCCGAGGTCAACGACTGGGTGTGGCCCGATGCCCGGGGCATCGCCGATGCGAAGGTCACGAGCGCGACGGCGGCGACCGGCGGCGACAACGAGTAGGCGCCCCGCGCCACCCGCTAGAGGGCGAGGCAAGGTTGACTCGACTCATGGCAGATGACCGCGACCTCGCCCCCGTGCCCGGATCCAGCCCGCTCGCCTTGGCGGTGTTCGCCGTGATGTGCGGCAGCGCCCTCCGTGGCCTCGTCTGGGCGGGCATCGCCTCGCTCTCCCGGGATGACCTGGGCCCGACGCTGATCGGCCTCGGCGTCATGCTCGCCGCCAGCGCCCTGGGCCTGGGTGCCACGTGGATGCAGCGCAGGGACTACCTGCGCAAGGTCCGCAACGGCGACGTCATCGAGCGGCGCAAGCACGACGCCAGTGACGTGCCTGGCCCCAACACGTACTACTGAGGAGCGCTCGAGGCTAGAGCACCGTCTTGAGGTGCTCCCTCAGCAGCGCGATGCCGGCCATGACGGCCTCGTCCCCGACCTCGCGCGTGCGCTCGCGCAGCGCGGGGATGTCGATCCCGTGCTTGGTCAGCTCCACCAGGTTGCCGATGAGCCACTGCTCGATGCGCTCCGGGTCATGCTCGGCATGGAACTGCAGCGCGAGCGCGCTGCCGTGGGAGAAGGCCTGCACGGGGGTCGCCTCGTTGTAGGCGAGGAGCGTCGCGCCCGCCGGCAGCTCGCATCGGTCGCCGTGCCAGTGCAGCACGGGCGCGCCCTCGACGTGGCGCAGCGCCGTGGCGCGGCCGGCGTCGGTCAGCTCCACGCTCCCCCAGCCGAGCTCGAGCGGACCGGGCGTGACCTTCGCGTCCAGCGCCGCGGCGATGAACTGCGCGCCCAGGCACACGCCCACGGTGGGCAGGTCCGCCGCCAGCCGGGTGCGCAGCAGCTCGATCTCCTGCCCGATGGTGGGGTACAGGTGCGCGTCGCCCACGCCGATGGGCCCGCCCAGCACGATGGCGAAGGGCGCCTCGGCGAGCGGCGAGAGGTCGTCCACGCCGGCCTCGAGGTACTCGAGGTCGAAGCCCTGGGCGACGAGCTCGGCCTCCCACACGCCGAGGTCCTCGTACATCACGTGGCGGACGACGACGCAGCGCACAGCGGCCTCCCGATCAGTGAGCGACGTACGGGCTGACCACGACGTCGACGCGCTGGAACTCCTTCAGATCCTGGTAGCCGGCGGTCGCCATGGCGCGGCGCAGCGCGCCCATGAGGTTCGTGGTGCCGTCGGCGTGGGTGCCGGGACCGTGGAGGATCTCCTTGAGCGTGCCCACCGTGCCGCCCTTCACGCGCTCGCCGCGCGGCAG
>QGUM02000038.1:0-15839 GCA_003242455.2 Actinomycetes bacterium
GACGGGGAGATCGTCGCGCACACCGCGCGCACGGCCGATGCCGAGGCGTGGCTCGCGACGCGCGAGGCCACGGAGATCACGGGCCTCGTGACGTGGGAGGAGGTCGGCGTGCGCGCGTACGTGGCGCCCGCGCCCGCCGTGGAGCCCTCGCCCAGCCCGTCGCCCTCGGCCTCTCCCGAGCCGTCGCCCGCGCCGAGCCCCAGCCCGTCGCCCGAGGCCGAGGCCGAGGGCGAGCCTGAGGAGCCCGTCGACACCTCCTCGACCGACCACTGGCGCACCACCTGGCACGGCCAGGGCCGTCTCGCGGTGTTCGCCTCCGCGATCCCCGCAGGCGAGACCTTCGTCATCCACGCCGTCAACGGCGGTCCGCTCGGCACCCTCGAGCTCTATGCGGAGCGCGATCCCAACGACGCGTGGATCACCCCGCTCATCGTGTGGGGCGCGATCCTGCTGATCGTGGGCGTCGTGGGCCTGCTGTACACCCTCATCGACCTGCGCCCGTGGCAGCGCAAGGGCGAGGAGTGGCTGAGCCGCCGCTCCGCCAAGGGCGAGCCCAAGGAGGGCTCGCGTCGTGCCCGGCGCCTCGCGGGCGTGCAGCTGCCCGAGGTGCCGCTCGACCCGGCGCCGGCGGATGCGGTCCCGGCAGACCCCGCGACGGCGGACCCGGCGACGACCGACCAGATCCCCCAGGCCGACCAGAAGGGAGGCGAGAAGTGAACCGCAAGCCCGCACTCGTCGCGCTCGGCATCGGCATCGCGCTCGTCGCCTCCGGCTGTGTCGCGCCCCCGCCCTCGCCCGGTCCTGCTCCCCAGATGGCGCGTGAGGCCGCGCTCCTGGACACCCAGGCCGCGGCCGTCGCGGCCGACACGTTCGCCCGCCTCACCGAGGCGGATGCCGCCCTCGACGCGAGCCTCCTCGGCGACCGGGTGGCAGGCGATGCGCTGACCGTGCGCACCGCGCAGTACAAGGTCGCGCGCTCCGTCTCCGACGCCAAGCCCGAGGTCCTGCCCTCGGAGATGCAGGCCCTCTACGTCTCCGCGGAGAGCTCGTGGCCGCGCGTGCTCGCGGGCGTGTCCGCCCAGCCGGGCGACAACCTCACGCCCGTGGTGTCGCTGTGGGTCCAGGACGACATCGCGAGCCCGTACTCGCTGCGCGCATGGGCCCACATGATCCCGGGCGCGTCCATGCCGTCCATGGCCTCCGACGTCACGGGCGCGGCTCAGCTCTCCGTCACCGAGAGCTCCGTGGCGCCCACGCCGCAGGAGGCGATCGAGCAGTACGTCGAGTACCTCCGCGCCGGCAAGGGCAGCGAGCTCGCCGCCGCCTTCGCCCCGGACACCTACGCCGAGCGCCTCTTCGCGGGCCGCGACGTGCTGTCCACGGCGGCATCGGGAGCGGGCGGCGCGTACTCCGACACGATCGAGGCCGACCTCGAGAACGCGTACGTGATGGCCACGGCCGACGGCGGGGCGCTCGTGTTCGCTCCATTGACGGTGGCGTCCGCGTTCTCCGTCTCGAACGCCAAGGTCTCCGTGCCCGCGGCGGACCAGGCGCTCGTCGAGGGCACGCTCGACGCGACGGTCACGCACCACTACCGCGACCTCGTCGTCCTGTACATCCCCGGTCCCGGCACGGGCGGACTGCCCGCGGTCGTGGCCGCAGACCACCACCTCATCAAGGTCACCCCCTGATCCATGACTGAGCACGCACACGTGCCGCCCGGCGTTCGCGGCGGCATCGACCTCTCGTCGCTCGCGGCACGTGCCGCGGCGCAGCAGCACGGCGCCCCCGCGTCGGCCGACGCCGCTGCGGCGGGCGCCCCGCCCGGCTCTGTGCAGCCCGGCTCCGTGCAGCCCGGCTCCGTGCAGCCCGGCCAGGCTCACCCCGGCACGGGCCAGGCGAGCCCCGATGCGCCCTTCGAGGTCGTCGAGGTCACCGAGTTCTCGTTCCAGTCCTTCGCGGAGCGCTCGCTCGAGCTGCCCGTGTTCCTGCTCCTGTGCTCGCGCCTCGCGCCGCAGTGCGCGGAGCTGCGCACGCGGGTGGAGCGGATCGCGCGCGCGTTCGCGGGCCGGCTCGTGCTCGGCGTGGCGGACGTGGACGCCCAGCCGGGCATCGCCCAGGCCTTCCAGGTCAACGCGGTGCCGGCGATGCTCGCGATCGTGGGCGGACGCCCGCTGCCCCTGTTCCAGGGCAGCCCCGAGGACGATCAGCTGCGCGGCGTCTTCACCCAGGTGCTGCAGATCGCCGCGGAGGCGGGTGTGGGCCGTGGCCCCGACGCATCGGGCGGTCCGGCGCCTGAGCCCGAGCCTCAGCCGCTGCCCCCGCTGCACCAGGAGGCGTATGACGCGATCGAGCGCGGCGACTACGCAGCGGCCATCGCGGCGTACGACAAGGCTCTCAAGGAGAACCCCAAGGACGCCGACGCGCGTGCCGGCCGGGCACAGGTCGGCCTGCTGCAGCGCACGGAGAACGCGGACCCGCGGGCGGTGCTGACGGCCGCGGTGGAGCGCCCGCAGGACGTCGAGGCGCAGCTCGCCGCGGCGGACGTCGAGATCCTCAGTGCGCAGATCGAGGCGGCGTTCTCCCGCCTGCTCGACCTCATCCGCTCGCTCCCGGCGGCGGAGCGCGATCCCGTGCGCGTGCGCCTCATCGAGCTGTTCGAGATCGTGGGCGGCACGGACCCGCGCGTGATCCAGGCGCGCAAGGACCTCGCCTCGGCGCTCAACTGAGCCCGCGGGAGCGGGCTGCCCGTCACGGCGCGGGCCGCAGGATGACCGCGCCCAGCGGCGGGACGCGCAGGGGCGCAGAGTGCGGCCAGCCTCCCGTCGGGGTGTCATCCGCCACGACCTGACCCAGGTTGCCCACGCCCGAGCCGCCGTAGATCTCGGCATCGGTGTTGAGCACCTCGCGCCACGCGCCCGCCCGCGGCAGTCCCAGGCGGAAGTCCTCGTGCGGGACGCCCGCGAAGTTCACGACGACCGCGACCGGCTCGCCGCTCGCGTCGAAGCGCAGGTAGGAGAGGACGTTGCGCGCCGAGTCGTCGGCGTCGATCCACTGGAAGCCGCCCGGCTCGCTGTCGCGCTCCCACAGGGCGGGCGTCTCGCGGTAGACGCGGTTGAGGTCGCGGATGAGCCGCGACAGGCCCGCGTGAAGCGGGTCGTCCAGGTGCCACCAGTCGACGGACCGGCCCTCGGACCACTCGGCCTCCTGGCCCAGCTCGTCGCCCATGAAGATGAGCTTCTTGCCCGGGTGCGTCCACTGGTAGGCGAAGAGCGCGCGCAGTCCCGCGATCTTCTGCCAGTGGTCGCCGGGCATGCGGCCGTAGAGCGAGCCCTTGCCGTGGACCACCTCGTCGTGGGACAGGGGGAGCATGAAGTTCTCGGAGAAGGCGTACATGAGCGAGAACGTCACGGTGTGGTGGTGGTGCGAGCGGTTGATCGGCTCCTCCGACATGTAGCGGAGGGTGTCGTTCATCCAGCCCATGTTCCACTTGAGGCCGAAGCCCAGGCCGCCGCCGTTCGTCGGCGCCGTGACGCCGGGCCATGCCGTCGACTCCTCGGCGATCATGACGATGCCCGGCTGAGTCCGGTAGGCCGCCGCGTTGGTCTCCTGCAGGAAGGCGATCGCATCGAGGTTCTCGCGCCCGCCGTGGATGTTGGGGCGCCACTGGCCGGCGCCGCGCGAGTAGTCGAGGTAGAGCATCGAGGCGACCGCGTCGACGCGCAGGCCGTCCGCGTGGAACTCGCTCAGCCAGTACAGCGCGTTGGCCACGAGGAAGTTGCGCACCTCGGGGCGTCCGAAGTCGAACACGAAGGTGCCCCAGTCGGGCTGCTCTCCCCGCAGCGGGTCAGGGTGCTCGTACAGCGGGGTGCCGTCGAAGCGGCCCAGCGCCCACTCGTCCTTGGGGAAGTGGCCGGGCACCCAGTCGAGGATGACGCCGATGCCGTGGCGATGGAGCGTGTCGACCAGGTGGCGGAAGTCGTCGGGGGAGCCGAAGCGCGAGGTCGGAGCGTAGTACGACGTGACCTGGTAGCCCCACGAGCCGCCGAACGGGTGCTCCATGACGGGCATGAACTCCACGTGCGTGAAGCCCATGTCCTTGACGTAGTCGACGAGCTCGGTCGCGAGCTCGCGGTAGCCCAGCCCTTGGCGCCACGACCCCAGGTGCACCTCGTAGACGCTCATGGGGGCCTTATGGGCCTCGAGCGAGGCGCGGCGCTCCATCCACTCGTGGTCGCCCCATGCGTACGCCGACGACGTCACGACGGACGCGGTCTGCGGCGGCACCTCGGTGTGGCGAGCCATCGGGTCGGCCTGCTGCTTCCAGTGGCCGTCGCGCGAGAGGATCTCGAACTTGTACTTGGTCCCTTCGACGACGCCGGGGATGAACAGCTCCCACACGCCGGAGGCGCCCAGCGAGCGCATCGCGTGCGGCGTGCCGCGCCAGAAGTTGAAGTCGCCCACGACCCGCACGGCGCGGGCGTTGGGAGCCCACACGGCGAACGACGTGCCCCGCACCTCGCCCAGAACGGACGGGAAGGTGCGCACATTGGCGCCGAGCACCTCCCACAGCCGCTCATGGCGCCCCTCGCGGATGAGGTGCAGGTCGAGCTCGCCCAGGGTCGGCAGGAAGCGGTACGGGTCGTCCTCGACGAGCGGGTCGCCGTCATAGGCGACGCGGACCCGGTAGTCGGGGACCTCGTCGCCGGGGAGCTCCGCCTGCCAGATGCCCTCGTAGAGGTGCTCGGCGGGGAACTCGCCCTCGGTCGTGATGATCTCGACGGTCGTGGCGAGCGGGCGCAGCACGCGGACGGTCACGCCGCCCGGCTCGATGTGGGGGCCCAGGATGGCGTGAGGCTCATGGTGCGTGCCGGCCGCGATGTCGGCGAGGACGGTCTGATCGATCACGCGAGCCATCAGCTCACCTCCGCTACGTGGACGAGAGTGTTCGCCGGGTCGAGCCACACCCGGAACTGCCGTCCCCACGTGTAGCTCTGGGACGTGATGGCGTCCCGGACCTCGAGGGGCTCGCCGTCGGCGCGGCCGATGGCGCTCATGTCCAGCGTAATCGTCGCCGACTGCACCGCGTGGGGGTCGAACGAGGCGACCACGATGATCGTGTCGGCGGTGCCGGTGGGCGACTCCGCGGCGCTCACGTGACGGGAGAAGCACAGCACGTTCGGGTTGTCCGACCAGTGGACCGTCAGGCCGCGCAGGCGGCGCAGGGCGACGTGGCGGCGGCGCAGGTCGTTGAGCGTCGTCAGGAGGGTGACGATGCCGTGCTCGTCGGCCTGCGCCCAGTTGCGCGGCTTGTACTCGTACTTCTCGTTGTCGATCTGCTCCTCGACGCCGGGGCGAGGGACGTCCTCGACGAACTCGTAGCCCGTGTAGATGCCGTAGGAGGGGGAGCCGGTCGCGGCGAGCGCGGCGCGCATCCGCCACAGCGGCGGTCCGCCGCGCTGCATGTCGGGCGTGAGGATGTCATGCGTCGTGGGCCAGAAGTTGGGGCGCATGTAGTACGACGCCGGGCCCGTGACCTCCGTGAGGTACTCGCCCATCTCCTGCGCGCTCTGGCGCCAGGTGAAGTACGTGTAGCTCTGGTGGAAGCCGATCTTGGCGAGAGTGTGCATCATGGGCGGCCGGGTGAACGCCTCCGACAGGAAGATGACCTCGGGGTGGCTCTGGGCGACGTCGTCGAGCAGGCGCTCCCAGAAGGTCAGCGGCTTCGTGTGGGGGTTGTCGACGCGGAACAGGGTCACACCCGCGTCGATCCACACCTGGAGCACGTCGCGGATCGCCTGGTACAGGCCCTCAGGGTCGTTGTCGAAGTTGAGCGGGTAGATGTCCTGATACTTCTTGGGCGGGTTCTCCGCGTAGGCGATGGTGCCGTCCAGGCGGGTGGAGAACCACTCGGGGTGCTCGGTGACCCAGGGGTGATCGGGCGAGCACTGGAGCGCGAGGTCGAGCGCCACCTCGAGCCCCAGGTCCCGTGCCTTGGCCACGAAGTTCTTGAACTGCCGCATCGTGCCCAGGTCCGGGTGGATCGCATCGTGTCCGCCGTCGGCGCTGCCGATGGCGTAGGGGCTGCCGGGGTCGCCCGGCTCCGCCGTGAGCGCGTTGTTGCGTCCCTTGCGGTGCGTCACGCCGATGGGGTGGATCGGCGTGAGGTACACGACGTCGAAGCCCATCTGCGCGATCGCGGGCAGGCGCTTGGCTGCCGTGGTGAACGTCCCGGAGACCCACTGATCGCTGCCGCGCGCCTTGTGGGCGCCCTCCGAGCGGGGAAAGATCTCGTACCACGCGCTCACGAGCGCACGCTCGCGCTGCACCACGAGCGGGAAGTCGGGAGAAGGGCTCACCCAGGCGCGCAGCGGGTGCTCGCGCAGGACGACGGCGAGCTCCGGCGACAGCGACGGCGCGAGGCGCTGCTCGGGCGTGAGGCTGCCGTCGCCCAGCGCCGCGATGGCCGATGCGATGACCGCCTGGGCCGCAGCTGGGCGCTTGACCTCGTCCTTGGCGCGGGTGAGCACCTGGACCCCCTCGTCGAGCATGAGCTGCACGTCCGAGCCCGCTGGGATCTTCGCCTCGGCGGCGTGCCTCCACGTGCCCACGGGGTCGGACCAGCCCTCGACGCGGAAGGTGTGCCTTCCCTCGACCTCGGGGATGAACGTCGCCTCCCAGATGGCGAGCCCGCGGTTGACGCACTCCATGGGCAGGGAGATCGTCGCCCCGGAAGGCGTGGTGACGACTGCCGTCGCGCCCTCGGCATCGTGCCCCTCGCGGAACACGGTGGCGCTGATGGTGACCGCCTCGCCCACGACGGCCTTGGCGGGCCATCGTCCCTGCTCCAGAACGGGTTGCACGTCAACGACGGGAATGCGTCCGATGCTGGCCTCTGCGCGCCCGGTCATGGCTTGACGTTACCCGGTGTCGAGCAGTGAGCGCGCACGTCTGCCGGGTCGCTCACCGTGGCGCCCTCACTCAGCGGCGCTCAGGTACAGCCGCAGCGTCATCGGCCGCATCTCGGTGAGCGAGCCGGGCGGGAAGAGCTCGTCGGTCGCCTCGCGCGGATGCTCCCACGCGCTGTCCCACGCGAGCGACCAGGGGGCGCCGCCGTCGGACGGGATGGTGACCTGGGCCGCCTCGCGGGAGCCGTTGACGATGAGCAGCGCGTCGGACGCCGACGGGTCGGGCAGCGAGCGCATGAACTGCACCACGCGCGTGGCCGGGTCGTCCCACCAGTCCTCGTCCTCGGGCTCGCCGCTGGCCTTGAACCAGGCGGAGTCCTTGCGGAAGCGGGTGTCGTCCGCGACGGGCTCCACACCGTCGTAGAACGTCGCCGGGCGCAGCACGGGATGGGCGCGACGCAGCGCGATGAGGTGGGCCACGGTGTCGCGCAGCTCGTGCTGCCACGGCTCCCAGTTCCAGTCGAACCAGGAGATCTCGTTGTCCTGACAGTACGCGTTGTTGTTGCCGCGCTGCGTGCGGCCGAACTCGTCGCCGCCCAGGAGCATCGGCGTTCCTGCGGACAGGAGCAGGGTGCCCAGCAGGTTGCGCATGGAGCGGCGGCGGGCGCGCAGCAGCGCCTCGTCCTCGCTGGGGCCCTCCTCGCCGTGGTTGAACGAGCGGTTGTTGTCCGTGCCGTCGCGGTTGTCCTCGCCGTTGGCCTCGTTGTGCTTGCCGTTGTAGGCGGTGAGGTCGTGCGTGGTGAAGCCGTCGTGGGCGGTGACGAAGTTGATGGACGCGATGGGGCCGCGCATGCCGTACGGGTCGGTGTGCGCGAAGAGGTCGGCGGAGCCGGCAAGGCGCGTCGCGAGCTCGGGGGCGGTGGCGTGCTCGCGATGGCCCACCTTCGCCGCGCCCGACTCGAGCCAGAAGCTGCGCACGTAGTCGCGGAAGCGGTCGTTCCACTCGGCCATGGGCTGCGGGAAGTTGCCCACCTGCCATCCGCCCAGCCCCAGGTCCCACGGCTCGGCGATGAGCTTGAGCTCGCTCAGCACCGGGTCCGTCGTGAGCGCGACCAGGAAGGGGTGGTCGGTGGAGAAGCCCTGCCCGGTGCGGCCCAGGGTCGCCGCGAGGTCGAAGCGGAAGCCGTCCACGCCCATCTCCGTCGCCCAGTAGCGCAGGGAGTCGAGCGTCATCTTCACCACGACGGGCTGCGCGAAGTCGAGCGTGTTGCCGGTGCCCGTCACGTCGTCGTACTGCTGGGGGTTCATGGGCTGGTGGCGGTAGTAGACGAGGTTGTCCAGGCCCCTCCAGCTCAGGACGCGATCGCCCCAGCTGCACTCGGCCGTGTGGTTGTAGACCACGTCGAGGATCACCTCGAGTCCGGCTGCATGGAGCAGCTCCACCATGCCGCGGAACTCGTCCTGCACGGCCTGCGCGCCTGCCTCCTGTGCCGCCTGGGTGGCGTACCCGGGGTGGGGTGTGAAGTACGACATGGTCGAGTAGCCCCAGTAGTTCGTCAGCCCCAGGCCGTCCAGGTGGGGCTCCGAGGCGAACGCGTGGACGGGCAGGAGCTCCACGGCGGTGACGCCCAGGTCCGTGAGGTGCTTGATGGCGGCGGGGTGCGCGAGCCCCGCGTAGGTTCCGCGCAGCTCCTCCGGGACGTCGGGCATGAGCTGGGTGAAGCCCTTGACGTGGACCTCGTAGATGACGGTGTCGGTCCAGGGGATGTTGGGCCTGGGCGTGGGAAGCGGCTCACGATGGACCTCCGTCACCACGGAGCGAGGGATGAACGGCGCGGAGTCCACGCCGTCGCGGGTGGACAGCAGCGCCGATGCCCCGGGCTCGGTCGAGGCCGCGAGGCGGCCCGCCAGGCCGCGCCCATACGGGTCGAGCAGGAGCTTGTTCGCGTTGTAGCGGTGGCCGTGCTTGGGCTGCCACGGCCCCGCCGCGCGGAAGCCGTAGCGCTGGCCCGCCGTGATGCCGGGCACAAAGGCATGCCAGATGCCGTTGACGGGTCCCAGAAGCGGCACGCGCGTCTCCGTGCCGGCGTCGTCGAACAGGCACAGGTCCACGCTCGTGGCGTGCGACGCGAACACCGCGACCGTGGCGCCGCCCGGCACGAGGTGGACTCCCAGCCGCTGCGGGTGGGGGGAGGGGCCGATCTCGACGTGCTCGCGCTTGGCCATGCCCTCATTGTGCCTGGGGCGTGTGTCCGCCGGGTTTCGGCGGTTGCGCGGGCGATGCCGCCCGACGTGCGCGCCTACGCCCTCCAGATGCGCTCGAGGTAGTCGCGGATGGAGCGGTCCGAGGAGAAGAAGCCGCAGCGCGCGATGTTGAGGATCGCGGAACGGCTCCACGCATCCTGGTCCGCCCACGCGGCCTCGACGCGCTGCTGCGCGTCGACGTAGGAGCGGAAGTCGGCGAGCGCCATGAAGCGGTCGCGCTCGGTCCAGGACGCGAACAGGGATGCCACCGCCCCGCCGCGCTCGCCGCCCGTGAAGGCGCCCGACGCGATGAGGTCGAGCGCGGCCTTGAGCTCGGGGTCGGACTCGTAGAACTCGCCCGGCCGGTAGCCCTTGGCCTGCAGCTCGGCGGCCTCCGGCTCGGTCATGCCGAACAGGAAGAAGTTCTCGTCGCCCACGAGGCGGCGGATCTCCACGTTGGCGCCGTCATCGGTGCCGATGGTGAGGGCGCCGTTGAGCGCGAACTTCATGTTCCCGGTGCCCGATGCCTCCTTGCCGGCGAGCGAGATCTGCTCCGACAGGTCGGCCGCGGGGATGAGCACCTCCGCGAGCGTCACGGTGTAGTTCGCGGGGAAGGCGACGCGCAGGCGGCCCTCGAGCGAGGCGTCGGCGTTGATCGTCGCGCCCACGGCGTTGATGAGCTCGATGGTCTCCTTGGCGCGCACGTAGCCCGGCGCCGCCTTCGCGCCGAATACGAACGTGCGGGGCGTGACGGACTCGAGCGGCACGCGGCCGGACGTGATGCCCTCGTAGAGGGACACGATGTGCAGGAGCTTGAGGCTCTGACGCTTGTACTCGTGGAGGCGCTTGACCATCGCGTCCACCATGGAGCCGGGCACCAGCTCGAGCCCGTCCCGCGCGCGCAGCACGGCGGCGAAGCGCTCGCGGTTCGCGGCCTTGACCGCGCGGAAGCGCTCACGGAACGAGGGGTCGTCGGCGAAGGGCTCGAGCTCCCGCAGGCGGTCCAGGTCGGTGATCCAGCCGTCGCCGATGGCCTCGGTGATGAGCTCGGAGAGCTTGGGGTTGGCCAGGCGGATGAAGCGGCGCGGCGTCACGCCGTTGGTGACGTTGGTGAACCTCTCCGGCCACAGCTCGGCGAAGTCGACGAGCACCTTGTCGCGCAGCAGCTGGGAATGCAGCTCCGCGACCCCGTTCACGCGGAAGGCGGCGATCGTCGCCAGGTGGGCCATGCGCACCGCGCGCTCCGGCTGCTCCTGGATGATCGACATGCGCTGGAGGCGCAGGATGTCGCCGGGGTATGCGGACTCGACCTTCCTGAGGAACTCCTCGTTGATGCGATAGATGATCTCGAGGTGGCGGGGCAGCAGCCTGCCCAGGAGCTCGACGGGCCACACCTCGAGCGCCTCGGGCAGGAGCGTGTGGCAGGTGTAGGCGAAGACGCGCTGCGTGACATCCCACGCCTTGTCCCAGGCCCAGCCGCGCTCGTCCACGAGGAGGCGCATGAGCTCCGGGATCGCGATGACGGGGTGGGTGTCGTTGAGCTGCCAGGTGATGCGCTCGGGCAGCTTCTCGAGCGGGTAGTCCGGCGGCAGCACGGTCTCGAGGAAGTCGCGCAGCGAGCACGCGACGAAGAAGTACTGCTGCTGCAGGCGCAGCTCCTTGCCCTGCGGGGTGGAGTCCTCGGGGTAGAGCACCTTGGAGATGTTCTCCGCGAAGGTCTGGGCGCGCACCGCCTCCTCGTAGTCGCCGGAGTTGAAGATCTGGAGGTCGAAGGCCTGGGTCGCCTTGGCGCTCCACAGGCGCAAGGAGTTGACGCGACCGTTGCGGTAGCCGGGGACCATGTAGTTGTAGGGGATTCCCTGCACCTGCCAGCCGGGCACCCACGTGCGCGCGCCTTCGGGCGCGCCCTCGGGGGCGGGCTCGGTGTGGCCGCCGAAGGAGACGGTCACCGCGTTCTCGGGATGCGGGATCTCCCAGGGGCTGCCCAGGGCGAGCCAGGCATCGGGCTGCTCCACCTGGCGCCCGTCCACAAAGGTCTGGCGGAAGATGCCGTACTCGTAGCGGATGCCGTAGCCCACGCTGGGGACGTCGAGCGTCGCGAGGGAGTCGATGAAGCAGGCGGCGAGACGGCCCAGGCCGCCGTTGCCCAGGCCCGGCTCGACCTCGTAGGCGCGCAGCTCGTCGATGTCGATGTCGAGCCCGGCGAGCGCCTCGCGCGCGATGTCGTCGAGCCCGGCGGCCAGGAGGTTGTTCTCCAGCTGCGGGCCCAGCAGGAACTCGGCGGAGAGGTAGGCGACGGTCTTCTTCTGCTCCCGATGCTGGGTGCGCAGCGCCTCGAGCCAGCGGCCCATGAGGTAGTGGCGGACGGTGCGTGCCAGCGCGAGGTGCTTGTCGTTCGCCGATGCGCGGTCCAGGTCCACGCCCAGGCCGAAGTTCACCTCGCGCAGGAACTCGCGGGTGAAGCCCTCGACGGTGTACTCACGGGGGGCGACGGGGGGCGTTGCGGCGTTCACATTCGGCAATGTAGACCCATTCGCGTGCGGGCCGTTAAGCGGACGGCGTGGCGCAATCAGACGGCAACGAGACCGTAAGCGACACGCAACGCGGGCTTGCACTCGCACGCTCAGCAGGGGCTATGGTCCGTGGTAGCGCAAGAGTGCGCTGACGAAATGTGGTTCAAAGGAGAACGACATGGACATTGTCATGAAGGTGGTTCTGCTCATCGAGCTGCTGGGCCTCGCCGCGGTGTTCGGCGGGTTCTTCCACCAGCTCAAGGAGAAGAACAAGAACGTCACCAACGGGATGTTCCTGGGCTCGGTGATCCAGCTGATCGCGTTCGCGATCATCCTCGTCTACGGGCTCACGCAGGGCGCCTCGTTCGACGTGAAGGCCATCATCCTCACGCTCATCGCGGTCGTGATCGCCGTGCTCGGCTTCGTCTTCCGCAAGAAGACGGCCGACAACGTGCCGGTGTGGCTCGCGCTGGGCGTGCTCTCGGCGGTCTCCGTCGCCATGCAGGTGGTGTTCTAAGAGCCGCCGCGTCCATCGACGCAACGGGGCGGGGTCGGCGGGTGCCGGCCCCGCCCTGTGTCGTGTCCGGTCGGCGAGCGCCGGCCCCACCCCTTTCTCGCGCCTGGTCGGCCGGTATGATGTGCACACCGCCGCGTGGACTCCTCCGTGCGTCATCTGCACCTTCGGTCGGGGGCGCGCGGGCGGCCAGCACGACGTCGTACCTGACCACCTCCCGATCCGAAGGAGCGCGATGCTAGTCCTGTTGCTCCTCTTCGGAGTGGCAGGTCTGCTGGCGCCCCTCGTGACGCGGTGGCTCGGCCGCTGGGTCTTCCTCCCTCTCGCGGCCATCCCCGCTGCCGCGGGCGTGTGGGTCGCGCTGCAGGCGCCTGTGGTGCTCGCGGGAGAGCCCGTCGTGGAGCGCCTCGAGTGGATCCCCGAGCTCGGCATCGCGCTGTCCTTCCGCCTCGACGGCCTCGCGTGGGTCATGGCGATGCTCGTCACCGTCGTGGGCGCGCTGGTCCTGACCTACTGCACCTGGTACTTCTCGGACGACGAGAAAGGGCTCGGTCGCTTCGCCGCGCTGCTGCTGAGCTTCGCCGGCGTGATGTTCGGCCTCGTCACCTCCGACGACATCGTGATGATGTTCATCTTCTGGGAGGCCACGTCCGTCCTGTCCTACCTGCTCATCGGCCACTACACGGGCAGGCGCGAGAGCCGTGGTGCCGCGCTCCAGGCGCTGCTCGTCACGACCTTCGGCGGACTGGCGATGTTCGTCGGCATCGTCATCCTCATCGCCCAGGCGGGCACGACATCCATCGCGGGTATCCTCGCCGCGGGGCTGACGCTCACGGATCCGCTCATCGTCAGCGCCGTGATCCTCGTGCTCGTGGGCGCGGTGTCCAAGAGCGCCCTGGTGCCGTTCCACTTCTGGCTGCCGTCCGCCATGGCCGCGCCCACTCCCGTGAGCGCCTATCTGCACGCGGCCGCGATGGTGAAGGCGGGCGTGTACATCGTCGCCCGCTTTGCGCCGGGCTTCGCCGAGACGCCCGGCTGGACCGCGACGCTCATCTGCCTGGGCGCGGTGACGATGGTCGTCTCCGGTTGGCGATCCCTGCGTCAATACGACCTCAAGCTGCTCCTCGCGTACGGCACGGTGAGCCAGCTGGGCTTCCTCACGCTCGTGCTGGCCATGGGCGACCCTGACGTCGCGCTCGCGGGCCTCGCGCTCTTGGTGGGACACGCGGCGTTCAAGGCGACCCTGTTCCTCGTCGTGGGCATCATCGACCACGACACCGGCACGCGCGACGTGCGCGAGCTGTCGGGGGTCGGTCGGCAGCGGCCCGTCCTCGCAGGGGTGGCGATCGTCGCCGCGGCGTCCATGGCGGGCCTGCCTCCCATGTTGGGCTTCGTCGCCAAGGAGGCCGTCCTCAGCACGATGCTCGATGCGGCCGATGCTGCGGGCGGCTGGGCGTGGGTCGCGCTCGCCGGCGCGGTGGTCGGCTCGATCCTCACGGTGGCGTACAGCGCGCGCTTCGTGTGGGGCGCCTTCGCGACCAAGCCCGAGGCAGGTGCGACGCGGGTGCACCGCTCCTCGCCCGCGATCCTGGTCGCGCCCGCGCTGCTGGCGGTCTTCGGCCTCGTCACCGGCGTGGCTCCCGCGCTCCTCGAGCGCTACCTGACGCCGTACGCGGACACGCTCGGCGCGCACCCGAGGTATCACCTGGCGCTGTGGCACGGGGTCGAGCCTGCGCTCGGCATCACGGTGCTCGTCGTGACGGCGGGCCTGGTCATGTTCTGGCTCCGCGCGCCCATCCTGCGCTTCCAGGCGCGGGCGCCGCGCCTTCCCGATGCCTCCCGCGGCTACTGGGGCGTCATCCGCAGCGTGGACCTCGCGGGCCTGTTCACCACGCGCGTGCTCCAGCGCCGGGGCCTGCCTGGCTACCTGGCGATGATCCTCGTCGTGTTCGTCGGCGCCACGGGCGTGACGGTGCTGGCGAGGCTGGGCGCGCTGCCGGGAAGCGTGGTGGCGTGGGACTACCCGCTGCAGGCGGTCATCGGCGCCCTGATGTGCGCGGCGGCGGTGCTGGCCGCCGTGGTGGGCCAGCGCTTCACGGCTGTCCTGCTCGCGGGCATGACGGGCTACGGCATGGTGGCGCTGTTCGGCTTCCACGGCGCTCCCGACCTGGCCCTCACGCAGGCGCTCGTGGAGACCGTGACGCTCGTGGTCTTCGTCCTGGTGCTGCGCCGCCTGCCCGTCAAGATCGCGCAGCGCAACAAGCCGACGCATCGGGGCCTGCGGGCGCTGGCCGGCATCTCCGTGGGCGTCATGATGGCCGTGGTCGCGGTCATCGCGATGGGCTCGCGCACCGAGCCGAGCATCGCCGAGCAATGGCCCGAGATGGCTCTCGAAGGAGGCCACGGCCAGAACGTCGTCAACGTGGTGCTCGTGGACATCCGCGCGTGGGACACGCTCGGCGAGATCTCGCTGCTCGTCGCGGTCGCGACCGGCGTGGCGAGCCTGCTGTTCGTCACGGGACGCGAGGGAGCGCTTCCGCGCCTGCAGCGTCGGGGCCGACGCTCCGCACAGCGCGCGCGGGCGGCCCGCTCGGTGCAGGAGCCCGTCGCGGCCCAGGCCGTGACGGAGATCGGGGAGTCCTCGTTCGACCTGTTCGGCGATGAGCCGCCCGTCAGCCTGAGCGATGCCGACGCCGCCCCCACCCGCCGCTCGTACCTCCTGGCCGGGCGCACGCTCACGCCGGAGAACCGTTCGATCCTGCTCGAGGTGCTGGTCCGCGCCTTGTTCCACCCGGCGATGGTCGTGTCCGTCTACCTGCTGTTCGTGGGCCACAACGCCCCCGGCGGCGGCTTCGCCGGGGGCCTGCTCGCGGGTCTCGCGCTCGTGGCGCGCTATCTCGCGGGAGGGCGCTACGAACTGGGCGAAGCGGCGCCCATCGACGCGGGCAAGCTCCTCGGCGGCGGCATCGCGCTCGCGGCCGGGACCGCCGCATCGTCGCTGCTGTTCGGCATGGCCGTGTTCGAGTCGACGTGGTTCGAGTACGACCTGGGACCGTTCCACTTCAGCGCCGGCACGTCGACGCTGTTCGACATCGGCGTGTACCTCGCGGTGCTGGGCGTGGTGCTCGACATCCTGCGCAGCCTGGGCGCGCAGGTGGACCGGCATGAGGAGAGCGCGCGCAAGGCGAGCAGGGGAGGCAGGGCATGAGCACGTCCCTGGTCCTCATCGTCGTCATGGCGGTCATGTACGCCTCGGGCGTGTACGTCCTGCTCGAGCGCTCGCTCACGCGCGTGCTCGTCGGCTTCCTGCTCATCGGCAACGCGACCAACCTGCTCATCCTGCTGACCTCCGGCCGCGCGGGCCGCGCGCCCATCTGGGGCAGGGGAGTGGAGCCCGATCAGTTCGCCGACCCGCTGCCGCAGGCGCTCATCCTCACGGCGATCGTCATCAACTTCGGGGTCACGGCGTTCCTGCTCGCCCTCATCTACCGCTCCTGGTGGCTGGCTCGCCTGGGCGACCAGGGCGACCAGCTGGTCCTCGAGCACGAGGAGGACAAGTCGCTGTCCGAGGAGGTCTTCTCCAGCGCCTCCGAGGACGACGACGCCCTCAACGAGGCCCTCGACGCCAGTGACGAGGCCCTCGACGCCAGTGACGAGGCC
>QGUM02000154.1:0-3593 GCA_003242455.2 Actinomycetes bacterium
GGCGTTCTCATCGTGGGCCCGCTCGGCTGGGCCAAGCCCGAGCTGTGGGCCGACGAGACGGTGTGGACCGGCTACGGCTCCGCCTACGGCTGGGTGCCCCTCGTCCTGCCGTTCGCGGCCTTGTGGCTGCTCGTGCGGGAGCGTCGCGGCGCCACGACGTAGCGGTGGTGCCAGTCGTAGGCGGACTTGTCCGTGAGCGATGCGATCTGGTCGATGATCACGCGGAAGCGCGCGGCATCGTCTGAGGCCTCCTGGTACAGCACCGCGAAGTGCGGCTCGAGCGCGTCGGCGCCGCGATCCGCGACCGCGGTGACGAGCTCCGCGAGCCTCTCGCGCTGCTGCGCATAGGAGGGCTTGCGCTCACGCGGCGCCATCAGGAAGTGCACCGCGATGCCCTTGAGCATGAGGATCTCCGTCGCGGCGTCCGCCGGGATCACGAGCCGCGCCGCATAGCGCGTCAGCGGGCCGTCGCCGTACTCGGCGCGCGTCGCTCCGGCGACCGCGGCGATGAGCCGGCCGATGAGCTGGCTCGTCATGTCCTTGAGGCTCGCCAGGGCCCGGTGAGAGCCGTCGTAGTCGTCCACCCACCACGGCTCGGCGCGCAGCCGCTCCAGGGCCGCGAAGAGCTCCTGCTCGTCGCCGCGGCCGTACCACTCGCGCGCATGCGCCGCGACGGTGCGCACCACGCCGGGGTCGCGCAGCACGGACAGCGACAGGTGGTTGTGGACCACGGAGTCCTCGACGTCGTGGACCGAGTAGGCGATGTCGTCGGCGAGGTCCATGACCTGCGCCTCGAAGCTGGGCACCTTGTCCGGCGCCCCGTCGCGCAGCCAGGCGAACACGGGCATGTCGTCGTCGTAGACGCCGAACTTGCGCGTCTGGGTGCCGTCGGGGCGCTTGGGGGCCTCCGGCTCCTGCCACGGGTACTTCACGCTCGCGTCGAGGACGGCGCGCGTCAAGTTGAGGCCCACGCTCTTGCCGGTCGCGGGATCGTGGGACTTGGGCTCCAGTCGCGTCAGGAGACGCAGGGTCTGGGCGTTGCCCTCGAACCCGCCGATGCCGCGCGCCACCTCGTCGAGCGCGCGCTCGCCGTTGTGGCCGAACGGCGGGTGGCCCAGGTCGTGGGCGAGGCAGGCCGCGTCGACCACATCGGGGTCGCAGCCGAGGATCTTGCCCAGGCCGCGCCCCACCTGCGCGACCTCGAGCGTGTGGGTGAGACGCGTACGGACGAAGTCGCCCGTTCCCGCGCCCAGGACCTGCGTCTTGGCGCCCAGCCGACGCAGCGCGCTCGAGTGGACGATGCGGGCCTGGTCGCGCTCGAACGGAGTGCGGTCCGCGAGCTTGGGCGGCTCCTCGATGAACCGCTCCTCGTCATGCGGGCCGTAGCCGGGAGGGAGCGTGCTCACACTCCGATGCTAGTGCGGGCCGTCGGCTGCCTCGGGGACCTCGGGCGGCGGCGGGGTGACGCTTCCTCGCCGGGCCGATGTCATGCGAGCCTCGTAGGTTGGACGCATGGGATTGGTGCGCGGCTTCCTCGCCATGTCGCTTGACGGCTTCATCGCTGGACCCCACGACGAGATCGCGTGGCTCGAGGAGCCGCGCACGTCGGGGATCCCGGTGCAGGCGGGCGCATGGGCCGGGCATCCGGTCGACGCCCTCGAGTTCGAGGCCTTCATGGCCGCCGTGGGCGCCATCGTCATGGGCAGGCGCACGTTCGACGTGGTCCAGGGCATGCCGGGTCCGTGGTTCTACGGCGAGACGCCGATGCTCATCGTCACCTCAAGCGAGCTGCACGACGCTCCCGCCACGGCGAAGGCGTTCCACGGCTCCGTTCCCGACGCGATCGACGCCGCCCGGCAGCTCGCGGGCGCCAAGGACGTGTACGTGGACGGTGGTCGCACTGTTCGTGCCGCGATGGACGCGGGGCTCCTGGACCACATCGTCGTCACGGTCATCCCCGTCGCGCTCGGCGCCGGCATCGCGCTGTTCGCAGGGCTTGAGCGACACGCCGAGTTCGCCGTGGAGCGCGTGGCCAAGTACGGCCCCGGCTGCGTGCAGCTGCACCTGAGCACGCGGGCAGGCGCAGGCGCGTAGGCGCGCAGGCGGCCCTGTCTCGCGCCGCATTAGGCTCGACCTGCGCCACGGCATCGGCCCGATGCCAGGACGCGCGCGGCAAGGAGGCACGCATGGAGCACTTCGCGAACGGCATCAACCTGGGCGGGTGGCTGAGCCAGTACTGGGGCAAGGGCGAGGAGCACTTCTCGAGCTTCATCACGGAGAAGGACATCGCGCGGATCGCGTCCTGGGGCCTGGATCACGTGCGCCTTCCAGTCGACTATCCCGTCATCGAGGCGCCCGATGCCCCCGGAGTGCCGCTCGAGGCGGGCTACGCGCACATCGACGACCTGTTCACATGGGCCGAGAAGCACGGGCTCGGCGTCGTGCTCGACGTGCACGAGGCGCCGGGATTCACGTTCACCAACGACCTCGAGGCCGAGACCGCGCACAAGAACGTCCTGTTCGACTCGCCCGACGTGCAGGACCGCTTCGTGGCGCTGTGGGAGACCATCGCGGCGCGATATCGCTCCGTGGGCGTGCCGGTGATCTTCGAGCTTCTCAACGAGGTCACCCTGCCGAGCAACGACCAGTGGAACCCGCTGGCGGCGAGGCTCCATGCCGCGATCCGCGCCGTCGCGCCCGACGTCCCGATCATGATCGGCGGCACCTTCAACAACGCGGTGCGCGGGCTCGAGGGGCTCGTCATCGTGGACGACCCGAACACCGTGTACACGTTCCACACCTACGAGCCGCTGCTCTTCACTCACCAGAACGCGCACTGGTGCGTCGAGGCGCGCACGTGGGGCGAGTCGCCCTCCTACCCGGGCGAGCTGCCGCGGCTGGGCGAGTTCCTCGCGGAACACCCGCAGTTCGCGCCGCTCTACGGCGATCTGGTGGGCCGACGCCTGGACCGCGCGTACCTCGAGAGCGTGGTGGGCCCGGCGGCGGAGTTCTCGCAGCGGACCGGGCGCGACGTGTACTGCGGTGAGTTCGGCGTCGCGGACTGGATCGAGCCGGCGAGCCGCCGCGCGTGGCTGGGCGACTTCCTGTCCATCACGCGCGAGCACGGGATCGGCACCGCGCTGTGGACGTACAAGGCGATGGACTTCGGGGTGGTGGACCTCGACGGGAGCGTGCGCGACGAGGAGTACCTGCGGATCCTCAAGGGCTGAGGCTCCGCTGGCGCGCGCGGCGCACGCGACCCTAGCCCAGCGCGCGGCGCACGCGACCCTAGCCCAGCGCGCGGCGCAGTGCGTGGCCCCCTCCTCCACACGCCTCCGGGCCCTGGTGTACCGATTTGGCGGCGATTTCCCCCTCTGCGGGATTCTGCTGTACCGGATCTGCGATCGGCCGATCGGCCCAACGGACCCGCTCCGGTTCCGCGCAAGCGCGGTCAGCGCCCTGTGCACCGGCCCAACGGACCCGCTCCGGCCGACGCAGTCATCCCGTGCGACGACCGGGATCGCCAATCCGGTACATCAGGATGCAGAGAGGGTCGAGATAGCCGCCAAATCGGTACATCAGGACCACGAGGT
>QGUM02000039.1:0-15712 GCA_003242455.2 Actinomycetes bacterium
ATCGCAGCCATTTCGGTACAACTGCGCCGAGCCTCATCATCAGTGCGCTCCCGGGCCCGCGCCCAGCCCGGAGCAGCGCCCAGCCCGGAGCAGCGCCCAGCCCGGAGCAGCGCCCAGCCCGGAGCAGTGCCCAGCCCGGATCCGCAGCCCGAGTTCGCAGCACGCAGCCAGCAGCGGCTAACGCGAGCGGTCGATGACCTCGAGCGCCACGTCGAGCCGGCCCTCGATGGCCACGTCGGCGGCCTCGCGCACGGCGGGCTTCGCGTTGAACGCGATCCCGAGCCCCGCGGCGGCGATCATGTCGAGGTCGTTGGCGCCGTCGCCGATCGCCACGGTGTCGCGCAAGTCGACCCCCCGCTGCTCAGCGAACTCGCGCAGCGCCTGGCCCTTCGCGGCCCTGTCGACAACCGGCCCCACGGTCCGCCCGGTGAGGCGTCCGTCGACCACCTCCAGGCGGTTCGCACGGAATAGCGTGATGCCCAGCGACTCGGCCAGCGGGCCCACGATCTCCGCGAAGCCGCCGGACACGAGCGCGATGTCCCAGCCGTCGCCCTGGAGCGTCCAGACGAGCTCCCGGGCACCGGGCGTGAGCGTCACATCCGCAGCGGCCTCGCCGATGACGGACTCCGGCAGCCCTGCCAGCGTCGCGACGCGCGCGGCGAGGGAGGCGGTGAAGTCCAGCTCGCCGCGCATCGCAGCCTCCGTCACGCGCGCGACCTCCTCGCGAGTGCCGGCGCGCTCGGCGAGCAGCTCGATGACCTCCTGCTGGATGAGCGTCGAGTCGACGTCCATGACGAGCAGACGCGGACGCCCCGTCCGCCCGGGCGCTGCGTCGCTCACTCGACCACGGTCCCCTTCGCGACCACGACGATGCCGGACTCGCTCACGGTGAAGCCGCGAGCACGGTCCGCCTCGAGGTCGATGCCCACGCGCGCGCCCTCCTTCACGATGACGTTCTTGTCGAGGATCGCGCGATGCACCTGCGCGTGACGACCCACCTGGACGTCGTCGAGCAGCACCGAGTCGGACACCGTCGACCACGAGTGCAGCCGCACCCCGGGCGACAGGACGGAGCCCGTCACGGTCGCACCGGACACGATGACGCCGGGGGACACGACGGAGTCGGCGGCGTGGCCCAGGCGGCCCTCCTCGGAGTGGATGAACTTCGCGGGAGGCTGCGTGATGAGTCCCTGGTGCAGCGGCCACTTGTGGTTGTAGACGTTGAACACCGGCTGGACCGCGATGAGGTCCATGTGCGCGTCGTAGTACGAGTCGATGGTTCCCACGTCGCGCCAGTAGTTGCGGTCGCGATCCGTGGAGCCGGGCACGTCGTTGCGCACGAAGTCGTAGAACCCGCAGGTGCCCTTGTCCACGAAGTACGGCACGATGTCGCCGCCCATGTCGTGCTTGGAGGCGGGGTTCTCCGCGTCCTTGGCGAGCGCGTCCATGAGCGCGTCGGCGTTCGCGACGTAGTTGCCCATGGAGGCCAGGACCTCGTGGGGGGCGTCGGGCAGGCCGTCGGGGTCGGTCGGCTTCTCGAGGAAGGCGCGCACGCGGTCGGGATGGGCCGGATCCACGTCGATGACGCCGAACTGGTCCGCGAGCGCGATGGGCTGGCGGATGCCCGCGACGGTGAACTCGGCTCCGGACTCGACGTGCGCGTCGACCATCTGGGAGAAGTCCATGCGGTAGACGTGGTCGGCGCCCACGATGACCACGATGTCGGGCCGCTCGTCCTCGATGATGTTCTGGCACTGGTAGATGGCGTCGGCGCTGCCCAGGTACCAGTGCTTGCCGCGGCGCTGCTGCGCCGGCACGGGGGCGACGTAGTTGCCCAGCAGCGGCGACATGCGCCAGGTGCGCGCGATGTGGCGGTCGAGCGAGTGCGACTTGTACTGCGTCAGCACCACGACGTGCAGGTAGCGCGAGTTCACCAGGTTCGACAGCGCGAAGTCCACGAGCCGGAAGGTGCCGCCGAAGGGCACCGCGGGCTTGCAGCGGGACTCCGTGAGCGGCATGAGGCGCTTGCCCTCGCCACCGGCGAGGACGATCGCGAGGACTTTGGGCGCGGGCATGGGGCCAGCATACGGGCGAAATGGGCGCCCGGCAGGGCCGATGTCCGGACGCGCCGCGCCGTGTCTCAGGCGGGGGTCGCTAGCGTGGAGGCATGCGCGTCGACATCCTCACCCGCGAGTACCCCCCGCACGTCTACGGCGGCGCCGGCGTGCATGTCGAGGAGCTCGCGCACGTGCTGCGCGAATCCCTCGACGTGCGCGTCCGCTGCTTCGACGGCCCCCGCGACGAGCCCGGCGTGACGGGTTACGGCGCGCTCGGCGGGGGAGTCGGCGACGCCGCGCTCGACGTGCTCGCCCACAACCTTCCCATGGCGCACGACTGCGCGGGCGCCGACATCGTCCACTCCCACACCTGGTACGCGAACATGGCCGGCCACCTGGCCGCGCGGCTGCATGGCGTCCCCCACGTGCTCACCGCGCACTCGCTCGAGCCGCTGCGCCCGTGGAAGGCCGAGCAGCTGGGCGGCGGCTATCAGGTGTCGTCGTGGATCGAGCGCACGGCCTACGAGGCGGCCGATGCGGTGATCGCCGTGAGCGCGGGCATGCGCGCCGACGTCCTGCGCTGTTATCCGGCGCTCGACCCGGACAAGGTCCACGTGGTCCACAACGGCATCGACGTCGCCGGCTGGGCGCCCCCTGCGGAGGGCCAGGCCAGGGAGGCGGCCGATGCGGTGGCGAGGCGCTTCGGCATCGATCGCTCGCGCCCGGCCGTGGTGTTCGTGGGGCGCATCACGCGCCAGAAGGGCCTGCCATACCTGCTGCGCGCCGTCGAGAAGCTGCCGCCGGAGATCCAGGTGGTGCTGTGCGCCGGGGCGCCGGACACCCCGGAGATCGCGGCCGAGGTCTCCGGCGCCGTGGCACGGCTGCAGGAGACCCGGGACGGCGTCGTCTGGATCGAGCAGATGCTGCCGCGCGCGGAGCTCGTGGCGGTGCTCGACGCATGCACCGTGTTCGTGTGCCCCTCCGTGTACGAGCCGCTCGGCATCGTGAACCTCGAGGCGATGGCGGTGGGCCTGCCCGTGGTCGCGACGGCGACGGGCGGCATCCCGGAGGTGGTCGTGGACGGCGAGACGGGCGTGCTCGTGCCGATCGACCAGGCGCAGGACGGCACCGGAACGCCTCTGGACCCCGACCGGTTCGTGGCGGACCTGGCCGATGCGCTGACGACCGTCGCCGCCGATCCGGCCCGCGCCGAGGCCATGGGCCAGGCCGGGCGCGAGCGCGCCGCCGCGCACTTCTCGTGGGAGGCGATCGGTCAGCGGACGCAGGCCGTGTACGCGAGCGTGCTCGGATAGGCTGGAGTCGACATGAACGAGGTGCTGAGGCTCGAGGACGTGACCGTGGTCCGCGGCGACGTCGCGATCCTCGAGGGCATCGCGTGGGACGTCCAGGGCGGCGACCGCTGGGTCGTCATGGGCCCCAACGGCGCCGGCAAGACCACGCTCATGGCGCTGTGCGCCGCGCGCTTCCCTCCCACGAGCGGCTCCGCCGTGGTGCTGGGGGAGTCCCTCCTGGAGGCGAACATCCAGGAGCTGCGCACGCGCGTGGGCCTGTCGTCGGCGGCGCTCGCGGACCGCATCCCGCCGGACGAGACGGTGCGCAACCTCGTCATGACCGCCGCATACGGGGTGCTCAGCCGCCAGCGCGAGGAGTACGAGGAGATCGACGAGCGCCGCGCCGACGACCTGCTCGCCGCGTTCGGCATCCACGCCTTCGCGGACCGCACGTTCGAGACGCTGAGCGAGGGCGAGCGCAAGCGCGTCCAGATCGCCCGCGCCCTCATGGCCGACCCCGAGCTGCTGCTCCTCGACGAGCCCGCCGCGGGCCTCGACCTGGGCGGTCGCGAGGAGCTGCTCGCCGCGCTCACCGAGATCGCGGGCGACCGCCGCTCTCCGGCGCTCGTGCTGGTCACGCACCACGTGGAGGAGGTGCCCGTGGGCTTCACCCACGCGCTGCTCCTGCGCGCGGGACGCATCGTCGCGGCCGGCCCGCTGCGCGAGACCCTCACGAGCGAGAACCTCTCCGCGACGTACGACCTGCCCGTCGAGCTCCACGAGCACGAGGGCCGCTACACAGTCCGCCGCGCCTCCTGAGCCGGGCATCGGGCCCGATCGCGCCGCTCGCGAAGAAGCCGCTGCGCGCCGCCGCCCGCGCCTCCCGAGTCGCCATCGGGCCTGGTTGCGAGCCTGCTGCGGCCCTACGTCGTCCCTGCTGCCCCGCGCGCCGGAAGACGTGCGACCCTGCTGGTAGGTTGGGGCCAGGAGGTGTGCATGGACGCGTCAGCTTGGTGGTTCATCGGTGCCGCGGTGCTCGGCATCGTGCTGATGCTCACCGTGGAGTTCACGTTCGCGATGCTCGCGGTGGGCGCGCTCGCTGCAGGGTTCGCGGCGCTGTTCGGGGCCTCGCTGCCCCTGTCGATCGCGATCTTCGCGGTGGTGAGCGCGGCGCTGACCTTCTTCCTGCGCCGCCCGCTCATGCGCAAGTTCCGCTCCGAGGAGCCGCCGGTCACGAACGTCGACGCGCTGCTGGGCAAGCGCGCGCTCGTGGTCGCCGCCGTCACCACCCGCCAGGGCCGCGTGAAGCTCAACGGCGAGGTGTGGACGGCCCGCACGGAGTCGGGTGAGATTGCAGAGGACGCGTACGCGCGCGTCGTGAGGATCGAGGGCGCGACGGCGATCGTCGAGCCGGAGCAGGAGAGCTGACCATGGACCAGTCGTTGAACATCTTCGGGATCGTGGTGATCCTCTTCTTCGCGATCTTCGTCATCGTCGGCATCGCCCGCTCGATCGTGGTCGTCAACCAGACGCAGGCGTACATCGTCGAGCGCCTGGGCCGCTACCGCACGACGTTCGGCGCCGGCCTGCACTTCCTGGTGCCGTTCTTCGACAAGATCCGCGCCAAGGTCGACCTGCGCGAGCTCGTCTACTCGTTCCCGCCCCAGTCGGTCATCACCTCGGACAACCTCGTGGTGGACATCGACTCCGTCATCTACTTCCAGGTCACCGACCCCAAGGCGGCCGTGTACGAGATCGCCAACTACATCACCGGTGTGGAGCAGCTGACCGTCACGACGCTCCGCAACATCGTCGGCACCATGGACCTGGAGCAGACGCTCACGAGCCGCGACCAGATCAACGGCCACCTGCGCGGCGTCCTCGACGAGGCCACCGGCAAGTGGGGCATCCGCGTCAACCGCGTCGAGCTCAAGGCGATCGAGCCGCCCATGTCCGTCAAGGACTCCATGGAGAAGCAGATGCGCGCCGAGCGTGACCGCCGCGCCGCGATCCTCAACGCGGAGGGTGTGAAGCAGTCGCAGATCCTCACCGCCGAGGGCGAGAAGCAGGCCGCGATCCTCAAGGCCGAGGGTGCCGCGCAGGCGGCGATCCTCAAGGCCGAGGGCGAGGCGCGCGCCATCCTGCAGGTCTTCGACGCCATCCACGAGGGCGACGCGGACTCCAAGCTGCTCGCGTACCAGTACCTGCAGGTGCTGCCGGAGATCGCCAAGACCGACTCGAACAAGGTGTGGTTCGTCCCCACCGAGTTCACCGGCGCGCTCAAGGCGATCGCCGCGGGCTTCGGCGTCGAGGACGCGGCCGAGCCGCTCAAGGCCAACCCCAACCGCTCGCGCAAGTCGCGCCTGACGTCCGCCCTCGACGACCCCAAGGTCGCGCTCGAGGAGGCTCGCCGCCTCGCCGAGGACGTCGCGGCCGATGCCGAGGTCGCGGGCACGGGCTCGGGCAAGCCCTTCGACCCCGAGGTCGAGAAGGGGCAGTAAGCGCCAGGAGGGCCGGTGCCCGTCATCCGCATCGGGCGTGAGGACGCGCGTCTTGCCGACTACTCGCGCCTGACCGACGTCGACTGGCGCCGGCGGCATGAGGTCGAGCGCGGCCTGTACGTCGCCGAGGGGGCCAAGGTCATCGAGCGCGCCGTCGCGGCCGGCCATGTGCCGCGGTCGGTGCTTGTGAGCGAGCGCTGGCTGGCGTCCGTGGAGGCGCTCGTGCCGCCGGATGCCGAGGTGCTCGTCGCCGACGAGGAGGTCCTCGAGTCCGTCACGGGATACCACGTGCACCGCGGTGCGCTCGCGGCCATGCAGCGGCCCGTCCTGCCCGCGCTCGCGGAGCTCGTGGCCGACGCCCGGCTCGTCGTGGTGCTCGAGGGCATCGTCGATCACACGAACGTGGGCGCGATCTTCCGTTCCGCCGCAGGGCTGGGAGCCGATGCCGTCATCGTCTCGCCCACGTGCGCGGACCCGCTGTACCGCCGCTCGGTCAAGGTGAGCATGGGCACGGTCTTCCAGGTGCCGTGGACGCGGGCGGAGCAGTGGCCCGGCGTCCTCGACGAGCTGCGGGAGCGAGGATTCGCCGTGGCGGCCCTCGCCTTGGCGGACGGCGCCGTCTCCCTCGACGCGTTCTCCGCGGCCGGACACGAGCGCATCGCCCTGGTGCTGGGCGCGGAGGGGGACGGGCTCACCCGGGAGGCCCTGGCATCGGCCGATGCCGTGGTGACGATCCCCATGGCCGGCGGCGTGGACTCGCTCAACGTGGGCGCCGCGGCGGCCGTGGCGATGTGGGAGCTGCGGGCGCGCTGAGCCGGTGCCCTGAGGTGCGCTGAGGCGCGCGCTGGGCCGGTCTCGCGGCGACAGGCCGGGGTCGCGCGCGTCAGACCAGGGTGCCATAATCGAACGTATGTTCGAATCGTCGGCGACTGCTCGGGAGGCTCGCATCGCGGCCGCTCGCGCCGCGCTGACCGAGGTGCAGGCCCGCATCGGCGCGGAGCGAGAGGGCGGCGAGCGCACCCCGCTGCCCCTTGCGGAGAGCCTCGCCGAGCTGCTTCCGGGGGGACTGCGGCGCGGGAGCGTGATGAGCGTCGCGGGCTCCACATCGCTCGTGCTCGCGCTGGCGGGCGAGGCGTCCAAGGAGGGCTCCTGGGTCGCGATCGTGGGCATGCCGCAGGTGGGGATCGTGGCGGCCGCGCGGCGCGGCATCGACCTGGGGCGCCTCGCCCTCGTCCCGCATCCGGGGGCGCAGGCCGCCACGGCCGCCGCCGCGTGCGTGGACGGCATGGACCTGGTGGTGCTCGGGCACGGCCTCGCGCTGTCCGATGCCGACCGTCGCCGGCTGGGAGCGCGTGCCAGGGAGCGCGGCACGGTGCTGCTTGCGGCGGGGCCGGCCGGGGCCACGGCGTGGCCGGGATCGCGCGTGGAGCTCGTCGTGGAGTCGTCGCACTGGAGCGGGCTGGGCGCCGGCGACGGCCGCCTGAGGGACAGGGACATGGTCGTCGCGGTGCGTGAGCGCGGCAGGGCGGTGCGCCGCGTGACGCTGCGGCTGGACGGCGAGCGCGGGGTGTGGCGGCCGGGCGTGCGCGGCACCGTGCTCGCGGAGGAGGTGGCGTGATGGCCGCGCGGGCCGTGCGCGCGGTGGGCTCGGGGCTCACCCAGGCCGCTCCGTCCACCACCCGCCGCGCGGTGCTGTGGGTGCCGGACTGGCCCGTGGTCGCGGCTCTGGCTCAGGCGGGCCTCACTCCCGACACTCCGGCGGCGGTGCTGCACGGACGGGGGATGATCGCGGTGTCCGCCGCGGCGCGCGCGGCGGGCGTCGCGCGCGGCATGCGCAAGCGCCTTGCCCAGAGCCGATGCCCGCAGCTCGTCATCCTGCCGCACGACGAGGGGCGAGACGCCCGCGCGTTCGAGGCCGTGGCATCGGCCGCCGAGCAGGTCGTGGCGGGCGTGGAGATCACCCGGCCCGGGCTGCTCATGATCCCGGCGGAGGGGGCAGCGCGCTTCCACGGCTCGGAGGAGGCGCTCGCCGAGGCGCTCGTGACGGCTGTGGCCGAGCACGCCCGATGCGAGAGCGCGGTAGGCGCGGCGGACGGGCTGCTCGCGGCCATCGTCGCGGCGCGTCAGCAGGTGATCGTGACGCCGGGGGCGTCGGCCGAGTTCCTCGCGCCCCTGCCCGTGGACACGCTCGCGCTCGCCGCGACGGAGCGCGCGCAGCGCCAGGCGGTCGAGGAGCTCGTGAGCGTGCTGGTGCGGCTGGGGATCTTCACGCTGCAGGAGTTCACCGCCCTGCCCGCCGCCGATGTCGTGGCGCGCTTCGGCGCGGTGGGGGCGTGGGCGCGGCGCATGGCGCTGGGCGAGGACGTGGCTCCGCCGGTGCTGCGCAGGCAAGAGGACGACATCACGGTGGAGCATGCCTTCGAGGAGCCCGCCGAGCGCGTGGAGCAGCTGGCCTTCGTGGCCGAGCAGGTGGCGCAGGAGCTGGACGCGGCGCTGCTGGCCGCAGGGATGCGCTGCTCACGGGTGCGCATCGTCGCCACCACGGACAGGGGCGACTCGCTGGAGAGGGTGTGGCGCACGGACGTGGGAACGCGTGCCAACGCCTTCGCCAAGCACATGGCGGACCGTGTCAGGTGGCAGCTCGAGGGGTGGCTGTCCGGCACCGCCGCAGGGCCGGAGCGCGCGCCGCTGACCTCGCTCGCGGTGATCGCGGAGGACGTGATCCCGCTGGGCTCGGAGCAGGCGTACCTGTGGGGAGGAGTGTCCGGCGCGGACGATCGTGCGCGCAGGGCGCTCGAGCGCATCCAGGGGCTGCTGGGGCTTGAGGGCGTGCTGTCCGCCAGGGAGCAGGGAGGACGCTCGCCGCGAGACCGCGTGCAGCTGCTCGCATGGGGTCAGGAGGCGCAGCCGGCGCGACGCATCGAGCATCCGTGGCCGGGGCAGATCCCTGATCCCGCTCCCGCGACCGTGCTGCCCGTGCCCGCGCCGCTGCAGGTGCTGGACGCGGGCGGAAGCCCGGTGACGGTGGACCGCCGTCTGCGCGTGAGCGCGCCGCCCACATGGGTGCGCTTCGAGGCCGATCCGCGGGATGCCGTGGCGCAGGCCGCGCACCGGCACCCCTCGTCGGGGCATGTGGGCGGAGACGACGGGCCGGTGTGGGACGTGCCGCAGCCCGTGGAGGCGTGGGCGGGGCCGTGGCCCGTCGTGGAGCGCTGGTGGTCCGAGGACTCCTCGCGTCGGGCGTACATGCAGATCGCGCTGCGCGGGGGCGGCGGGGAGGCGCATGGCGGGGAGGCGCATGGCGCCGAGGGGCGTGGCGGAGGCAGGCGCGATGTCGACGGGCGCGGCGCCGTCGCGATCCTTGCCGCGTTCACCGGGGGGCGCTGGCAGCTCGAGGCCGTCTATGACTGAGGTCATCGGGAATCCTGCCGAGGGGCGGCGCCCATGCAGGTAGTCGACTACGCGGAGCTGCATGCGCACTCCGCGTTCAGCTTCCTAGACGGCGCCAGCCAGCCGGAGGAGCTCGCCGCCGAGGCGGGCCGCCTGGGGCTGAGCGCCATCGCCCTCACCGACCACGACGGCCTCTACGGCGCGGTGCGCTTCGCCTCGGCCGCGCGCACGCTGGGCGTGCCCACGGTGTTCGGCGCGGAGCTGCATCTCGCGGTCCCGGACGGCCCCGGCGGCCGTCCCGTGCTGGATCCGCCCACGGGCGTCCCGGACCCGCGCTCCACCCACCTCGTGGTGCTCGCACGCGGGCCGTCGGGCTACGCGCGGCTGTCCCGCGCCATCGGCCTGGCGCACCTCGCGGCGGGGGAGAAGGGCAAGGCCCACTACACGCTCGAGGGGCTCGCGGAGGCCGGCGGCGGGGAGCTCCTCATCCTCACGGGCTGCCGCAAGGGCTCGGTGCGCCGGGCCCTGGCCGGCATCGGCGTGCCCGGAGCCGGGCCGGTGACGGGGGCGGTGACCCCGGCATCGTTCGCCGCGGCGCGCGCGGAAGTGGACAAGCTCGCCGCGATCTTCGGCCGCGACAACGTGGCGGTGGAGATCACGGACTCCGGGGCGCCCTTCGACTCGGAGGTGTGCGCCGCTCTCGCCGACATCGCCTTCGACCTGGGCCTGCCGCTCGTCGCGACCACCAACGCCCACTACGCGACCCCGCGCGACGCGGACCTCGCCGGCGCGCTCGCCGCGATCCGCGCCCGCTCCTCGCTGGACGACATGGACGGCTGGCTGCCCGGCTCGCCCGGCGGGCATCTGCGCAGCGCGGGGGAGATGATGTGGCGGCATCGGCGGCACCCGCAGGCCGTGACCACCGCGGCGCGCCTGGCGGCAGAGTGCGCCTTCGACCTCTCGCTCGTGGCGCCCAAACTGCCGCCGTATCCCGTGCCGCCGGGCCACACCGAGGCCTCGTGGCTGCGCGAGCTGACGTATCGCGGGGCCCAGGAGCGGTATGGGCCGCGCGACGCGGAGCGGGTGCCGGGGGCGTGGAAGCAGATCGACCACGAGCTCGCGGTCATCGAGGCGCTCGACTTCCCGGGCTACTTCCTCATCGTCCACGACATCGTGTCCTTCTGCCGCCAGGCCGACATCCTGTGCCAGGGACGCGGCAGCGCGGCCAACAGCGCGGTGTGCTACGCGCTGGGCGTGACGGCGGTCGATGCCGTGGCGCACGGCCTGCTGTTCGAGCGCTTCCTCGCGCCCGAGCGCGACGGCCCGCCCGACATCGACGTGGACATCGAGTCCGACCGCCGCGAGGAGGTCATCCAGCACGTCTTCTCGCGCTACGGGCGCATCAACGCGGCGATGGTCGCGAACGTCATCCAGTACCGGCCGCGCTCGGCGGTGCGGGATGCGGCGCGGGCGCTCGGGTACGACGTGGGTCAGCAGGACGCATGGTCCAAGTCGATCGACCGCTGGTCCACCCTGCGGCCGCGCCCGGAGCAGGAGGCAGACTGGGCGGCCAGGCAGCGTGACGCGATGTGGCCCGAGCCCGTGCCCGTCGCCCCGCTCGACGACATCCCGCAGCCGGTGCTCGACCTCGCCGAGCGGCTGCTGCGCCTGCCGCGCCACCTGGGCATCCACCCGGGAGGCATGGTGCTGTGCGACCGGCCCGTCGTGGACGTGTGCCCCGTGGAGTGGGCGCGCATGGAGGGGCGCACGGTGCTCCAGTGGGACAAGGACGACTGCGCCGAGGCGGGCCTGGTGAAGTTCGACCTGCTGGGCCTGGGCATGCTCTCCGCGCTCAAGCACGCGTTCCGCTTCGTGCGGGACACGGAGGGGCAGGAGCTGGGGCTGCATCAGCTCCCGCAGGAGGATCCCGAGGTCTACGACCTGCTGTGCGCCGCGGACACCGTGGGCGTGTTCCAGGTGGAGTCGCGCGCGCAGATGTCCACCCTGCCGCGCCTGCGTCCTCGCCGCTTCTACGACATCGTCATCGAGGTCGCGCTCATCCGCCCCGGACCCATCCAGGGCGGCTCGGTGCACCCGTACATCAACCGCGCGCGCGGCCGCGAGCCCGTCACCTACCTGCACCCGCTGCTGGAGCGCTCCCTGGGCAAGACGCTCGGCGTGCCGCTGTTCCAGGAGCAGCTCATGGAGATGGCGATGGACGCGGCGGGCTTCGACGGCGCGCTCGCCGACCAGCTGCGCCGCGCCATGGGCTCCAAGCGCAGCCCCGAGCGCATGGAGGCGCTGCGCGCGCGCTTCATGGTGGGCGCGAACGAGCGCGGCGTCCCCGCGGACGTCGCGGTGCAGATCTTCGACAAGCTCAAGGCCTTCGCCGACTTCGGCTTCCCCGAGTCGCACGCATACTCCTTCGCCTACCTCGTGTACGCCTCGGCGTGGCTCAAGGTGCACAAGCCCGCCGCGTTCTACGCGGGGCTGCTCGCCGCGCAGCCCATGGGCTTCTACTCGCCGCAGTCCCTGGTCGCCGATGCCCGCCGCCACGGCCAGGTGACGCTGCGGCCGTGTGTGGAGCGCTCCGACGTCCTGGCGACGGTGGAGCGCCTCGCCGAGCCGTTCGAGCCTCCCGCCGAGACGCGACCCGAGCTCGCACGCCTGGTGCATGTGGACTGCACGCTCGCGGTGCGGATGGGGCTCGCGTCGGTGCGCGGGCTCGGGGCCGACGCCGCTCAGGCCATCGTCGACGCCCGCGCCGACGGGCCGTTCGCCTCGCTCGCCGACATGGCTCGCCGCGTGCGCGTGCGACCGCGCGGAGTCAGCGGCGCCGTGACGGAGGCCGGGCTCGCGCAGGCAGGCTTCGACCCCGCGATCGCGGGCAAGCCGCTCACGCGCGCGCAATGGGAGGCGCTCGCCACGTCTGGCGCGCTCGAGTGCTTCGGGGTGACACGCCGCGAGGCGCTGTGGGCATCCGGCGTGCTCGCGTTCGAAGGACCGGACACCCTGCCCGGCGTCGTGCCCGGCATCGAGGCGCCGCAGCTGCCTGGCATGTCCGACGTGGAGGTCGCCGTCGCCGACGCCTGGGGCTCTGGGGTGTCCGTGGACGCGTATCCCACCGTGTTCGTGCGCGAGGGGCTGGACCGGGCAGGGGTGCTGCGCATCGCCGACGTCCTCGCCCACGAGCCGCAGCGGCGCGTCCAGGTGGCGGGCGTCGTGACGCATCGGCAGCGGCCGGGGACCGCCAAGGGCGTCACGTTCATCTCCCTCGAGGACGAGACGGGATTCCTCAACGTGGTGTGCTCACAGGGCGTGTGGCGGCGGTACCAGGCCATCGCGCGGCGCTCTCCGGCGCTGGTGATCCGCGGCATGGTGGAGCGGGCTGACGGCGCGACCAACCTGGTCGCCGAGCACTTCGCGCCGCTGTCGCTCAAGGTGCCGGCGAGCAGCAGGGACTTCCGGTAGCCCTTGCGCCTGCGGTTGCCGGCATCGCGCATCTGTGCACACGATGGCTCCATGGCGGACGCGGCGCTCGTGCGCGAGGTCGACGGTCACGACGTGCGTATCACGCACCCGGACAAGGTCATGTACCCCGCGACCGGGACCACCAAGGCGGACGTCCTCGACTACCTCATCGACGTCTCGCCGCACCTGATCCCGCTCGCCCGCGACCGTCCTGTGACCCGCAAGCGCTGGATCGACGGCGTCGGGACGGCGGCCAAGCCGGGCACGTCCTTCTTCCACAAGGACATCGACGACGACGCGCCCGACTGGTTCACCGTCCGCGAGCAGCAGCACCAGGACCACGTCAATCGCTACCCGCTCATCGACTCTCCTGCGGTGCTCGCCTGGTACGCGCAGCGCGGCACGCTCGAGTTCCACGTCCCCCAGTGGCGGTTCGGGCCGCGCGGGGCGGGGCGCAACCCCGACCGCATCGTCCTGGATCTGGACCCGGGGGAGGGGGTCGGCCTGCCGGCATGCATCGAGGTCGCGCTCCTGGTCCGGGATCGCCTCGCCGATGCAGGCATCGACTGCGTCCCCGTCACGAGCGGCTCCAAGGGCGTCCACCTGTACGGGCGCCTGGACGGCAAGCGCACGGCCGATGCCGTGACGGACTTCGCGCACGAGCTCGCCCAGTCCCTCGAGGCCGAGCACGAGGGCCTCGTCACGTCCAACATCCGCAAGGCCCAGCGGACGGGCAGGGTGCTGCTCGACTGGAGTCAGAACCGTGCCGCCAAGACCACGGTCACGCCCTACTCGCTGCGAGGCCGCGCGCGGCCTGCCGTCTCCCTGCCGCGCACGTGGGACGAGCTGACGGGCCCCGGCATCGGCCAGGTGGAGCACACGGACGTGGCCGCGATCATGGCCGAACGCCCGTGCCCGATGCTCGCGCTCATGGGCGCCTAGCTGTCCGGCGTGCGCTCATCGGTGCCTGGCCGTCCGGCGTGCGCTCATCGGTGCCCAGCGGCCCCGCATCGGTAAACCCCACGCAAAAGGATCCACAAGGCACGGGAACGGCTCGCGACCGGGACTCGTTGGCCCTAGGAGGGACAGGCACGACGAGAGGAAAGAGCCATGTGGGACCTGATCCTGTGGATCATCGCTGTCATCGTCGGCATCACGGGTGTCGTGCGCATCTTCCAGCGTGACTACCTGTGGGGAGCGGTCCTGATCGTTCTCGCGCTGCTGATCGGTCCGGGAGGCGTCAGCCTGCTGACCTGATCGGCTGCGGGCTCCGGGCGCCGTGTGCTCCGCGTGCGTGTGCTCCTGCCGGTGCCGCGCCCTCTGGGTCTCGTGCGCTCTGGTTCCCTGTGCTCCTCCTGGGCGGCTCGCCTCAGGTGATGCGCGCTCGTCGCCAAATGCGGCCCGCGCATCGTGCTAGCATTGCCGTCGCGCTTGAGCGCCCTCCAGGTGCTCTGGCCCACTCGTCCGGGTGGCGGAATTGGCAGACGCGCTAGCTTGAGGTGCTAGTGCCCTAACGGGCGTGGGGGTTCAAGTCCCCCCTCGGACACACATTCCCCGATGCTGTGCTTGGCCAGGGGTGGACGGGCTGCGACGTGCGCGTCGCCATCCTGGAGGACTGCATGGCTCGGTCGGTGGAGGCCCCCCACGGCGCCCCGATGCGCCTGGTGATCCGCCTCGAGAACAGGGCCGCACGCTTCGCCGACGATCGCCGCTCCCGCATCTGGCTCGCGATCGCCTACTTCGTGATCGCCGCGGCCGCCACGCTGCCCGTGATGTTCGGCGGCGGCACCGCAATGTCCCGCATCGACGAGCCCACGCACGCCGACTACGCGTACCGCGTCTCCCACTTCGAGATCCCGGCCAAGGGCTCGCCCATCGCCAAGGAGATCCGCGACATCTGGGCGTGCATGGGGCAGGAGCGCTACGCGCTGCCGCCCTGCGGATCCAACGCGCGCCCGTGGCAGTACCCGTACGACGGCGAGCAGTACAACTGGGCGCATCCGCCCGTGTACTACGCGGTGGTGGGCTTCCCTGCGCGAGCCATCGACGCCATCACCCCGCTGAACTTCGTGGAGGCTGCACGCATCACCGGCACGCTGTGGCTCGCCAGCGGCATGTTCATGCTGTTCGTCGCGCTGCGGCGCTGGCGCGTGGATCCCGCCGTCGCGATCATCGCGCCGCTGCTCATGATGACCTTCCCGCGCGTGCTCCACGCGTCCACCACCGTCAACCCCGATGCCGTGGCGCCGCTCGCCGGCGCGGTGGCCGTGTGGCTCGCCGCGCGGCTGTTCTTCGACGACGACCGCGACTGGATCCTGCCGGCGGTGTTCACCGGGCTGGTGGGCCTGACCAAGTTCATCTCTGTGATCCCCTTCGTGGCGCTCGGCGTGCTCGCGTTCGCTCGCGCGGTGCGCGACAGGGGCTGGCGCGGCCTCACGCTCACGGACGTGCTGCTGCCCGGGAGCATGGCGACCGCGGTCATCGTCCCTTACCTCATGTGGCAGGCGTTCCAGGCGCCACGCGGCAACCAGTGGTGGATGAACCCGCTGGTGGGAATCAACACGCGGGATGTGCAGGGCCTGCCGGGCTCCGAATGGATCGAGACGCTGTTCGTGGGCTTCAACCTGGCGTCGGACTACTACATCCAGCCTCCCCTCGACATCGCGCTGCTCGTGGCGTGGACGCGCCTGCTGAACGTGCTGGTCATCGGCGCGATGTTCGCCACCGTCGTGGCGTTCGCGAAGGAGCCCAGCCGGCGCTCGCTGGGATGGCTGCTCATGGTGGGCGTGGTGCTGTACCCCCTCGCCGTGCAGATCCAGGCGTACGGGACACCGGGCATTCCGCAGTACTTCCCCAACCCCACGGGCCGATACGGCCTGGCGCTCGTCCCCGGTGCGATCGCGTGCCTTGTCATGGCCGCCGCGAAGGCCGGCTACCGGCGTGTCCTGTACGTCGTGACCGGTGCGGGCCTGATCGTGTTGGGCGTGGTCATCGCGGCCGG
>QGUM02000040.1:0-15605 GCA_003242455.2 Actinomycetes bacterium
CGCGGGCACGTGGCAGGCGAGCGCGGCTCGGTGACCGTCGAGCTCGCGCTTGCCCTGCCCGTGCTCGTGCTCGTCCTCGCCGTCGCGCTCGCCGGTGCGCGGTGGGCGCTCGGGGCGGCGCAGGCGCAGGCGGCCGCGGCGCATGGAGCGAGGGCCGCTGTCGTCGAGCCCGACGCCCGGGCGCGCCAGGTCGCCGCGACCGTGGCGGGGGCGGACCCCAGCGTCGTCTCGATCACCCGCGACGGCGACTGGGTGACCGTCTGCGTCCCCGTGGCGCCCGTTTCACCCGTGCCTGGAGGAGTCCGATGCGCGACCGCCTACGACGCCCCGTGAGCCTCGCTCCGTCACGAGTCGGGCGCGCTCCCGCGCGCGACCGCGAGGCTGAGCGCGGCCGACGCCGTCATGGCGCCGTGTGTGCCGGGCGTCCCGGGAACGCGGGCTCGGCGACGGTGGCCGTCATCGGCGCGCTTGCGCTCGTCGTCCTCGTGGGCACGGCTGCCGTCACCGGGGCCGCTCTCGCGGACGCCGCAGCGCGGGCCCAAGCGGGAGCGGACCTCGCCGCGGTCGCGGCCGCTCACGTCGCCCGGGACGAACGCGCCCTGGGCCGCATCGGCGCCGCGCTTCCCTGCGAGACAGCGGCGGCGGTGGCCGCGCGCCACAGCGCCGAGCTCATCGCGTGCCACGTCACGGCGAGGGGCGTCGTCGAGGTGGAGGTGAAGGCATCGGCGGGGAGCCTCCCGGGAGCGCCGCCGGTGACCCGGAGAGCCGCAGCCGGTCCCGCGAGCGCCAGCCGCGGCGCGCAGCGCCGGGCGCGGGCACGTGCACGCGCCCGGCGAGCGGCGGCAAGGGCAAGCGTGCAACGGCTGGCGCGGGCAAGCGCTCGCGTTCTGCGGGGACTCAAGCCGGGAAAGAGAGGTGCCCGGCGGGGACTCGGGCTGAGGGAAACCGAGCCACCGCCGGGCGGTGATCCCAAGATCGCGACGGCTGAGGGAACAACGCGACCTTGGGAAGCGTGAGGGGCCGCCGTTACGGCGCGGGAGACGGCGGGGGCGTCTCCACCCACTGCGAGCCGTCCCACGTCCAGCCGGACGGCGGGGCGTCGATGCAGTAGTACTTCTGGTGGCCGGAGTGCCACGTGTAGCGGTTGTCCTTGAGGATCCAGTTCTTGGCGACCTTGCCGCCCGAGCCGTTGTCGTGCGTGATCTGCTCGTCCTTGAGGCAGGAGAACTGGAACGGCGCGTTCTTGATGGTCTTGGTGACGCCCACGCACTCCTTGGCCGCGGCGTTCCACGTCGCGTTGCCCTCGAGGTGCCGGTACCCGTCCGCCCAGTTGGTGCCGGGGGCGGCGAAGGCCATCTTGTCGTAGTCCGGGATGTAGTTGCCCGTGGACGTCTGGCCGGTGGCCTTGTCCTTCCAGGTGATGATCTGGAAGACCTTGTCACCGAACTCGAACCAGCCGTTGTTGATGCGCCACTTGCCCTTCTTGCAGTCGTAGTAGCCGAAGGGGTGGCTGTACGGCGAGCTGCACTGGTAGTAGTCGCCGGCGTGCTTGTCGTAGTACCAGCCGGACTTCACGACCCAGTCGCCCTTGGCGCAGTCCCACACCTTGTACGCCTTGCTCGGGTGGTCCTTCGCGGTGCAGTCCGCGGCCGATCCGGCGGTCTCGTCGCCCTGGCCCTCGAGGTCCTTGAGCTCCGCATTGGCCTGAGCCGCCGCCTTGAGCTCCTGGTAGATCTTGTCGATGTCCACGGTGGACTCGAGCGTGCGGCTGGGCAGGTCGTTGCCGTACTGCGCCCGGAACTTCTCGATGGGCGTCAGCTGCGAGCGGTCGTTGATGAGGTTGCGGTCGCGGAAGGCCGGGTCGTCCTTGGCCGCGTTGACCGCCTGGACGGCGGCGGCGCCGAGCGCGAGCGTGCCCACCACGCTCATCACGCTCACCGCGCCCTGACGCACCGCCCTGGCGCGCTTGGTCCGGCTGATGAGCTGGTCGATCAGCTCATCGCTGGGGGTGTAGGAACGAGCGCCCACGTGGCCCAGGTACTCCATCTCCTGGTTGATGTTCACAGCCACGTCGCCCTCCCCTCTCGAGTCGTCTCCTTGATGGTCGCGTACTCGGCGCCCACCGACGGGTCGTCGTCGATGTGCCCGAGCGATGCCCTCAACTTGATCGCGGCATCGGACAGGTACCTCCGGACCGCCCCCTCAGAGATCCCCAGCTCGCGACCGATCGCCTCGGCGGTCAGGTCGTCGTAGAAGCGGAGCACGGTGCACGCGCGCTCCCGCGGCGTCAGGCGGCGCAGCGCCTCCTGCAGGTCGGTGCGGAAGTCCACAGTGGCCGACGCCGATGCCTGGCTCGAGTCCTCGCGCAGCAGGTGGAACACGCGCCGCCACGAGGACTCCTTGCGGCCCGCGTCCATGTGCGCGGAGAACATGGCCCGGCGCACGTACGCCTCCGCCTCGCCCAGGGAGACCGAGGCCTTCCCCCGGGAGAACGTGCGGACCACCGCGTCGTGGAACAGATCCTCGGCGTCGCGGGCGTTGCCGGTCAGCAGATAGCCGTAGGACACCAAGGCAGAGCCGCGCTCGCGCACCAGGCGCTCGAGCACTTCGCCCCAGTTCGACACGGTCCCCTCCTCATGTCCGTTCCTGCGAGTAAATACGCACCAGGCCCGGAAACCATTGGGGGGAATTGTGCCGTGTGACCTATCTCACACGCCAAACGGGGCCGACTCCGCGTGGAGCCGGCCCCGTTCGGGTTGCAGGGGAGGTTACGAGGTGATGGTGACCGTGCCGAGGGAGGTCCAGATCTGCATCTCCAGCCACTGGCCCTGGGGCTCCGGCAGCACGTCGATCGCGACGCGGTCGCCATCGCCGTCGACGATCACCGCCGTGTCGCCGCCCAGGGACGCAGCGCCCTCGCGGAGCACGGTGCCGGGGTAGTACGACGAGGCCGCGTCGCTGAACGGCACCACGCCGTACGAGTCGGAGGTCAGGTACAGGTACTGCGAGTTCAGCACGGTGTAGGTGCCGGGCTCGAGCGGCAGCTCGCCCGTGTTGGACCAGCAGCCGTTGACGTCGCGCCACACGTACTGGCCGCCCACCTGCGCGCCGGCCGCGAAGAACGGCGCCTCGGCGTACTGCGCGTTGCGGTTGACGTTCGTCAGGTACGCCTCGCCCACGACGCGGCCGTTCTTGACGAACACGAGCGTCGTGTTGGGCTCGTACATCTGCGGCATCGAGTGGCCGGACACGTTCGTCACCGCCAGGTCGACGAGCGGGTTGCCGTCCACGATCCAGCCGTAGCTCAGCGAGACCTGAGCAGGCAGGGTCCCCGTGACGTCCAGCAGGCGCAGGTCCGCCGATGCCGTGGGGAACGGGCGTGCGGCGCCGCCGTCCCACGCGCAGCCGAAGTAGTTCTGCTCCCACAGCAGCTGGTTGGTGGAGGCGGAGTCGCTCGTGACGACGACGCGCTGGGTGCCCTTGGCCATGTCCCACGTCCCCGTCACGAGGGCCTTCTGATACATCTCGCGGGCGATCTGCGGCGTGAGGAAGTCGCTCGGCAGCTCAGGCTGAGCGGGGTTGAGGTACTGGCCGAACGGGTCGTCCACCTGCTTGCCGTCCACGGTGATCTCCACCGGGTCGGACAGGAAGGTGTAGCCCGCGTCGAAGGAGACCGTGGCATCGGGCTCGATGACGCCGGCCTCAGCCGTGGCCTCGCCTTCCGACGCCGGCGGGACCTCCGCGGGCTCGGACGCGGCGGTGAAGACGTCCTGCGCCGCGACGAGCTGATACACGCCGCCGGGCAGCGCGGTGTCGTCCCAGCAGTTCACGAGCTCGAGCTCGACGGAGCCCGTGGTCGACTCTCCGGCCGCGAGGCTCAGGTCCTGCACCTGGGTGATCGCGGGCGAGGACGTGCCGACGACGATGCCGTTCCACACGACCAGCACCGACGGGACGCCGAACTGGCCCGTGAGGTCCTCCGACGCGGTGAGCGTGACGTCGAGCGTCGTGCTCGCTCCGCCGGCCACGGCATCGGCCGGGGGGTTCACGATGACGAGAGTGCCGGGCTGCTCGGCCGGGAAGCCCACGGGAGCGCCGCATACGCCGAAGGCGAGGCGGGCGTCGCCAGGTCCGCCCAGGTCGTTCACGTAGCCGCCGTTGGCGGCGATCTCCGGGGCGCCGGCGCCGGCGGTGTAGCCGTCGCTCGCGTTGAGGGTCGGCATGACGATCGCGAACGTCAGAGCCGCGGCAGCGCCCGCGCCGACCACGGAGTTCGCGGTGACGCGCAGCGCGCGACGGGTCTTGACGCTCCTGATGGCCGCGGCGGCCGAGATGGAGGCGTCGTCCACGGGCGCGCGGTCAGCCATGGCGCGCAGGGAGTCCGAGAGCTTGGGGCTCATGACCTCCTCCTTTCCTTGCGATCGCCGACCTCGGCGATGTCGATCGTGGCGAGATCCGCGTCGTCGAGCGCGCCCAGGCGCAGCTCGAGGGCGCGGAGCCCATCGGACAGATAGCGCTTCACCGAGCCCGGGGCGAGGCCGAGCTGGCGAGCGATGTCGGGAACGGTCAGGTCGTCGAAGTAGCGCAGCACGACGCATGCGCGCACGCGGGGCGGCAGGGCGTTGAGCGCGACCGCGACGTCGGCGCTGAGGTCCTGGAACGGCGTGGGCGACGCCTGCTCCTCGCGCTCGCGGAACAGGTGCTGCACGCGGGACCAGCGCTGCTGCCTGCGGTAGTTGTCGACGTAGAGCGTCGCGATGGTGCGGCGCACGTAGGCCTCAGCTTTGCCAGGGGCGATGTCGCGCCCGCGGGTGAACGTCTTGACCAGGGCGTCCTGGACCAGGTCCTGCGCCTGGACCGGATCGCCGCAGACCACATAGGCGTAGCCAAGGAGCGCGCGCTCGCGGTCGCGAACGAGACGCTCCATGGTCTCCTGCCAGCTGGCCATCGGCCCTCCTTGGTGGATGCGCCTCGCGGCGCCGTCGTATGCCCGTGCGGGCGTTGCCTGCAGTATCGACGCTCACCGTGACCAGAACGTTGGGGTTGCGGACGTTCGGTGCGATGCGTGCACGATTCCTCCCATACAATCGCTCACCTAAGCCGCGCGTGACACGGAGGTCACGCGCGCAGTCGTCAAGGAGGACGAATGCGTCAGGCCGTGGGCGAAGCCCTCGAGCTCAGTAATTCGAGCATCACCATCGTGGTCGTGATCGGCGTCATCGCCGCCGCCGCGCTCCTGCTTTCGTGGACCCTGCGTCAGGGGGTCCTGAAGAAGAGCGACGGCACGGACAAGATGCGCGAGATCGCGAGCGCCGTTCAGGAAGGCGCGAGCGCCTACCTCAACCGACAGTTCCGCACCCTCGCCCTGTTCGTGGTCGTGGTGTTCGCGCTGCTGTTCCTGCTGCCGGGAGACACCGGCGTCCGCCTGGGGCGCTCCGTGTTCTTCCTGATCGGCGCGTTCTGCTCGGCGTCGATCGGCTACATGGGCATGTGGCTGGCCGTGCGCGCGAACGTGCGCGTCGCCGCCGCCGCCCGCGAGGCGAACGGTCGCGCGAACGGCGCCAAGATCGCGTTCCGCACCGGTGGCGCCGTGGGCATGGGCGTGGTCGGCCAGGGTCTCCTGGGCGCCGTCGCCGTCGTGTTCCTCTTCAAGTCCAACGCCCCCGCGGTGCTCGAGGGCTTCGGCTTCGGCGCCGCGCTCCTCGCCATGTTCATGCGTGTGGGAGGCGGCATCTTCACCAAGGCGGCCGACGTCGGCGCTGACCTCGTGGGCAAGGTCGAGAACCACATCCCCGAGGACGATCCGCGCAACGCCGCGACCATCGCGGACAACGTCGGCGACAACGTGGGCGACTGCGCGGGCATGGCCGCGGACCTCTTCGAGTCCTACGCCGTGACCCTGGTGGCCGCGCTCATCCTGGGCAAGGTCGCCTTCGGCGAGCACGGTCTGATCTTCCCGCTGATCATCACCGCGATCGGCGCGATCACCGCCGCGATCGGCATCTACATCACCCGCGTGCGGGGCAACGAGAACGGCCTGGCCGCCATCAACCGCGGCTTCTACATCTCCGCGCTCATCGGCGCGGTGGCCTCGATCATCGCCGCGTTCGTCTACCTGCCGAACACCTTCGCGGACTTCAACGGCGGTCGCCTGGGCGACCTCGACTCCGACCCGCGCATCGTCGCCTCCGTGGCGGTCGTGGTCGGCATCGCGCTCGCGGGCCTCATCCTGTGGCTCACCGGCTACTTCACCGACACCCGCAGCAAGCCGACGCTGCGCGTCGCCCGCACGGCCCTCACCGGTCCGGCGACCGTGGTCCTGTCCGGCATCGGCGTGGGCCTCGAGTCGGCCGTCTACACCGCGACGGTCATCGCCGGCGCGATCGTGGCCCTGTACTTCGTGGCGGGCGGCTCCGTCGCCCTGACCCTGTTCCTCGTGGCGCTCGCGGGCTGCGGCCTGCTGACCACGGTGGGCGTCATCGTCGCGATGGACACCTTCGGCCCGGTCTCCGACAACGCGCAGGGCATCGCGGAGATGTCCGGCGACGTCGACGAGGAGGGCGCGCAGATCCTCACGGACCTCGACGCCGTGGGCAACACCACCAAGGCCATCACCAAGGGCATCGCGATCGCGACGGCTGTCCTCGCCGCCACCGCGCTGTTCGGCTCGTACTCGGACACGGTCCTCACCGCGATCGAGGAGGCCGGCACCACGGTCGCCCAGAGCTTCAGCTACGAGATCATCCACCCGCTGACGCTCGTGGGCGTGATCGCCGGCGGCGCCACGGTGTTCCTCTTCTCCGGTCTCGCCATCGACGCGGTCACCCGCGCCGCCGGTGCGATCGTCTTCGAGGTGCGCCGCCAGTTCCGCGAGATGCCGGGCATCATGACCGGCAAGCAGCGTCCGGAGTACGGCCGCGTCGTGGACATCTGCACGCGCGACTCGCTGCGTGAGCTCGCCACCCCCGGCCTCCTCGCCGCGATGGCGCCCATCTTCGTGGGCTTCGCGCTCGGCGTGGGCGCTCTGGCGGGCTTCCTCGCCGGCGCGATCGGCACCGGTGTCCTCATGGCCGTGTTCCTCGCGAACTCCGGCGGCTCGTGGGACAACGCCAAGAAGATCGTCGAGGACGGCCACCACGGCGGCAAGCACTCGCCGGCTCACGACGCGACCGTCATCGGCGACACCGTCGGCGACCCGTTCAAGGACACCGCCGGCCCGGCGATCAACCCGCTCATCAAGGTCATGAACCTGGTGGCGCTGCTCATCGCCCCGGCCGTCGTGCTCCTGACCTATGGCGACACCGGCTTCGGCTGGCTGCGCTGGGTCATCGCCGGCATCGCCGCGGCGCTCGCCGTCACGGCGGTCGTGTTCGCCTCGCGCCGCCCGCACGCCGGCGGCGTCGAGTCCGAGGCCGACACGGCTGCGGGCCCACCGTCGGGCGACAGCGGCTCGACCGGCGCCGCCGCCGCAGCTCCGGCGGAGACGACCTCGGCCTCGTCGTCGGCCAAGACGGCCGCGAAGTCGGGCGCGAAGTCGACGGCCGCCAAGACTTCGGCGAAGTCGTCCGGCACCAAGGCCGCGGCCAAGACCAAGGCGAAGGCTGGGGCCTAGCCTTACCGCATGACCTCACACCGCTCGGCGCCCGTGGAGCTCACGGGCGCCGACGCGTCTGTGCTGAGGCGCGCGCTCGAGCCGTGGACCGTCCCGGCGGTCGCGGACCTCGTGGGGGACAGGGCTGCCCGGGCGCTCGACCGCGAGCAGCTCGTCCCCGCACGGCTCGCCGCGCGCGCGGCCGGACGCGACCCCGTGGCGCTCCTGACGCGCCTCATGAGCCTGGGCGAGCACCTCACGCGCGCCGATGCCCGTGAGGCCTTCGCGGGCGACGACGCGCTCCAGGCCGCGTTGCGCTCCGGCATCGTCGAGGCGTCGGGCGGCGGGGACGACGACGTCGTGCGCGCGGCCGTCGACCTGCGCCCGTACCAGACCGACGTGGCGGGCCAGACGCGGACGTGGTGGCTCGCATCGGACCTGGGCGAGGCCGTCACCCACCGCGAGCTGCGCGAGGATCACGTGCTCGGCGTGGGCGGGGCGTCGCTCACCCTGGCATCGGCGACGATGCGCGCTCGCGTGGGCACGGCGCTCGACCTGGGCACGGGCTGCGGCATCCAGGCGCTGCACGTCGCGGGCCACGCGGAGCGCGTGGTGGCGACGGACATCTCGGCGCGGGCGCTCGCCTTCGCGCGCTTCAACCTCGAGCTCAACGCCGATGCGCTGGGCGCGCCAGGGCAGCGCGCGGCGGAGGTGGACCTGCGCGAGGGCTCGATGCTCGAGCCCGTCACGGGCGAGACCTTCGACATGATCGTGTCCAACCCGCCGTTCGTCATCACGCCTCCCGGCGCGCCGAGCTTCGAGTACCGCGACACCGGCCTGGGCGGCGATGAGGTGATGCGGACGCTCGTGTCCGGCCTGGGCGCCGCGCTGGCTCCCGGAGCCATTGCACAGATGCTCGGCAATTGGGAGATCCGGCGCGGCGACCCGTGGTCCGCGCGGCTCGAGGCCTGGCTCGATGCGTCGGCCGCCGCGGGCCACCCCGTGGACGCGTGGATCATCCAGCGAGACAGCCTCGACGCCGCGCAGTACGCGGAGACCTGGCTGCGGGACGCGGGCACGATCCCCGAGCGCACGCGCGCCCGCTACGAGCACGCCTACGAGGCCTACCTCGAGGACTTCGACCGGCGCGGGGTGGAGGCCGTGGGCTTCGGCCTGGTGGTGCTGCGGCGAGCGGGCGAGGGGCGCGTGGCGTGGCGCAGGCTCGAGGAGCTCGAGGGCCCGATGCAGGAGCCGATCGGTCCGCATCTGGCCGCATCGCTCGCGGCGCGCGACTGGCTCGATGCGACCGACGACGAGGCGCTGCTCGACACCCGGCTGCGTGCGGCATCGGACGTCACCGTGGAGACCTACGGCCGCCCCGGGCTCGCCGACCCCGAGCACATCCTCATCCGCCAGGGCGGCGGCTTCGGCCGCGCGGTCAAGGCGGACACTGCGCTGTCGGGCTTCTTCGGCGCGTGCGACGGCGAGCTGACGGTGGGCCAGATCGCCCACGCGCTGGCCGCGCTGCTCGACGTGACTCCGGGCCGGATGCTCGAGGGCATCGTGCCGGCCGTGCGCGAGCTCGTGCTCGACGGGATGCTCGAGCGGGCGTGAGCCGCGCGGCGGCAGTGGCGGGGCGCGGCGTGGGTGCGGCGCCGGCGGCAGCGGGTCGGGGCGCGGCGCCCGCGCAGGCACCTGCCCGATGCCGTGGCCGGCACGCGCAGCCCGCGCGGGCACCTGCCCGATGCCGTGGCTGGCCCGCGGCGTGACTCACCTTGCCAGGGACCATGGTCCCGTCCGCGCGTTCGCATACCGGACTACACAAGATCTAGTGCGCTCAGCGCCGACCAGCCACTAGATATTGTGATCGCAAGGGAGCGAACCCATGACTGTCACCGAGCCGGCCCCCGTCACCGCAGGCATCGACGTCGTCACGCCGAGCAACTGCACTCCGCTGATCTCCGTCGAGAGCTCCATCGAGGAGTACCTGGACCGCCGCGACTGGCGCGTCAACGCCAACGCCAACCAGGGCTACAGCCTGGGCGGCCTCATCCTCAACACCGCCGGCAAAGTCATCGCGAACTACTGGCTCAGCCACGTCTACGCACCCGAGGCCGGCGAGGCCCACCGCGCGGGCGACATCCACATTCACGACCTCGACATGTTCTCCGGCTACTGCGCGGGCTGGTCGCTGCGCACCCTGCTCGCCGAGGGCTTCAACGGTGTGCCCGGCAAGGTCGAGGCGAGCCCCGCCAAGCACTTCAGCTCGGCGATCGGCCAGGTGGTGAACTTCCTCGGCACGCTGCAGAACGAGTGGGCGGGCGCGCAGGCCTTCAGCTCCTTCGACACCTACATGGCGCCCTTCATCCGCTACGAGGGCCTCACCTACAAGCAGGTCCGTCAGGGAATCCAGGAGCTGATCTACAACCTCAACGTCCCGTCGCGATGGGGCACTCAGACCCCCTTCACCAACCTGACCTTCGACTGGACCTGCCCCGAGGACCTCCGCGGCGACTATCCCGTCATCGCCGGCAAGGAGATGGACTTCACCTACGGCGAGCTCCAGGCGGAGATGGACATGATCAACCGCGCGTACATCGATGTCATGACCACGGGCGACGCCGCGGGCCGCGTCTTCACCTTCCCCATCCCCACGTACAACATCACCAAGGACTTCGACTGGGACGGCCCCAACGTGCCCGCCCTGTTCGAGATGACCGCCAAGTACGGCCTCCCGTACTTCCAGAACTTCATCTCCTCCGACCTCGAGCCGCACATGGTCCGGTCCATGTGCTGCCGCCTGCAGCTGGACCTGCGCGAGCTCCTCAAGCGGGGCAACGGGCTCTTCGGCTCGGCCGAGCAGACGGGCTCCGTGGGCGTCGTCACCATCAACCTCGCTCGACTGGGCTACCGCTTCGGCGCGCAGTCGGTGGCGGCGAGGGCCGATGCCCGGGCATCGGGCCGCTCCGGGCTCGACCTGGCCGACCTGCCGGGCCTGTACCGGGAGCTCGACCGCCTGCTGGAGATCGCCCGCGACTCGCTCGAGGTCAAGCGCACTGTCATCCAGCAGGCCATCGACGACGGCCTCTTCCCGTACACCCGCCGCTACCTCAGGACGCTGCGCAACCACTTCAGCACCATCGGGGTCAACGGGATGAACGAGATGATCCGCAACCTCACCGCGGACGAGCACGACATCACCACCGAGGTGGGCGAGCAGATCGCGCTCGACCTGCTTGACCACGTCCGTGCGCGCATGGTCGAGTTCCAGGAGGAGACGGGCCACCTGTACAACCTCGAGGCCACGCCCGCGGAGGGCGCCACGTACCGCTTCGCCAAGGAGGACCGTCGCCGCTACCCGGGCATCCTCCAGGCCGGGACGGACACGAACCCGTACTACACGAACTCCTCGCAGCTGCCCGTGGGCTTCACGCGCGACCCGTTCGAGGCCGTCCGCCGACAGGGCGCGCTGCAGGCGAAGTACACCGGCGGCACGGTGCTGCACCTCTACATGGGCGAGCGCATCTCCTCGGCCGATGCCTGCCGCGCGCTCGTGCGCCGCGTCCTGGAGACGTCGCCGCTGCCCTACATCACGGTGACGCCCACGTTCTCCATCTGCCCGTCGCACGGCTACCTGGAGGGCGAGCAGCCCACGTGTCCCCTGTGCGCAGCCGAGGGCCGTGAGGTCGAGTGCGAAGTGTGGACTCGCGTCATGGGCTACCACCGGCCGGTGGCGAGCTTCAACATCGGCAAGAAGGGCGAGCACGCCGAGCGCACGCACTTCGTCGAGCCGGCGGTGCTCTGATGGCTGCGGAGCCCGCGCCAGGGGCCGATGCCGGGGTCCGGGACGCGTCCCGCGCGCTTCCGGCCGATGCCGGGGCCGCATCGGGGGCCGGGCCGCGCGCGGGTGCCGGACCGGCGTCGGGTGCCAACGCTCTGGCCATCGGCGGGTACGAGCCGTTCTCGACCGTCGACTGGCCGGGCAAGCTTGCCGCGACGGTGTTCCTGCAAGGCTGCCCGTGGCGGTGCGCCTATTGCCACAACCCGGCCCTGCAGGACCCCCACGGGCCTGCGGCGATCTCGTGGGCCACGGTGCGCGAGCACCTCAGGCAACGCCGCGGACTGCTCGACGCAGTGGTGTTCTCCGGCGGCGAGCCGACGCGGCAGTCGGCGCTCGTGTCCGCAATGGCAGAGGTGCGCGAACTGGGCATGAAGGTGGGGCTGCATTCCGCCGGCGCGTATCCCGCGCGGCTGGCGGCGGCGCTGCCGCACGTGGACTGGCTGGGTCTCGACATCAAGGCCATGCCGGACCGCTACGCGTCGGTGGTCGGGATCGAGATCGGGGGCCGCCGCGCATGGGAGTCCCTCGACATCGCGCTCGCGTGGGGCGGGGACCTTGAGGTGCGCGTCACGGTGGACCCGACGTCGCACACGCGCGACCACGTGCTCCAGATCCTCGAGGAGCTCCAGCGGCGCGGGGCCCCTGCGCCCGTGCTGCAAGAGGCGCGGGACACCGGCACGAGTGAGGACTACGCGGAGAGGCTCGACGGGCGCAGGATGCTCGACGTGCTGCGGCGGCAGGACCTTGCCGGGCTTCAGGTGCGGTGACGATCAGCCGTTTCGGTACATCAGGATGCAAGCAGGGGCCAGATCGCGACCATTTCGGTACACCAGCGTTTGAGGGCTGGGAGGCGAGCGGGGTGGCGGCGGCGAGGGCTGGGAGGCGAGCGGGGCAGAGGTGGGGCTGCCGCGCGGGGTGAGCGCGCGCTACGCGAGGCCCAGGCCGTCGCGGACGTGCTCCCAGATGCTCGGGTGCGCGGTGAGCAGCCCCTTGCGGCCGTCGCCGGGGAGGTACTCCGCCCCGTCGAAGCGGCCCACGCGCAGTCCCGCCTCCTCGGCCAGCAGCCCGCCCGGCGCGTGATCCCACGGCAGCGAGCGGGAGAACAGGACGTAGTCCTTCGCGCCCGTGAGCATGTCCCAGTAGTCCCAGCCCGCGCAGAAGCGGATCTCGCGCACGGGACCCAGGATCGCCGCGCGCTCGTGCACCGCCTCAGGGTTGTCGAGGAACAGTCGCGCGCCGATGGCCCCCGACGGGTGAGCGGGGTCGCTCGGCTCCGGTGCGGTGACCCGCTCGCCGTCGATGACGACGCCGCCCTCGCGCGCGCCCCAGATGCGCCGACCGACGGCCGGGTGGGTGATCCACGCGCCCTGGGTGCGCCCGCACACGACGAGCGCGACCATGCACGCGAAGTCCTCCTTGCCCTCTACGAAGTTCTTGGTGCCGTCCACGGGGTCCACGAGCCAGCACGCCTCGGCGCTCGCGACCAGGTCCTTGAGGGACGGGTCGGCTGACGTGGCCTCCTCGCCCACCACGGGGACGTCGACGAGGGCGCGCAGCGATGCGGTCAGGCGCCGCTCGGCGAGGACGTCGGCATCGGTCACGACGTCCCAGTCGGCCGACTTGGTGCGCACGTCGCCCTCGGCGAGGGCCCGCCAGCGGGGCATCACCTCCGCGTCGGTGGCCTCCTGGATGGCGGAGAGGACGGCGGCGTGGAGCTCGTCGGTGACGGCGAAGGCGGGCATGCGTCCATCGTGTCACGCCTGCCTCGACGTTCGTCTCGCAGGGGACGGACGGAGTCGCACTTTCGCGCGCCGTATGTATTCTGTGACCGTTCCAGCGCCGCTGGTTCGCCAGCGCCGCTCGTAGAGGTAGGTCCCATGCCGCGCAAGCTCGTGATCGTCGAGTCGCCCACGAAGTCTCGCACCATCGGCTCGTTCCTTGGTGCGGAGTACGACGTGGTGTCGAGCATCGGCCACATCCGCGACCTTCCGCAGCCCAGCGAGCTGCCCCCAGGCAAGCGCGAGGGCTCCGTGGGCAAGTTCGCGGTGGACATCGAGAACGGCTTCGAGCCCTACTATGTGGTCAGCCCGGAGAAGCGCAAGGTCGTCTCCGAGATCAAGGCCAAGCTCAAGGACGCCGAGGAGGTCTACCTCGCCACCGATGAGGACCGCGAGGGAGAGGCCATCGCCTGGCACCTGCTCGAGGTGCTCCAGCCCAAGGTGCCCGTGAAGCGCCTGGCTTTCCACGAGATCACGCGCGAGGGCATCGAGCGCGCCATGCAGCAGCCGCGCGAGGTCGACATGGAGCTCGTCGAGGCGCAGGAGGCCCGCCGCGTCCTGGACCGTCTCTACGGCTACGAGGTCTCTCCCGTGCTGTGGCGCAAGGTCGCGCCGGGCCTGTCCGCCGGCCGCGTGCAGTCCGTCGCCCTGCGCCTCATCGTGGACCGGGAGCGCGAGCGCATGGCCTTCCAGGCCGCCGAGTACTGGGACCTCACCGCCACCTTCGCCGCCCAGGCGGGGCCCGATGCCGGCCGCAGCTTCACCGCGAAGCTCCAGTCGGTCGACGGCGCTCGCGTCGCGACGGGCAAGGACTTCGACGACCGCGGCAACCTGACGAACGACAAGGCCACGCACCTGACCGCGGGCGCCGCCGCGGCCCTCGCGGCGGGCCTGGCGACCGCGGACTTCACCGTCTCGTCCGTCGAGTCCAAGCCGTACAAGCGCCGTCCGGCCGCGCCGTTCATCACCTCGACGCTCATCCAGGAGGCGAGCCGCAAGCTGCGCCTGGGAGCCCGCGAGGCGATGCGCGTCGCCCAGGGCCTGTACGAGCGCGGCTAAATCACATATATGAGGACGGACTCGCCGGCCCTGTCCGGCGAGGCGATCCGCGCCGCGCGCAAGCAGGCCATCGAGCTCTACGGGCCGGACTCGGTCCCCTCCGCGCCGCGCACCTACGCCTCCTCCGACGCCAACGCGCAGGAGGCCCACGAGGCGATCCGCCCCGCGGGGGACAGCTTCCGCACGCCCGAGTCGGTGCGCAGCGAGCTGCGCGGCGACGAGTTCCGCATGTACGAGCTCATCTGGAAGCGCACCGTCGCCTCCCAGATGGCCGATGCCGCGGGCACCACGTCCACCGTCAAGATCGGGGCGACGAGCGCCAACGGCCACGCCGTCGAGTTCTCCGCCTCCGGCACGATCATCACGTTCCCCGGCTTCCTCGCGGCCTACGAGGAGTCGCGCGAGGAGGAGCGCTACGAGGACGAGCAGAAGGTGGGCCGCTCGGGCGAGGAACGGCTGCCGCAGGTCAGCGAGGGCGACGCCGTCGCCGCATCGGACCTGGAGCCGGTGAGCCACTCGACCACCCCGCCGCCGCGCTTCACCCAGGGCTCCATGATCAAGGAGCTCGAGGACCGCAAGTTCGGCCGCCCGTCCACCTACGCGGCCACGGTGGACCTCATCATCGCCCGCGGCTACGTGCGCGTCGTCCAGCAGACGCTCATCCCCACGTGGATCGCGTTCTCCATCGTGGGCCTGCTGGAGCAGCACTTCCGCTGGCTCATCGACTACGACTTCACCGCGGACATGGAGCAGGACCTCGACCGCATCGCGGCAGGGGAGCTCGATCGCACCGCTTGGCTCGAGGAGTTCTACTTCGGCACCGGCGGCAGCGAGGGCCGCGAGGAGGGCCTCAAGCACCTGGTCGAGGACCTGGGCGACATCGACGCCCGCGCGATCAACACGTTCCCCGTGGGCGAGGGCATCTCGCTGCGCGTGGGCCGCTACGGCCCGTACATCGAGCGCGAGGTCGACGGCGAGGTGCAGCGCGCCTCCGTCCCCGAGGACCTCGCCCCCGACGAGCTGACGGTCGCCAAGGCCGAGGAGCTCTTCGCGCACCAAGGCGGCGACGAGCGTTCGCTCGGCAGGCACCCGGAGACGGGCCTGGAGATCGTCGCGAAGGCCGGTCGCTTCGGCCCCTACGTCACCGAGGTGCTGCCCGAGGGCTCCAAGGACAAGCCGCGCACGGCCTCGCTGTTCAAGTCGATGCAGCTGGAGACGGTCTCGCTCGAGGATGCGGTCAAGCTGCTGTCCCTGCCGCGCGTGGTGGGCGTCGCCCCCGATGGCGAGGAGATCACCGCGCAGAACGGCCGCTACGGCCCGTACCTCAAGAAGGGCA
>QGUM02000041.1:0-15485 GCA_003242455.2 Actinomycetes bacterium
GTGCTCATGGTGTGCGCCCGCGTCGTCGGCAACGACGCCACGGTCGCGTGGGCCGGCGCGTCCGGCTCCTTCGAGCTCAACGTGCAGATCCCCGTCATGGCCCTGGGCGTGCTCGAGTCCATGCGCCTGCTCGCCAACGCCGCCGAGGTGCTCGCGGTCAAGACCGTCGACGGCATCGTCGCGAACGTCGAGCGCGCCCGCCGCTACGCCGAGGCGAGCCCCAGCATCGTCACCCCGCTCAACCGCGTCATCGGCTACGAGAACGCCGCCACGATCGCCAAGCACGCCGTCAAGCACGGGCTCACCGTGCGCGATGCGACCATCGCGCTCGGCTTCGTGGAGCGCGGCGAGATCACGGAGGAGCAGCTCGACCAGCTGCTCGACGTGACCACGATGGTGGGAGAGCGCCGCTAGTCAGGGAACACGGGCGCGGGCGCCGGAGTTGTCGAACAAAGGGAGGCTCCCATGGCCAAGCGCGTGCTCATCCTCGGCGGCGGCTACGTAGGGCTCTACACCGCCTTCACGCTGCGCAAGCGTGCGCGCGGCCGCGTGGACATCACCGTCCTGGACCGTCGGCCGTACATGACCTACCAGCCGTTCCTGCCGGAGGTCGCGGCCGGCTCCATCGAGGCGCGCCACGCCGTGGTGCCGCTGCGGCGTGAGCTCGACGGCGTGAAGATCATGCAGGGCAAGGTCGTCGCGATCCGTCATGCCGACCGCGCCGTCGAGGCGATCACGGACTTCGGCGACGACCTCCACCTCGAGTACGACGAGCTCGTCGTGGCGCTCGGCTCCGTCGCTCGCACCCTGCCCATCCCCGGCCTGGCGGACGTCGGCATCGGCTTCAAGCACGTCGAGGAGGCGATCAGCCTGCGCAACCAGGTCCTCGGCCGCCTCGCGCGCGCGGCCACGACGGACGACGCCGACCTGCGCCGACGCCTCCTCGCCTTCGTGTTCGTGGGCGGCGGCTTCGCGGGGGTCGAGGCCTTCGCGGAGACCGAGGACATGGCGCGCGCCGCGCTGCGCTACCACCCCGAGCTGCGGCCAGAGGACCTGCACTTCGTCATGGTCGAGGCCGCCGGGCGCATCCTCCCGGAGATGGGCCCGGACATGGGGGCGTACGCCGTGCGGGAGCTCGAGCGGCGCGGCATGCGCGTGCTGCTCGAGACGCGCCTCGAGAGCTGCGTCGACGGGCACATCGTGCTGAGCAACGGGGAGCAGTTCGAGGCCGACACCGTGGTGTGGACTGCGGGGGTGAAGCCCTCCCCCGTCCTCGCGTCGTCCGACCTGCCGCTGGGTCCCAAGGGGCACGTCGTCGCGCTGCCGACCCTCCAGGTCGCGACGGAGGACGGCGAGGTCGTCGAGGGCGCGTGGGCCGCAGGCGACTGCGCCCAGGTCCCCGACCTCACCAAGCCCCAGCCGGCGTTCTGCGCCCCGTCCGCCCAGCACGCCGTGCGCCAGGCCCGCCTCCTGGGACGCAACCTCGCGCGCCACCTCAAGGGCAGGCCCCTCAAGGAGTACCGCCACAGGCACCTGGGCGTGGTCGCCTCGCTGGGGCTCAACAAGGGAGTCGCCCAGATCATGGGCGTGAAGCTGCGCGGCTGGCCCGCCTGGTTCGCCCACCGGACGTATCACCTGCTCGTGATCCCCACGCTCAACCGCAAGGCCCGCGTCGCGCTCGACTGGACGGCGGCCGTGTTCTTCCGTCGCGATCTCGTGTCGATGGGGCGCCTCCACGAGCCGCGGCGCGCCTTCAAGGAGGCGGCCGGCAGCTGAGATCCGGGCGGGCGGCCAGGATCCGGCCTGGGCACGCCGGGGCCCGCCTGCCACAATGGCCGAGTGCTGCTCGCCCTGGTCGCCACGTTCCGCACGCGCTCGCTGCGCGTCGTGGAGCGGCTGAGCCTGGCCGGGGACGACATCGCGCGCGCCCTCGTCGCCGACGGCGCGGTCCGCGGCGCCGTGACGCTGGCGACGTGCAACCGCTTCGAGCTGTACCTGGATGTCGCGGACGAGGCGCTGGCGCGCGACGCGGCCACCGCGGCGATCGCCGCCCGCACGTCGATGGCCGCCGCCGATGCCGCCGCCGCTCTCGATCGCCTGAGCGACGACGACGCGGTGCGGCACCTGTGCGCCGTCGCCTCGAGCCTGGACTCCATGGTCGTGGGCGAGCAGGAGATATCGGGGCAGGTGCGCCGCGCGCTGCGCAAGGCCCTGGACGAGCGCACCGCCACCGGCGTGCTGACGCGCGCCTTCGAGAACGCGCTGCGCATCGCGCGCGAGGTCGTGGGCGCCACCGGCATCGGCTCGTCGACGCGCTCCGTCGCGTCCGTCGCTCTCGACATCGCCGAGCGCACGACCGACCTCGCCGATGCCCGGGTGCTCCTGGTCGGCACGGGCCAGCTCGCGGCGAGCGGCGTGCGCGCGCTGCGCCGCCGCGGGGCGAGCATCATCGGCGTCTTCTCGCCCTCGGGGCGGGCGCGTGACTTCGGCGAGCTGTTCGGCATCGAGCCGCTCGGCCTGGCCGACCTGCACGACGCCCTGGCCCACGCCGACGTGATCTACGCATGCTCCGGCGGCGAGGGCGTGGTCCTGTCCGCCCAGCAGCTCGCGGCGGCGCGCGCGGGCCGCCCGTGGCCGCTGACGGTCATCGACCTCGCGCTGCACCGCGACCTCGACCCGGCCGCGGCGGAGCTCAGCGGCGTGACGGTGGTGAGCCTCGACGACGTGCGCGCCCACGCACCGCGCGAGAACCCCGAGGCGCACTCGCGCGCCCTCGACATCGTGGCCGCCGGCGCGCGCGAGCTCAGCGCGGACCTGCGCAGCCGCGCGATGATCTGAGCGGGCGGGCGAGGCCGCGTTGCCCGGAGGGGAGGTACCTCCGGCGCATCGGCCGTCTAGAGGTCGAGCCTCTCGAGCATGTCGGTGACGAGCGCGGCGACGGCGGAGCGCTCCGAGCGCTCGAGCGTCACGTGAGCGAAGAGCGGGTGGCCCTTGAGCGCCTCGATGACCGCCGCGATGCCGTCGTGACGCCCCACCCGCAGGTTGTCGCGCTGGGCGACGTCGTGGGTGAGGACCACGCGCGAGTCCTGCCCGATGCGGCTGAGCATCGTCAGCAGGACGTTGCGCTCGAGGGACTGCGCCTCGTCCACGATCACGAAGGCGTCGTGGAGCGAGCGGCCGCGGATGTGGGTCAGCGGCAGCACCTCGAGCATGCCGCGCGCGAGGACCTCCTCGACGACCTCGGTGCTCACCATGGCGCCCAGGGTGTCGAAGACCGCCTGCGCCCAGGGATTCATCTTCTCCGCCTCGGAACCGGGCAGGTAGCCCAGGTCCTGGCCCCCCACGGCGTACAGCGGGCGGAACACGATGATCTTCTTGTGCTGACGGCGCTCCATGACCGCCTCGAGCCCCGCGCACAGGGCGAGAGCGCTCTTGCCGGTGCCGGCGCGCCCGCCCATCGACACGATCCCGATGGACTCGTCCAGCAGCAGGTCGATCGCGATGCGCTGCTCCGCCGAGCGCCCGTGCACGCCGAAGACCTCGAGATCGCCGCGCACCAGGCGGATCGCGCCGCCGTCGCTCACTCGACCCAGAGCAGATCCGCGACCCGCGTGGATGACCAGTCCCGTGTGGATGGGCAGAGCCTTGAGATCCTCGCCGCACTCCGCCGCGGGCGGGGCGGGCAGGCTCTCGTTCTCCCACAGCCGGCTCATCTGCTCGTCGGTCAGCTGGATCTCGCGCATGCCGGTCCAGCCGGAGTCCACCGCGAGCTCCGCCCGGTACTCCTCCGCCTCGATGCCCAGCGCGGAGGCCTTGACGCGCATCGGCAGGTCCTTGGAGACCACCGTGACCGACAGCCCCTCGGCCGCGAGGTTCGCCGCGACGGCGAGGATGCGGGTGTCGTTGTCCCCCAGGCGGAAGCCGCTCGGGAGGACCTCCTGGTCGGTGTGGTTGAGCTCCACGCGCAGCGTGCCGCCCTGCTCGTTGATGGGGACGGGCTTGTCGAGGGTGCCGTGCTGCACGCGCAGCTCGTCGAGCATGCGCAGCGCCGAGCGGGCGAAGTAGCCCAGCTCGGGGTGACGGCGCTTGGCCTCGAGCTCGGTGATGACGACCACGGGGAGCACGACGTCGTGCTCGGCGAATCGCTTGAGGGCGCGCGGATCGCTCAGGAGCACCGAGGTGTCGAGGACGAACGTGCGCAATGCGGTGCGCTCGAGCTGTGCGGCTGCGGCCTTGGTGCGGGTGCCGGTTGCGGTCACGTGGTGCTCCCTGCGTTTCGGGCCGCAGGGCGCCCAACCGCCCTGCGGCGGTGGGTCAGGCCAGTCCCGGGCGGGACCGCCGGTGTGCGCTTACCACGGCTTCGACGCTACGCCCAGGCGACATCGGCCCGGCAGCGACACGCCGAGCGTGATCAAGCAGATGCACGCGCCCACGCACCCGGGCGTGTCGGCGCCCGATGCCGCGGTCGAGCGGCGGATCGCGCCGTGGCCCTACTTGCCCAGGCGCCTCTCGCGCTCCCCGAAGGAGCGCAGAGCGCGCAGGAAGTCCACGCGGCGGAAGTCGGGCCAGTACGCCTCGCAGAAGTAGAACTCGCTGTACGCGCTCTGCCACATGAGGAAGCCGCTCAGGCGCTGCTCCCCGGACGTGCGGATCACGAGGTCGGGGTCGGGCTGGCCCTTGGTGTACAGGTGCTGGGTGATGTCCTCGACCGTGAGCCCGTCGGCGAGCTCCTCCGGGGACTTGCCCGCCGCGAGGCCCTGGCGCAGGTACGAGCGCACGGCGTCGGCGATCTCGTGACGACCGCCGTAGCCCACGGCGACGTTGACATGCAGGACGCCGTTGCCGGCGGTGCGCTCGCACGCGGCGGCGATGCGCTGCGCGGACTCGGCGGGCAGGAGCGAGGCGTCTCCCACGTGCTGCAGGCGCCAGCGGCCGTCGGCGGCGAGCGTCTCGACCGCGTCGACGATGATCGCGAGCAGGCTCGCGAGCTCGCTCTCGTCGCGCTGCAGGTTGTCGGTCGAGAGCATCCACAGCGTCACGACCTCGACGCCGGTCTCCGCGGACCAGCCGAGCACCTCGGTGATCTTGTCCGCGCCGCGGCGGTGGCCGTGCGAGGGCGACTCCCCGAGCGTGCGCGCCCAGCGGCGGTTGCCGTCGAGGATGACGCCGATGTGGCGGGGCACCTTGCCCGTGGCGCGCACCTGACGCGCAAGGCGCTTCTCATAGGAGCGATAGAGCGCGCCTGGCAGTTCCATCGACGTCCTTCACGTGGTGTCGGTTCAGATGAGGGGCCGCGAGCTCTCAGCGGTCCGCAGAGCAACGGTACCCTGCCGGTATAACCTACGGTATCGTAGGTTCATGGTCGACAGCGCCGCCACGGACACCCCCACCATCAGCAAGCCGCTCCTGCGCGGATGGCTCCATCTGGGCGCGGCGCCGCTGGCGCTCATCGCGGGCATGGTGCTCATGGTCTTCGCGCCCACGCTCGCCGGCCGCGTCTCCTCCGCGATCTTCACGCTGACCGCCGTCATGCTCTTCGGCACCTCCGCCGTGTACCACCGCGGCACGTGGACGCCCCAGACGCTCGCGGTCCTGCGCCGCCTCGACCACGCCAACATCTTCCTCATCATCGCGGGCACCTACACGCCCCTCACGGTGATCCTTCTCGAGGGCACCACGCGCATCGTCGTGCTCTCGGTCGTGTGGGGCGGCGCGATCCTGGGCGTGCTGTTCCGCGTCCTGTGGCTGGGCGCCCCGCGATGGATGTACGTCCCGCTCTATGTCGCTCTCGGCTGGGTGGCGATCGGCTTCATCCGCCCGTTCTACGAGGCTGGCGGCGCGGCCGTGGTGTGGCTCATCGTGGCTGGCGGCGTGTGCTACACCGTGGGCGCGGTGTTCTACGGCTTCACGTGGCCCGGCAAGAACGCGCGGTACTTCGGGTACCACGAGGCGTTCCACGCGCTCACGATCGTCGCCTTCACGTGCCACTACATCGCGGCGGCGATCGCGGTCTTCAACGCGTCATGACGCGGAGGGCTTGCCGCCCTTCGAGCCCTTGCCGCCCTTCTTCTGCTCTGCGGCCTGCTGCGCCGCAAGTTCCTCGAGGCGCCGCTCCTCCAGCCGCTGCCTGCGCAGCTTCTTGGAGAACGAGCGGTAGAGCAGCCAGATGGTCAGCGCCAGCGCGAACGTCACGACGAACGCGCCGAAGCCTGGACCGATTTCGTAGTACTGCGAGTTCACGGCACCTCCCCGACTATCCTGCCTCACTGTGACCCCTTTCGACTCCACGCCCGATCCCGACGACCCTGACGGCATCGCCGACGGGCGCGGCGGCTCGGCCGCGATCCCCCGCCTGAGCGCCAAGGCCTGGGCCGGCGTCGTGCTCGGGATCGCGCTGCTCGTGGCGGCCGCGGCGTACGTCGGGATCGCGATGGCCAAGGCGCCGGTGCGCTGGCAGGACGTGGGCTTCAGCGCCGACTCGCCCTTCGAGGCGTCGGCCACCTACGACGTCTTCCTGTACACGGACCAGCCCGTCGTGTGCCGCATCCAAGCTCTCGACGTGCGCTATGCCGTCGTCGGCGTCGCGACCCAGGAGGTGGACCCTGCGGACGGCGAGCACCAGCGCTTCACCACCGCCGTGACGACCACCGAGAAGGCCAACGCGGTCACGGTCGACTACTGCGATCTCGCCAGCAGGCCCTAGACCTGGAACGATGCGGCGCAGGCGGCGAGAGCCGCCTAGGTGCGGCACGGGGTCCTTGCTATCCTTGCTGACTTCTCTCGCATAAGGAGTTCTTCGTGACTGAGACGACTGGTACCTGGCTCACTCAGGAGGCCTACGACCGCCTGCAGGCGGAGTACGACCACCTGGTGAACGTGGGGCGTCCTGCCATCGCCAAGGAGATCGACGAGCGCCGCCAGGAGGGCGACCTCAAGGAGAACGGCGGCTACCACGCCGCGCGCGAGGAGCAGGCCAAGATGGAGGCGCGCATCCAGCAGCTGCGCCAGATCCTCGACACGGCGATCGTGGGCGAGGCCGTGGCGAGCGACGGCACCGTGCAGGTGGGCACCGTCGTCACCGCCGAGGTCGCCGGACGCGAGATGCGCTTCCTCGTCGGCTCGCGCGAGGTCGCGGGCGACACCGACCTGGACGTCTTCAGCGCACAGTCCCCTCTCGGCGCGGCCGTCATCGGCAAGGCGGCTGGGGACTCGACGGAGTACACGGCGCCTAACGGCGCGACCATCGCGGTGACGATCAAGGCGGTCGAGCCCTTCGCAGGCTGAGCCTCACGCCCCGCCTGAGCCTTCGCCTGAGGCTTGCGCCCCCGGCTGACCCACCTGAGGCTTGCGCCCTCGCGCGAGCCCGGGCCGGGGCTCTCCCTCACCCCTGACGGGTCAGGAGCGCCGCGAGCTCGTAGTGGGCCGTGTGGGGGAACATGTCGAGCACCCGCGCCTCGGCCACGCGGTACGACGGCATGGCCGCCACGTCGCGCGCGAGCGACTCGGTGTTGCAGCTCGAGTACACGACCGTGCGCACCCCCGAGCGCTCGATCCATCCGGCCAGCTCCGCGCCGATGCCGCGCCGAGGAGGGTTCACGACGACCAGGTCCGGCGCGCGGCCCGATGCCGCCGCCCACGTCGTCGCGTCCGCGGCGATGAACCGGGCGTCGGCCGCGCCCGGAATGCCCGCATCGGCCAGCCGCGCCGCGGTCGCCTGGGCGGAGCGCACCGCCTGCTCGCTGACCTCGACGCCCACGACGTCACGTCCCGCCGCGAGCGCGTGCAGCGCGAAGCCTCCCACGCCGCAGTACAGGTCCCACACGCTCCCGGGGGCGGCCCGCTCTATCCACGCGGCCGCCTGGCGGTACAGCGCGGCGGCGACCTCGGTGTTGGTCTGGAAGAAGCTCTGCGGGCGCAGCGTCAGCGGGATGCCGTTGACCGGCATCGGCAGTTCCTCCGCCTCGGTGAGCGGCAGCTCCTGCTCCCCCTCCGTGGCGGCCCGGTGCTCGGGCAGCAGGTTGACGCTCGCGACGACGAGCGAGGGCAGCTCGGCCCGGAGGGCGGGCAGATGCTTGCCGATGCGCGCCACCGACTCGGTAGAGCGCAGAACGAAGCGCACCATGAGCTCGCCGCGCTCGTTGCCGGTGACGAGCACGAGCTTGAGCTCCCCGCGCCGGGCGGAGACGTCATACGGCGTCAGCCGCGCGCGGGTGATGAAGCGTGCGAGCGGCGCGAACACCGCGGAGATCTCGGGCGGGTACAGCGGGCACTCCCGCAGGTCCACCCCCGCGCCGGCCCCGTCGAGGATGCCGAGCGTCGGGGCGTCGACCGGGCCGCCCACGACCATCTTCGCCTTGTTGCGGAACCCCGCCTCGCGGCTGCGCACGGGCTCGAGCCAGGCATCGGCCGTGATGAGCGCGCGCGCATGCTCGACCTTGCCGGCGAGCTGCCGCTCATACGGGGTGGGGATGAGCGCGCAGGAGCGGCACACGGCCGCGTCGAAGTACGCGCATTCCACGCCGCGAGTCTAGGCCGCGCCGAGCGGTCAGTCGCCGACGAGGCGGTCCGGCTCGTCGTCGTGCTGAGCGGGCCGCCGCCGGCGCAGCAGCCCCGTCGCCCGCTTGGTGATGGTGGGCAGCTGCGCGCTGATGGGAGGCGGCTCCGTGACCACGAACTCCTTGCGCAGGCCCACGATGAACGCGATGGTGAAGGCCACGAGCGGCACGGCCACCACGGCGCCCACGAACCCTGCGAGCAGGGTGCCCGCGGACACGGACAGCAGGATGACCATCGGATGGATGTCCGAGGCCTTGCCGAACAGCCACGGGTACAGCAGCGAGCCTTCGAGCTGCTGCACGAGCAGCACCGCGCCCAGCATGACGAGCGCCTTCACCCAGCCGCCGTCCACGAGCGCGACCGCCACGGCGATCGCGCCGGAGATGGTCGCTCCGAACATCGGGATGAAGGAGAACAGGAACACGGTGATGGCGATGGGCAGCGCGAGCGGGATGCCCAGGATCCACGCCGCGAGTCCGATGCCCACCGCGTCCACGAGCGCCACGAAGGCCGAGGTCTGCGTGTAGTGGCGCAAGGTGATCCACGAGTTGCGTCCAGCGCGGTCGATGCGGTCCGCGTTGTGCCCGCCGATCAGGCGCGTGAACCACAGCCACATCTCGCGTCCGTCGCGCAGCACGAAGAACAGGCCGATGAGCGCGATGACGAGCCCCGCGAACACCGCGCCGACGGTGCCGGTGAAGCTCAGGGCGCCGCTGGCCACGCCCTGCCAGTTCTCCTGCACCCAGTGCTCGATCTCGCCGGTGACCTCGCTCACGCGCTCCTGGGGGATGTTGAGCGGGCCCGTGCTGAGCCACTCGATGAAGGTGTCGAAGCCCGCGAGAGCGGCCTCGCGCAGACGGCTGAAGGCCGAGGCGATGCTCGTGCCGGCGATCGTCGCCAGTCCGCCCACGACGACGATGAGGCCGAGGATGACGATGAGGGCTCCGAGCGAGCGCGGGATGCGATGGCGAGCCATGCGCGTGACGAGCCGTTCGAGGGGCGCCGCGATGAGCACCGCGATGACGAGCGGCACGAGCACCTGGCCCAGGCGGGCGAAGACCGTGAACGCGAACGCCACGACCACGCCGATGACGATGAGACGCCACGCCCACGCCGCCGTGATGACCAGCGGCCACGGCACGGAGCCTGCGGGAGCGCCGTCGGCGCCGTCGACCGAGGGGTTGTCTCGCTCGTGCTTGCCGCGACCGACCATGGTCCGAGCGTAACCCTCGCGTCCCCGGCGCGGGAAGCACGAGCGCCGGATGTGCGGAACATCGGCCGACGCGGCATCGTTAGTCGGAGTGCGCGAAGGCCGCGCGACGGGAGGCGAGATGTTCGGCATCAACATCGACAAGCAGGTCATGGTCGAGCCCGAGAAGGCGCTCAAGGGCCGCGAGACGCCCATGCCCGTCGCACCCGCTCACGTGGTGCTGGGCACCCCGCTCACGGGCCCGTGGCCCGAGGGCATGGAGGTCGTCTACTTCGCGATGGGCTGCTTCTGGGGAGCGGAGCGCATCTTCTGGCAGACCCCGGGCGTGCACTCGACCGCCGTGGGCTACATGGGCGGCTGGACGCGCAATCCCACCTACGAGGAGACGTGCACGTCCCTCACGGGGCACGCGGAGACCGTGCAGGTGGTCTTCGACCCGGCCGTGGTGAGCCTGGAGGAGCTGTTCGCGAAGTTCTGGGAGAACCACGACCCGACGACGCTCAACCGCCAGGGCGGAGACATCGGCACCCAGTACCGCTCCGCGATCTTCGCCACGTCTGCCACGCAGCTCGCCGCGGCGCAGGCGAGCGCCGATCGCTACCAGGAGCGCCTGACCGCTGGCGGCTTCGGGAGGATCACCACGCAGATCGCTCTCGCGGCCGATGCCGGGGACGGCGTCTTCTACTACGCCGAGGACTACCACCAGGGCTACCTGCACAAGAACCCGAACGGCTACTGCAACCACGGCTTCTGCCAGGTGAGCTACGCGGACGCCTGAGCGCGAGGCGGCACGGGCCCCGGCCCGGGCCGCGCTAGACCTGGATGCGCGGCGGCTCGTCCACGAGCCGCTCCACCCCGTCCACCTCGACGATGAGCCCGCGCCTGCGCAGGTCCTCGAGGTAGCGCTTCATGCCGCGCTCGCCCTTGCCGCGGAACAGGGGCATGAGCCTGGGCAGCGCGTTGGGCATGAGCATCGCCGTCTTGACGAGCCACGACTCCGACGGCTTGGGGTAGACCTCGATCTTGCGCTTGTCGAGCACGCGCATCATGGCGCGTGCGACGTGCTCCGGGGTCTGCGGCGGGTCCTGGAACTGCAGCTCGTTGCCGCCGTCGAGGGCCTCCTGGCGCAGCATGCGCGTGTCCGTCGCGGACGGCAGCACCGAGCCGGCGATGATGCCCTTCTCGCGCAGATCGAGCGCGATGGACAGCATCGCGCCGCGCAGCCCGAACTTGGACGCCGTGTAGATGGGCGTCTCGCCGAGCGGGAAGATGCCGCCGAGCGACACGGTGGACACGATGCGCGGATCCGGTGCCTTGCGCAGGAGCGGGATCGCCAGGCGCGTGAGCATGAGCGGCGAGTACAGGTTCACCGTGAGCTCGAGCCCGATGGACTCGACCGAGCGCTCGTCGAAGCGCTCGGCGCTCGTCATGCCCACGTTGTTGACGAGCACGTCGATGCGCCCGAACTCCGCGTCGATCGTCTCGAGCAGACGCTCCACCTGCGAGCGGTCCGTCAGGTCCGCCGCGTAGGCCCGGTGCCGCTCGCTGCCCCCAGGGAGGGCATCGGCGACGTGCCGGGCGGCCTCCTCGCGGATGTCGACCAGGGCGAGGATCGCGCCACGCTTGGCTGCCAGGGCTGCGAAGGCGGAGCCGATGCCGCCGCCGCCGCCGGTGACGACGACGAGCCTGTCCGCGAGGTCGATGGGACCGTTGGCCCGCGCGCCCATCAGTGCTTCCCCCGGGGAATCGTCCAGCCCATGCGCTTGCCCACCTTGAAGATGTACTTGGTGATCGCCACGCCGTCGACGTAGCCCTTGTGGCGCGGCGAGTCGACGAACTTGATGCCGCGGGACAGGTCGGGCTCGTCGGTCTGGATGAGGCGCTCGAACTCCTCCCACTTGGCAGGCCGCTCCGTGCGGTCCGCGATGTGCTGCGCGACCATCGCGGACAGCTGCGACATGAGCAGGTAGGCGGCGCCGTTCGTCTCGACGAAGCCGATGCCGTACAGCCCCGTGTGTCGCGAGAACGCCGTGAGGTACATGTGGTCCGGGTGCTGCTCCGAGCCCATGAGGTCCTGCGCATAGGGCACCGCGTGCTTGTACCCGGTGGCGAGCAGGATGAGGTCGACCTCGACGCTCGAGCCGTCCTTGAACGTGACGGTCGTGCCCTCGGCGGAGGCGATGTCGGGCTTGGCCGTGATGTCGCCGTGCTGGAGGTAGTGCAGCAGCTGGGTGTTGAGCGTCGGGTGCGTCTCGAAGAGCTTGTGGTCCGGCTTGGGCAGGCCCAGGCGCGTCAGGTCGCCGTTGATGATGCGCAGGATCTTGCCGAACAGCCACTGCTCGAGCCACATCGGAAGCGTGGGACCGCTGTCCGCGAAGACATCCGAGGGCATGCCGAAGATGTGCTTGGGGATGAACCAGTAGCCGCGGCGCACGGAGATGTAGGCCTCGTCCGCGCTGCGGGCGGCGTCGCACGCGATGTCGCAGCCGGAGTTGCCGGCGCCCACGATGAGCACGCGCTTGCCCTTGAGCTCCTCGGGAGAGCGATAGGTGACGGTGTGCCGCACCTCGCCCGTGAACCCGGGGATCTCGGGCGCGTTGGGGATCCACTGGACGCCCGACGCCACGATGACGTTGTCGTGCTCGGTCGCCTTGCCGCCCTTGCGGGTGACGCGGTAGCCGCCGTCCTCGAGCTTCTCGACGCGCTCGACCTCGGTGCCGAGCTCGATGCCGTCGCGCAGGCCGTAGCGGTCCGCGAAGGAGCGGATGTAGGCGAGGATCTGGCGATGGCTCGGGTAGTCCGGGTAGTGGTCCGGCATGGGGAAGTCCGAGAAGCCGGAGAGCGTCTTGGACGAGATGAAGTGAGCCGACTCGTACATGGGCGAGCCGGGGGCGTCGATGTCCCACAGGCCGCCCACATCCTGGTTGCGCTCGATGTGGGTGTAGGGCAGGCCGCGCTCCTTGAGAGCGCGGGCGGCGGCGAGACCGCCCGGTCCCGCGCCGATGATGCACGTGTCGCGCATGGGGCTCCTCAGCGTTGAAGATGAGGGCCATCGTAAGGCGCTGCGCGCGCTATGCCAGCACCTCCGCCGCGAACTCCCACTGGATGCGCGCCTGGTGGCCCTGACCGCCCTCGTGGCCGTTGTACGGGTAGATCGTCATGTCCTTGCGCACGTCCTTGCCTGCGCGCTCGCCGTACCAGTTGTAGGCCGCGAAGGTGGTCGACGGCGGGCAGATCTCGTCGAACAGGCCCACCGACCACACGGACGGCGCGTTGGCCCGCTTGGCGAAGTTCACGCAGTCGAAGTACGACAGCGTGCGGAACGTCTGATCCTCCACGTCGCGGTGCGTCGCCAGGTAGCGGCGGATCTCGCCGTAGGGGTCGGCATCGGTGATGCGCACCGCGCGCTCGAAGTGGCACAGGAAGGCGACGTCGGGCATCGCCGCCGCGAGGTCGGGCACCAGGCCGGAGACCGCGAGGACCATGCCTCCGCCCTGCGAGCCTCCCATGACCGCCGTGCGGGAGGCGTCGACGCCGGGAAGCGAGCGGGCGGCGTCGACGGCGCGCACGGCATCGGTGAAGAGGCGGCGGTAGTAGTACGTCTCGGGGCTCTCGATGCCGCGCGTCATGAAGCCGGGCAGCGACGGGCCTGCGCCGTCGGGGTCGGGGGTGTCGCCGCCGTTGCCCCACACCGAGCCCTGGCCGCGCGTGTCCATCATGAGGTGGGCGAATCCCGCCGAGGGCCAGAAGGTGTGCTCGAACGGCAGGCCGCGGCCGCCGCCGTAGCCCTGGTACTGGACCACCACAGGCAGGTCGTCGTCGACTCCCGCGGGGCGCGAGTACCAGGCTTTGATGGGCTGTCCGCGAAAGCCGGGGAAGGTGACGTCGTAGATGTCGACGTTGGGCAAGGGGGTGTCGATGCGCTCGGCGACCACCTCGCCGCCCGCGGCACGGGACTCGGCGAGCGTCTGCGCCCAGAAGGCGTCGAAGTCCTCCGGCTCGCGCACCTCGGGCTTGAAGGCGCGCAGCTCCTCGAGCGGCAGGTCGAACTGGGGCACGTGTTCCTCCTCAGGCGAGCGGGTTGGAGAAGCCGATGAATCCCCCCATGACGGCGGCGATGACGAGAAGGGCGCTCGTCAGGTACACCGCGCGCGGATTGCGGCGGAAGCGCTCCGCCGCCAGGTGCGCCACCACGAAGCCTGTGGCGCTGGCCGTCATCATGAACAGCGAGGTGACGGCGCGGATGGTGCCGAGCCCCTCCTCGCCGGCGGACAGGTACGTGGCGACGACGTAGGTGAGGCCGTAGCCCGTCGCGCCGCCCACGAGCAGGAGCGCGACCTCGGTGATGCCCGACGGCACGTTCTGGGTGAGGCGTTCGATGAGCAGCAGGATCGGAAGGCCGAGCACGAGGCCGACGACGACGATGGGGAACGCCCCCGTGAAGACGAGTCCCGGGGCCCCGCCCACGAGCGCCACCGGCACGAGGAACAGCACCGTGGTGCCCAGGCCGGCGGCTGCGGCCGCGAGCCAGCGTGGGGTCTTGTTGGCCTCCCGCTGCCGCTCTCGCTCCGCGCGAGCGGCGGCACGCGCATCGGCCTCCTCGTCGGGCCAGTCGAGCTCATAGGGGTCGTCGCCGGGCTTGGCCACGAGCCCCTCGAGCTCGCGCTCGAGCGCCTCCTCCTCGGGCGTCTTCTTGCGCAGGGCGCGGTACTCGCGCTCCAGCGCAGGGTCGTCGGAGACCTCCCAGGCGTCCGCGGGGTCGAGCGGGGCGTCGTCCTGCGGCTCGGGCGGCATGCCCCCGGGCTGCTTCTTCGCGGCCATCGCTAGCGGCGGAGGTACTGCAGCAGGCGCAGCATCTCGATGTAGATCCAGATGATGGAGAACACGAGGCCGTACGCGGCTGCCCACTCCCACTTCGCCGGAAGGCCGTTGCGCACGCCGTTGTCCACGAAGTCGAAGTCGGAGATGAGCATGAGCGCGCCCATCACGACCGCGACGAGCGACAGGATCAGACCCAGCGGGATGTTCGTGCCGGGGATCATCGCCTCGCGGATGTCCGGACCACCCATCCACACCATCGCGACGTTGACGAGCGACAGGATCACGTAGGACGGGACGGCGATCATGAGGAAGCGGTTGATCTTGGCGATGTTGCGCACGCGACCCGACTTGTAGACCGCGAGCGACACCGCGAACACGACGGCGGTGGCGATGAGCGCCTGCAGGATGATGCCCGACCACGCGGACTCGAGGATCGCGGACAGTCCGCCGGCCGCGGCGCCGTAGAAGGCGATCGTGACCGCGTAGAGGCCGGGCTTGGGCTCCTTGCGGGCGGCGAAGATCGTGACGAGGCTGAGGACGAACGCGACGATCGCGATCGGGAACACCGCCGCGGGAGGCAGGAACATGCCGGTCACGACCGCTGCGGCGACGGCGAGCAGGAAGTACGTGGCGGCCTTGACGATGGCGCCGTCGTAGGTCATCACCCCCGAGGCGTCGACGCCCGGCGCGGCGGGCACGTCGAAGCCGACGGGCTGGGGAGCCTGAGCGCTCGGCTGGAACTCCTTGGTGTTGGTGAACACGGGGTTGGCCACGGTGCCTCCTCGGTGGATCGCGAACTCTTCGCTGGCCGCAAGTCTAGTTCGCGCGTCTGGGGGCGCTGAAAGCCGTCGTTGCGCCAGCCGCGAACGGGGACCGCGCAAGGGACGGGGAGGGCGCG
>QGUM02000042.1:0-14868 GCA_003242455.2 Actinomycetes bacterium
ACGACCCGATCCTCGGCGACGACTCGCCGACCATGGGCGGCGACTTCGCGCCGAGCCCCGCATCGGGCGCCACGGCCGCCGGGAGCGAGCGCGCCGCTGAGCACCCCGGCGGCGCGACGCTCGTCGATGCGGGTGAAGACGGCGCATCGGCCGTCGCCGCGGACCCCGAGGCGACCCAGCTCCTCACCCCCGTGACGGACGCGGAGTCGCCCAAGCCCGCGGGAGGGCGCAACCTCAAGCTCGCCACGCTCGTGGGCGTGCCGCTGTTCATCGCGGTGCTTGCCACCGCCTACTGGTCGCAGCTGCTCTTCGCGGTGGTCGTCTACGGCCTGTGCATCGCGGGCGCGGTGGAATGGGGCCGAGCGCTCGCGCGCCGCGGCCGCCACATCCCGATGGTCCCGATCATCGCGGCGATCATCGGCATGGGCGTGTCGACGTGGTACGCGCTCGCGGAGGGCCTCGTCGTCGCGCTGCTCGTGGGCTGCGCCGGCGTGGTCGCCTGGCGCCTGGGCGACGAGCGCATCGAGAACACCCTTGCGGACTCCATGGCGTCGATGCTCACGCTCATGTGGATCCCGTTCCTCGCGTCCTTCATGCTCCTCCTGGAGATTCCCGAGGACGGCTGGAAGCGGGTGTTCATCGTCATCATCGCGGTGGTCGGCAACGACACGGGCGGGCTGCTGTTCGGCAAGCTCCTGGGCAGGCACAAGCTCCTGCCGCGCGTGAGCCCCGCCAAGACGTGGGAGGGCATGGGCGGCGGCCTGCTGCTCGGCACCGTCGCCGCAACCGTGGCCGCGTACTTCATGTTCGAGGGGATGTGGCACATCGGAGCGGTGGTGGGCCTCGTGTCCGCCGTCGCCGCAGTCGTGGGCGACCTCGCAGAGAGCGCCATCAAGCGCGACATGAACCTCAAGGACATGTCCGGCGCGATCCCCGGCCACGGCGGCGTCCTCGACCGCCTCGACTCGATGGTGTTCGCGGCCCCCGTCGCCTACGTCTTCTTCGCGATCTTCCTGGGGACGCTGTGACCTCGCCCGCCGCGAGCGACGCACCGCCCCGCCCGGTGCTGCAGATGGCCGCGCCTCGGCGAGGCAAGCCGCCGCGCCACTTCGCCGACCTCACGCACGAGGAGCGCGTGGACGCGGTGCGCGAGCTCGGCCTGCCCGCCTTCCGCGCCAAGCAGCTCGCGACGCACTACTTCGACCACCTCACGGTCGCGCCCGAGGACATGACCGACCTCCCCGCCGGCGCTCGAGGAAGCCTCGCGGAGGCGTTCTTCCCACGCCTCATGACTCCCGTGCGCTCGCTGCGCGCGGACGGCGGCGCCACGGTCAAGACGCTGTGGAGCCTGCACGACGGCGTCAAGGTCGAGTCGGTCCTCATGCGCTACCCGGACCGCGCGACGCTGTGCGTCACGAGCCAGGCGGGCTGCGGCATGGCGTGCCCGTTCTGCGCCACGGGCCAGATGGGCCTGACCCGCAACCTCTCGGCCGCTGAGATCATCGAGCAGGTCCGCCTCGCGGCGCGTGCCGCCCGCGACGGCGAGCTCGCTGTCGACGGCTCCGACGACGAGGCGAGCGTGCGCCTGACCAACGTGGTCTTCATGGGCATGGGCGAGCCGCTCGCCAACTACAAGGCGGTGCTGACGGCGGTGCGCACGCTCATCGCTCCCGTGCCGCACGGCTTCGGGCTCAGCGCGCGCCACGTCACGGTGTCCACGGTGGGACTCGTCCCGGCCATCGACAAGCTCGCGGGGGAGGGCATCCCCGTCACGCTCGCGCTGAGCCTGCACGCTCCCGACGACGAGCTCCGCAACGACCTCGTGCCCATCAACACCCGCTGGACGGTGGACGAGGCGCTCGACGCGGCCCGGCGCTACTTCGACGCCACGGGTCGGCGGGTGTCCATCGAGTACGCGCTCATCCGCGACATCAATGACCACGCATGGCGCGCCGACCTGCTCGCGGAGAAGCTCGCGGCCCGCGGTCCCGCCTGGGTCCACGTCAACCCCATCCCGCTCAACCCGACGCCGGGCAGCAAGTGGACGGCCTCGGATCCCGCGGTCGAGGCCGAGTTCGTGCGACGCTTGCGTGCGCACGGCATCCCCGCCACCATCCGGGATACTCGTGGCAGCGACATCGACGGCGCGTGCGGCCAACTGGCGATCAAGGAGGGCGAATGACGGACCTGTTCCCTCGAGCAGGCTTCCTGCGAAGCGGCTATGACCGCGCTCAGGTGGACGAGTTCTTCGCGCGCGCACGCGCCGCGTACGAGCGCCCGCACATGGACGAGCAGGCCATGAGCGCCCTCGACATCCGTCGCGCCGCCTTCGACCTCAAGCGCGGCGGCTACAAGACGGCTCCCGTCGACGACGCCCTCGACCGCCTCGAGGCCGCGTTCGCCCAGCGGGTGCGCGAGCAGTACGTGCGCGCCCACGGCCACGACGCATGGATGCGCGTCCTCGCCGAGCGTGCCCAGGTGCTCTATCCCCGCCTGCGCCGCCCGCACGGCGAGCGCTTCCGTCACCCCGACCGGGGCAAGAAGGGCTACAGCGCCGCGGAGGTCGACGCGCTGCTCGACCGCCTCATCGCGTTCTTCGACACCGGCGCACCGGTGACGGCCGACGACCTGCGCACCGCGACCTTCGCCTCCAAGGGCGGCAAGAAGGCCTACGACGAGCGCACCGTCGACGTCTACCTGGCCCGCGCCATCGACATCCTCCTGGGGGCCTCGTAGGCATGCGCTCCGTCGCCCTGCTGGGCTCGACGGGCTCGATCGGCACGCAGGCGATCGACGTCATCGTGCGCAGCCCCGAGGCGTTCGACGTCATCGCGCTCGCCGCGGGCGGCGCCGACCCGCGGGCACTTGCGGACCAGGCCGCTCGGCTGCGCCCGCGCCTCGTCGCCGTCGCGCGGCCAGATGCGGCAGGCCCGGTCCGCGAGGCGCTCGCGGCGGCGGGCGTCGCGGCGGACGTGGTCGCCGGGCCCGATGCCGCGAGCCAGGCGGCGGGCATCGGCGCCGACATCGTGCTCAACGGCATGACCGGCTCCGTGGGCCTGCGTCCCACGCTCGCCGCGCTCGAGGCGGGCTCGACGCTCGCGCTGGCGAACAAGGAGTCTCTCGTGGCCGGCGGAGCGCTCGTGCGCGCGGCGATGCGCCGCCCCGACCAGATCGTGCCGGTCGACTCGGAGCACTCCGCGCTCGCGCAGGCCCTGCGAGGCGGCCGCGCGGAGGAGGTGCGCCGCCTCGTCGTCACGGCGTCGGGCGGGGCGTTCCGCGGCAGGTCGCGCGCCGAGCTCGAGCACGTCACCGTCGAGCAGGCGCTCAAGCACCCCAACTGGGACATGGGCCCGGTCGTGACGATCAACTCCGCGACCATGGTCAACAAGGCGCTCGAGGTCATCGAGGCCCACCTGCTGTTCGACATCGCGATGGACCGCATCGAGGTGGTCGTGCATCCGCAGTCGATCGTCCACTCCATGGTCGAGTTCCACGACGGATCGACCATCGCGCAGGCGTCGCCGCCGGACATGCGCCTGCCCATCGCGCTGGGCCTGAGCTGGCCCGAGCGCCTTCCCGACGTCGCGCCCGCGATCGACTGGACCACGGCTCACACCTGGGAGTTCGCCCCGCTCGACGACGACGCCTTCCCCGCGGTGAGGCTCGCGCGTCAGGCGGTGGCGGCGTCGGCCCTGCACCCGGCGGTGTTCAACGCCGCCAACGAGCAGGCCGTGGCCGCGTTCAGCGAGGGACGGCTGCCGTTCCTCGGGATCGTCGAGACGGTGCGAAGCGTTGTCGAGTCGTACACCGCGCCCGACGAGGTCTCCCTCGCGGCGGTCGACGAGGCGGAGCGCTGGGCCCGCGCCCAGGCAGACGCCCTCATCGCGCGCGCGTGAGGCCGGGCCGCATGGAGCTGAGGAGGCTGGACGAGTGGTGACGCTGCTGGGCATCCTCGTGCTCATCGTGGGGCTGCTCGCCTCGGTGGCGATCCACGAGCTGGGCCACATGGTCCCCGCCAAGCGCTTCGGCGTGCGCGTGAGCGAGTACTTCGTGGGCTTCGGGCCCACCCTGTGGTCCCGCGTGCGCGGCGAGACCGAGTACGGCCTCAAGGCGATCCCGCTGGGAGGCTACGTGCGGCTCGTGGGCATGATCCCTCCAGCAGAGGAGGTCAAGCCCGTGCGCATCGGCGGCGCGGCCGGGCGCCTCATCGCCGATGCCCGCGACCAGTCCGTGCTGGAGGTCCGGGAGGGCGAGGAGCACCGCGCGTTCTACCGGCTGTCCTGGTGGAAGAAGATCATCGTGATGTTCGGCGGGCCGTTCACGAACCTCGTGCTCGCCGCGATCCTGTTCACCATCGTGCTGTCGGGCATCGGCGTCCCGCAGCAGACCCTCACGGTGCGCGAGCTCGTGCCGTGCGTCCCGCCCGCCGGGACGGTGGAATGCGAGCCGTCAGACGCGCCCTCGCCAGCCGTGGTCGCGGGCCTGCTGCCCGGCGACACGATCGTGAGCGTGGACGGCGTGGAGCTCGGCTCGTGGGTCGAGCTGACGTCGTACGTCGCCGCGCGTCCCGAGCAGGCGCTCCGGCTCGTCGTGGACAGGGCGGACGAGCACGTCGCGATCGCGCTCACCCCGGCGCCGCGCGAGCGCATCGTGACGGACGATGCCGGCAGCCCCGTGCTCGACGCCGCGGGCCAGCCCGTGACGGAGACGGTGGGCTTCATGGGCGTCTTCGCGACGTCCGAGCGCACGCGGCAGCCCTTCCTCGCCGGCACGCGCCTGACCGGGCAGTACCTCGCCGCGACCCTTCCCGTCATCGCGACGCTGCCGGTCCAGGTGTGGGACATCGCGGCAGCGGCCCTCACGGGCCAGGAGCGCGACGCCTCGGGCGTCATGGGCATCGTGGGCGTCGGTCGCGCCGCGGGGGACATCGCCGCGGCCGATGTCGAGGGCTACGGATTCGTGGAGAAGCTCGCCGACATGCTCATGCTGCTGGGCGGGCTCAACCTCGCGCTGTTCGCGTTCAACATGATCCCGCTGGTGCCGCTCGACGGCGGCCACATCGCCTCGGCGATCTGGCAGGGGATCAAGAACGGCTGGGCCCGGCTGCGCAAGGCCGGCATGCCGCGTCCCGTGGACGTCGCGCGGATGATGCCATTGGCCTACGGAGTATTCGCGATACTGATAGTGATGACCGTCGTGCTCGTGTACGCGGACATCGTCGCCCCGGTGCGCCTCACGTGACGCCCCGGAACCTGACAAGGAGCACCTGACGTGACCATCGGACTCGGGATGCCCGCGATGCCGGCTCCCACGCTCGCCCCGCGCCGCCCCACCCGCAAGATCAAGGTGGGATCCCTGTACGTCGGCGGCGACGCGCCCATCTCGGTGCAGTCGATGTGCACCACCAAGACAGAGGACGTGAACTCGACCCTCCAGCAGATCGCAGAGCTCACCGCGGCCGGCTGTGACATCGTGCGCGTGGCGTGCCCCACGCAGGACGACGCCGACGCCCTCCCGGCCATCGCGAAGAAGTCCAACATCCCCGTCATCGCGGACATCCACTTCCAGCCCAAGTACGTCTTCGCCGCGATCGAGGCGGGCTGTGCGGCTGTCCGCGTCAACCCCGGCAACATCAAGAAGTTCGACGACCAGGTCAAGGAGATCGCCCAGGCCGCCAAGGACCACGGCACGTCGATCCGCATCGGCGTCAACGCCGGCTCGCTCGACCCGCGCCTGCTCCAGAAGTACGGCAAGGCCACCCCTGAGGCCCTCGTCGAGTCCGCCGTGTGGGAGGCGAGCCTGTTCGAGGAGCACGACTTCCACGACTTCAAGATCTCCGTCAAGCACCACGATCCGGTCATCATGGTGCGCGCCTACGAGATGCTCGCCGAGCGCGGCGACTGGCCGCTGCACCTGGGCGTCACCGAGGCCGGTCCCGCCTTCCAGGGCACCATCAAGTCCGCCACGGCCTTCGGTGCGCTCCTGAGCAAGGGCATCGGCGACACGATCCGCGTGTCGCTGTCCGCTCCTCCCGTCGAGGAGGTCAAGGTCGGCATCCAGATCCTCCAGTCGCTCAACCTGCGCCCTCGCAAGCTCGAGATCGTCTCGTGCCCCTCGTGCGGCCGCGCCCAGGTGGACGTCTACGAGCTCGCGGAGAAGGTCACGGCCGGCCTGGAGGGCATGGAGGTGCCGCTGCGCGTCGCGGTCATGGGCTGCGTCGTCAACGGCCCGGGCGAGGCGCGCGAGGCCGACCTCGGCGTCGCCTCCGGCAACGGCAAGGGCCAGATCTTCGTCAAGGGCGAGGTCATCAAGACCGTTCCCGAGAAGGACATCGTCGAGGTCCTCATCGAGGAGGCGATGAAGCTCGCCGAGACCATGGAGCCCGAGGAGGGCGCGGCGCCGCAGGTCGTCGCCACGCCTTGAGACGAGCGCCGTCGCCGTGACCGACTCGCTGCTGCGGAGAGGCCAGTTCTCCCTGGCCCCCGCGCAGCGCCGCGATCTGGACGAGGCGATGGCCATGTGCCTCGCCGATCCCGTCGCCCACGTCGTGCCGCTCATGCACGTCGATGCCGCCATGCGCACCGGCGCCATCCCCGCGGGGCTGTGGGTGGTGCGCCGCCGCTCCTTGCGCGGAGGGGGAGTCGTGGGCGTCGTGTGGGCCGGCGCGAACCTCACCGCGATCCTGCCCACGGGCGAGGACGACGAGTCCGAGGAGATCCGCGCCCAGGCGGCGTCGGGCCTCGTCGGGCGCGCCACCAGGCCAGCGGCGATCGTCGGAAGCGCCGATGTCACCCTCGACCTGTGGGGTCGCGTGGAGCCATGGTGGGGCCCGGCGCGCGAGGTCCGCTCCCGGCAGGTGTCGATGGCGATCGCACGCGACCCCGTGCCCCGGCCGGTTCCCAGCGGCATCGAGGAGCTGCGCCCGGCGACGATGGACGACTACGACCTCCTGCTGCCTGCTGCCGTGCACATGTTCATCGGGGAGGTGGGCTACGACCCGATGCGCCACGGCCGCGCCGCCTACGAGGAGCGGCTGCAGCACCTGGTGCGCGCCGGACGGTCCTTCATCCAGCTGGGCGACGTGGACGGCAAGCGGGACGTGGTCTTCAAGGCCGAGGTCGGCATCGTCGGGGGAGAGGTCGCGCAGGTGCAGGGCGTGTGGGTGCATCCGGCGATGCGCGGGCGCGGCCTCGCCAAGGCCGGCATGGCGGCGCTCGTGCCGATGGTGCGGGAACGGATCGCGCCCACCGTGTCGCTCTACGTCAACGACTTCAACGCGTCCGCGATCGCCGTCTACCGGGCTGTCGGCTTTCGCGAGGTCGGAACATTCGCTACGGTGATGTTCTGATCGCACGCGCTTTGGGGGGCCTTTGGGCGCTTGCTCCCCTGTGCACGACGTGCCGTGCCGTCGTCGTCGACCGAATGCTCTTCGGCTCTTCGCAGAGCCTCTCGCGCCTTCCAGGGGGTGACTGTGTCTGTAGACGTCCTGCTCGTCGTCGAGGCGCGCATCGCCTCGGTGCAACTCCTCGAGCAGGTCTTCGCGGGTCTTGAGCAGAGCCACGGCGTCACGTGGCGCACGGTGGCGGACAGGGAGATCACCCCCGACGACCTGCGGGAGAACACCGTTCCCGTCATCGTCCGCACCACGACGCCCGCCGCGCATCTCTTCGCGCGCACGCTCACGCAGCTGGGCGTGCCGTACGTGTACTACACCGACGACAACTTCTGGCTCCTGGATCCGCGCACCCCCATCGGCCGTCACTACGCGCGTCGCAGCGTCCGTCGCCAGCTCGAGGAGGTCGTCTCGGGCGCGGCCCAGGTGGTGGTGTCGACCCAGCCGCTCGCGCAGTACGTCTCGAGCTTCAACCCCGCTGTCGTCCACCTCGACGCGGCCGTGAACCTCGACAAGTATCTGCCGCCCCTGCCGCGCGATCCCGAGCGCGTCGTCATGGGCTTCGCCGGCAGCATCGGGCGCCGCTTGGACCTGGACGCCGCGGCGGAGGTGTTCCTGTCGGCCCTCGAGCGCCATCCCAACCTGCATCTCGAGGTCATCGGCCCCGAGGTGCCCGCCCTCGCGCACGAGCGCGTCACCACGTTCCCGTACCTGGACGACTACGAGGCGTACATCGCGTTCCAGCGCGGGAGGCGCTGGGACATCGGCCTCGCCCCGTTGCGCGGCGCCCCGGTCCAGGAGTACAAGACCGACGTCAAGTACCGCGAGTACGGCGCGCAGGGCATCGCGGGCATCTACCAGGTGATGCGCCCGTATGCGCACATCCGCCACGGCGAGACGGGGATGCTCGCCTCGACGCCCGAGGAGTGGGCGGAGGCGATCGACCGGCTCGTCACGGAGCCCGAGCTGCGCGAGCGCATCGCCCGCCAGGCACGCGCGGACATCGAGGCGCGCTACGCGCTTCCCGTCGTCGTCGAGCGCTGGCACGAGTTCCTCGGCACGTGCACCACGGTCGGGGCCAGTGGCGTGGACCTGCTGACCGTCCGCTCCACGGTCGCCTCACTCGACTTCGCGAGGGCTGCCAACGCGACGCGCCTGACCCGCCTGTGGCTGTACGGGCTCGACCACCTGCGGACGTACGGCGTGGCGCGCACCGCCAAGCGCACGACGCGGTTCCTCGCCCGGCGCCTCACCGGCAGGGCCGGCGAGGCCGAGGCCCCGGGCGAGGCCCAGGCCGAGAAGTAGCGCGCCGCTCGCCCGACTACGCTTGGCGACATGCTTCGCATGTCCACGCTCTTCCTGCGCACTCTGCGCGAGGACCCGGCCGACGCCGAGGTCGCCTCTCACAAGCTGCTCGTCCGCGCGGGATACATCCGCCGCGCCGCGCCCGGCATCTACACGTGGCTGCCTCTGGGCCTGCGCGTGCTGAGCAAGGTCGAGGCGATCATCCGCGAGGGCATGAACGAGGCCGGCGCCCAGGAGGTGCACTTCCCCGCGCTGCTGCCCAAGGAGCCGTACGAGGCATCGGGCCGGTGGGTGGACTACGGGCCGGGGATCTTCCGCCTCCAGGACCGCAAGGGCGCCGACTATCTGCTCGCGCCCACGCACGAGGAGATGTTCACCCTGCTGGTGAAGGACCTGTACTCCTCGTACAAGGACCTGCCGCTGACGATCTACCAGATCCAGACCAAGTACCGCGACGAGGCCCGTCCTCGCGCCGGCCTGCTGCGCGGCCGCGAGTTCATCATGAAGGACGCGTACTCCTTCGACGTCTCCGACGAGGGCCTCGACGCCTCGTACCAGATCCAGCGCGAGGCGTACATCAAGATCTTCGAGCGTCTGGGCCTGGACTACGTCATCGTCTCCGCGATGTCGGGAGCGATGGGCGGCTCCAAGAGCGAGGAGTTCCTGTCGCCGACCCCCGTCGGCGAGGACACGTACGTGCGCTCGCCTGGAGGCTACGCGGCCAACGTCGAGGCCGTGACGACGCCCGTCCCGCCGGCGCTCGACTGGTCCGACGCCCCCGCGGCCCACGTCGAGGACACGCCGGACACGCCCACCATCGCCACGCTCGTGGACCACGCGAACGCGAAGTTCCCGCGCGCCGACCGCCCGTGGGAGGCATCGGACACGCTCAAGAACGTCGTCGTCGCCGTGACCTCGCCCACGGGCGAGCGCAGCCTGCTCGTCGTCGGCATCCCCGGCGACCGCGAGGCCGACATGACCCGTCTGGAGGCCGCGCTGGCACCCAACGCCGTCGAGCCCGCCACCGACGAGGACTTCGCCAAGCATCCGGATCTCGTCAAGGGCTACATCGGCCCGGGCGTGCTCGGCCCGCAGGCGCGCCCCGACGGCGTCCAGCGCGGCGACGAGGGCGACACCGCGATCCCGTACCTGCTGGACCCGCGCGTGGTGCCCGGCACCCGCTGGATCACCGGCGCCAACGAGCCCGGCCGCCACGTCTTCGACCTCGTCATGGGAAGGGACTTCACCGCCGACGGCACCATCGAGGCCGCCGAGGTGCGCGAGGGCGACCCCGCCCCCGACGGCTCGGGCCCGCTCGAGCTCGCGCGCGGCGTCGAGATCGGCCACATCTTCCAGCTGGGCCGCAAGTATGCTGACGCGCTCGGCCTGCAGGTGCTCGACGAGAACGGCAAGCAGGTCACGGTGACCATGGGCTCGTACGGCATCGGCGTCACGCGCTGCGTCGCCCTGCTCGCGGAGAACAACCACGACGAGCTCGGTCTCAGGTGGCCGGTCCACGTCGCGCCGTACCACGTGCACATCGTCGCCACCGGCAAGGACGAGGCGCCGTTCGTCGAGGCGGAGCGCATCGCGCGCGAGCTCGAGGCGCAGGGAGTCGAGGTCCTCTACGACGACCGCCCCAAGGTCTCGCCCGGCGTGAAGTTCAAGGACGCCGAGCTGCTGGGCGCGCCGTTCATCCTCGTGGTCGGCAGGGGACTGGACAGCGGCGAGGTGGAGCTCAAGACGCGAGCCACGGGCGAGTCGCGGGCCGTCCCCGTGGCCGATGCCGTGACGGTCACGGCGCAGACGGTGGCGGCTGCGCTCTCCTGAGCGCACGCGGGCTCAGGACGACGCGGGATCGGCGCCGGGCAGCACGGGGAAGTGCGCCGCGGCGAAGCCTTCGGTCATGGCCGCGGCGGCGTACGCGTCGAACGCGGCAGACATGAGCCAGGAGCGCTCGACCGCGCTCGCGCCGGACGTGAGCGCCATGTACCGCCAGCCGAGCGCGAGCTCCGTGTCTCGCGCCGTCTCGTCGCGCGCGGCGGCGTCCGCGACGCGGGCACCAGGAAGCTCGTAGACCGCGAGCCGCTCGTCGACGCCGGCGAGGTACGCGAGCGCGTCGGAGCGATCGCGATGGAGCCTCGCGCGCTGGAGGGCGCGATCCCGGCGGACACCGGACTCGCGTGCGGCGATCACCTCATAGGTGAAGCGCGCCTGGTCGTGCAGCACGGCGAGCTCGGCGAGCGCCTGCGATCCCACGGCCGATGCCTCCGGCACGAGCGCGACGCCGTCGCCCCAGGGCCCAGGCAGGGTGCGCTCGGCGACGACGGGCACGGCCACGTTCGCCGCACGCGCGTCGAGCACGCCCGCGTGCCACAGGGCGAAGGCGTGCGTGAAGCCCCGGATGCCGGCGAGGAATCCGGCATCCGTCTCGGACTCCGCGAACGCCTGGGCGAGCGCGCGGTCGCGGGCGACCGTGACGGCCGTGCGCAGGTCCGGCATCGGATCGGCGCTGGGCTCCGGTGCGGCGCCGGGGTAGGCGACGTACACCCCGCCCAGCACCTCGAGGTGCGCCGGGGCGGCGGCGGACTCGATCGCGCGCAGCGCGCCGTCGCCGGGCCCGCCCGTGGCGGGGGCGGCGAGCGCGGCGACGATGTCGGCCTCCTGCAGCGCGGCGAGATCGCGCGCGACGGTGACGGCGTCCGGGGTGGGGGTGACGAGCGGATCCGTCTCGAGGCGGATGTCGCATGCGGCTGTGGCGAGGACGGCGGCCGTCGCGACCGCCGCGACAGCCGCTCGCCAAGCCCGACCCGCCATGGCGGATAGTCTCGCACGGGCCCTGGGGGCGGCATAGACTCATGGCTGATCGAGAAGGAACGGAGCGTCGCAAGGCGCGGGGAGGCAGCACGTGGACGCTACGAGCCGCATTGCCGCGCTTGCGGGACCTGCAGCCGAATCCGCCGGGCTCATCGTGGACGGCGTGGAGGTGGCGCCCGCGGGCACGCGCACGCGTGTCCTGATCACGCTCGACCTCCCCGAGGACCAGATCGGCTCCGCCTCTCTCGACGCCATCACCGCCGCTTCGCGCGCCATCGGCGCCGTCCTCGACGAGGCCGACGTCCTCACGGGCGCGTACGACCTCGAGGTGAGCACCCCGGGCCTGTCGCGCCCGCTGACCGAGCTGCGCCACTTCAAGCGCGCGCGCACCCGACTCGTGACCGTCACGCGCACGGACGGCACCACGGTCAAGGGCCGCCTCACGGACGTGGACGGCGAGGACCTGCTCCTCGACGCCGATGCCGGGCTCGTCCGCGTGCCGTTCGCGGAGGTCAAGCGCGGCAAGGTCGAGATCGAGTTCCGCCGTCTCGACGACGAGGCCGGGGCAGGCGACATCGACGCGGACGACCCGGACGAGGAGGAGTAGCCGTGGACATCGACATGCAGGCGCTCGTGAGCCTCGCCAAGGAGCGGGACATCAAGATCGACGTGCTCGTCGACGCGATCGAGCAGGCGCTCGTGTCCGCGTACCACAAGACTCCTGGCGCATATCGTCACGCCCGCGCGGAGCTCGACCGCGACACCGGCGTGGTGACCATCTGGGCGCGAGAGGACCCGCCCGGCGAGGTGGAGGAGGGCGTCGTCCCGGAGCCGATGCCCGAGTTCGACCACACCCCCGACGACTTCGGCCGCATCGCGACGGCGACGGCCCGCCAGGTCATCGTCCAGCGCCTGCGCCAGGCGGGCGACGACGCCGTGCTCGGCGAGTACGCCGGCAAGGAGGGCCAGCTCATCTCGGGCGTGGTGCAGCAGAGCTCGGACCCGCGCAACGTCCACGTGGACATCGGCGACGTCGAGGCGCTCCTGCCGCAGCACGAGCAGGTGCCCACGGAGACCTATGTCCACGGCGAGCGCCTCAAGGCGTACGTGCTCGAGGTCTCGCGCGGCATGAAGGGCCCGTCCATCACGCTGTCGCGCACGCATCCCAACCTGGTGCGCAAGCTCTTCGAGTTCGAGGTTCCGGAGATCGCGGACGGCACTGTCCAGATCATGAGCCTCGCCCGCGAGGCCGGGCACCGCTCCAAGGTCGCGGTGCGCGCGACCGTGCCCGGCGTCAACGCGAAGGGTGCGTGCATCGGCCCCATGGGAGCGCGCGTGCGGGCCGTCATGAGCGAGCTGCGCGGCGAGAAGATCGACATCGTCGACTGGGACGAGGACCCCGCGACCTTCGTCGGCAACGCGCTGTCCCCGGCCCATGTCGTGTCCGTCGAGGTCGTCGACGAGGAGGCCCGCGCGGCCCGTGTCATCGTCCCCGACTTCCACCTGTCGCTGGCCATCGGCAAGGAGGGCCAGAACGCGCGCCTCGCGGCGCGCCTGACCGGCTGGCGCATCGACATCCGCTCCGACGAGGCGCCCGAGGTGCCCGGGGCGAGCCGCTAGCCGGCGCAGGCGGTAGGATGGGTGGGCCGAGTCTCGTGCAGACGGCATCCTCCGACACGCCCCGCGTTCCGATGCGGACGTGCGTCGGGTGCCGCGAGCGGGAGCCTCGGTCGCTTCTGGTGAGGGTGGTGCTCCGAGACGGCCGCGTCGTGGTCGATCCTCGGGCCGCCGAGCCCGGGAGGGGTGCCTGGCTGCATCCCGACGGGGCGTGCCTCGGTCTGGCCGTGAAGCGTCGGGCCTTCGCTCGCGCACTGCGAGCGGAGCACGCCGACGCGTCGGGGCTGAGCGAGGACGACCTTCGCCTACGCTAAGAACGTTCCAGTTCACAGACGGGATTGAAAGCCCATGGCCATCCGATGAGTGCCTCGAAATGAGTGCCCAGCCGTAACGATGGTTCGACCCTGCCTCGGTCGGACCGAGACAGGAGTTTTCTGTGGCAAAGCCCCGCGTTCATGAGATCGCGAAGGAACTCGGCATCCCCGCCAAGGACCTGATCGCCAAGCTCGGCGAGTTGGGGGAGTACGTCAAGAGCCCGTCCTCGACGCTCGAAGCCCCCGTGGTCCGCAAGCTGCGCGAAGCCTTTCCCGCGCCTGCCCCGGCGCCCGAGCCCGAGCCTGCGCCCGCGGCTCCCAAGCCTGCGCCCAAGCCCGCCGCTCCCGCGGCCGAGGCCCCGGCGCCCGAGCCCGAGCCCGCCCCGGCCCCGGCGAAGCCTGCCGTGCCGACTCCGGCCGACATGCCGCGTCCGCGTCCGCGCCCGGGCGGCAACAACCCGTTCCAGACCCGCCCCGACGCGCCGCGTCCGCGTCCGCGCCCGGGCGGCAACAACCCGTTCCAGACCCCGCGCCCCGACGGCCGTCCCGGCCGCCCGGCCCCGGCCGGCGGCGCACCGCGTCCCGGTGCTCCGCGTCCCGGCCCCGGCGTCGGCGGTCGCCCTGCCCCCGGCGTCGCCGGCCGTCCGGGCGGTCCCGGTCGCCCCGGCGGCGGCTTCGGCGGCCCCGGCGGTCGTCCGGCCCCCGGCGGTCGCGGTCGCGGCGGAGGCACGGCCGGCGCCTTCGGTCGCGCCGGCGGCAAGCCCGCGCGCTCGCGCAAGTCGAAGCGCGCCAAGCGGATGGAGTACGAGGAGCAGCAGGCTCCCGCCATCGGCGGCGTCAAGATCCCTCGCGGTGACGGCAGCACCGTCATCCGCCTGCGCCGCGGTGCCACGCTGACCGACTTCGCCGAGAAGATCGACGTCAATCCCGCGTCGCTCGTCACCGTGCTCTTCCACCTGGGAGAGATGGCCACCGCGACGCAGTCGCTCGACGAGGAGACATTCGAGGCCCTGGGCGTCGAGCTGGGCTACATCGTCCAGATCGTCTCGCCCGAGGACGAGGACCGCGAGCTCCTCGCCGACTTCGGCGTGGACCTCGAGTCGGAGCTGCTCGAGGAGACCGACGAGGACCTCGAGCCGCGCCCGCCTGTCGTCACCGTCATGGGTCACGTCGACCACGGAAAGACGCGCCTCCTGGACGCCATCCGCAAGTCCGACGTCGTGTCGGGCGAGGCCGGCGGCATCACCCAGCACATCGGCGCGTACCAGGTGTGGCACGACCACGAGGGCGAGCGTCGTCCGATCACCTTCATCGACACCCCGGGTCACGAGGCGTTCACCGCCATGCGTGCGCGCGGCGCGAAGGTCACGGACATCGCGATCCTCGTGGTCGCGGCCGACGACGGCGTCATGCCGCAGACGG
>QGUM02000155.1:0-3359 GCA_003242455.2 Actinomycetes bacterium
GGCCCTGACCCGTGTCGCCCTCGAGGTCGCGGGAGCCGAGCTCCTGGGCATCGAGCACGCGCCCTCCAACGAGCGCAGCGCCGCCGTGCCGCGCCGCCTGGGCTTCGCGGCGGGCCCGCCGTCGACCATGACGTGCCACGACTCCGGCGAGCAGATCCCGAGCGTGTCCTGGCGAGCCACACGCGAGACCCTCGCCTCGGAGCCGCTCGCATCGGCACCCCGTCCCCGCATCTTCGACGCCGCCGGCGCCGAGCTGGAGTGGCCGGCGTGAGCTCCGCTGACGAGGCTTCCGCGCCCGATGCGGACTTCTCTCGCAGGGCTCCCGCGCCCTGCGCTGACGAGGTGTCCACGCCCGACGCTGCCGAGCCTGCCCCGGCGTCCCGCGCCTCGCGCCTGGGCCCCACGCGCACCCAGGCCCTCTCCGTCTCCATCGCGACGGGCGCGTACGCCATCAGCTTCGGCGCGCTCTCGGTGGCCGCGGGACTCGATCTGTGGCAGACGATGGCGCTGAGCCTCCTGGTCTTCTCCGGGGGGTCGCAGTTCGCGTTCGTGGGCGTCGTCGCGGGCGGCGGCAATCTCGCGGCCGCGGCCGCCACATCCACGTTCCTGGGGATCCGCAACGGCTTCTACGGAGTCTCCCTCGCGCCGATCCTGCGCCCCATGCGCGGACCGCGCCTCGCCTGGGCCGCCCAGGTGACGATCGACGAGTCCACCGCCGTCGCCCTCGCCCAGCCGCCCGAGGACGTCCCTGCCCGGCGCCAGGGCTTCTGGTGGACCGGCGTCGGCGTCTTCGTCCTGTGGAACCTCGTCACGGTCGTGGGAGCGCTGGCCGGCCAGCGCATCGGCGACCCCGCCGACTGGGGACTCGACGCCGCCGCAGCCGCCGCGTTCCTGGCGCTCGTGTGGCCGCGCCTGGCGTCGCGCCGGGCCCACGTGGTCGCGGGCGTCGCCGCCGTCCTCGCGCTCGCGCTCACCCCCATCGCCCCCGCGGGCGTGCCGATCCTCGCGGCGGCGGTCGTCGGCATCGTCGCCGGATGGAAGGCTCCACGGGCGGAAGGCGAGGTGCCCGAGTGAGCGCATACGTGTGGGTGTGGGTCGCGATCGTTGCGGCGGGACTGCTCGCGTGGCTCACCAAGCTGCTGGGCCACGTGGTGCCCGAGCGGATCGTCGAGAACCCGCGCGTGCACCGGATCGCGGCGTACGTCACCGTCGCACTGCTCATGGCCCTCGCGGCGGTGCAGGCGTTCACGAGCGGCGGCCACCTGGTCGCCGACTCGCGCATCGCCGCGATGGCGGTCGCGGTCGTGGCGCTGGTGCTGCGAGCGCCGTTCCTCGTGGTGGTCGCCCTGGCGGCCGCGACGGCCGCGGTGTTGCGCCTCCTCGGCTGGGGGTGACACGGCAAGGCTCCGCGGGGCAGTAGGGTCACACCATGAGCACCGAGACTCAGGCTGACGTCGCGGTCCGCCCCGCGCGACCGGGAGACGAGGCCGACATCGCCCGCATCCAGGTCGCGTCGTGGGTAGCCGCGCTGGGCGACAGGCTGGGTCCGCGCCGCCACACGGCGTTCGACGAGGAGGCCGTCAAGGCGGGCTGGCACGATGCCATCACGCAGCCGCCGACGCCAGGCCACCAGGTCTTCGTCGCCACCCAGGACGGGGTCGTCGTGGGCTTCGCGGCGGTCTCCCCGCCGCAGGACCTCGTGGCGCTCGAGGTGTCGCCCGACCGTCGTCGTCGTGGACACGGCTCGCGCCTGCTCGCCGCCGCCGCCGACCACCTGCGTCAGCACGGCGGCACGACCATGCGCATCTGGGCGCTCGAGAAGGACGCGATCCGTGCGCGCTACCTGCGCGAGGCCGGGTTCGCCGAGGCGGGGATGCGCCGCGAGCTCGACGGCCCGGGCATCACGATCCCGGAGCAGCTCTGGCACACGTCCCTCGAAGACTGATCCCCGCGGGCTGCCCATCGAGCGGACATCGGCCCACCCCATCGAAATGTGTCACTTCTGGCACTTGCTTGGGGCCGGATGCCGGGAAATGTGTGCGATCCGGCACACATGCGCGCAGGGGGTTCGTGGTCAGCGGGGCTCGGCGGCGCGGGGGCGCGAGCGCGGCGGCCAGCCGGGCGAGGCGACCGGCGCTGACTCAGCGGGCCGATGCGCGGTACAGGTCCGCGGCGTGACGCAGCGAGCGGCGGGCCATGCGCCTGTCGCCTCCCGCGTCGTAGGCGAACGCGAGGTTGAACCAGGCCGCCCAGTCGTCGGGGCGGGCGTCGACCTCCGCGCGGCACTCCTCGAACAGGCGCATCGCCTCCTCATCGTCGAGCCGTCCGGACGGGCGCGCCGTCGCCTCCACCACCGGCAGGCGATCCTGCCGCTCGAGGATGTCCGCCATCCGCTGCACCGTGGTGCCGAGCCGCCACTCCGAGACGAGCCACCACACGCCCACCGCGGGAAGCACGAGCAGCGCCGCTCCGAGCGCGATCGCCACAGGATCGCCAGTGCGGATGAACACCAGCGCGCGGCCCGCCACGAGTGCGAAGTAGAGCGCGAGGATGACGGCGGTCGCGACAGCCGCCACGAATCCCTTGCGGCGCAACAGCCCCATGATCACAGGTCCAGGTAGCCGTCGAGTCCCACGGTCAGGCCGGGGTGCTTCGCGACCTCGCGCACACCGAGGAGAACGCCGGGCATGAAGCTCTCGCGGTCGAAGGAGTCGTGCCGGATCGTCAGCTGCTCGCCGGGATTGCCCAGGAGCACCTCCTCGTGAGCCACAAGGCCGCGCAGACGCACCGCATGCACCCTCACCCCGTCCACGAGCGCGCCGCGGGCGCCGTCCGGATCGTGCATCGTGGCATCGGGCGAGGGGCCGATGCCGGCCGCGGCCCGCGCTGCGGCGATGCCCGCGGCGGTGTGCTTGGCCGTGCCGGAGGGCGCGTCGACCTTGTCGGGGTGGTGCAGCTCGACGATCTCCACGGACTCGAAGTAGCGGGCCGCGAGCGCGCTCAGGCGCATCGCGAGCACGGCCCCGATCGCGAAGTTCGGGGCGATGAGGACGCCGATGCTGGGAGCCTCGGCGAGGTGCTCGCGCACCCGGGCCAGGGCATCGTCCGTCCAGCCGGTGGTCCCCACCACGGCGTGAATGCCCTGATCGATGAGGGTGTGGACGTTGGCCTCGGTCGCCTCGGGCACGGTGAAGTCGACGGCCACCTGCGCACCCGCGAGCTGCGCGGGGTCGAACCCGGCGTCGAGGGCGGCGTGAAGCTGGAGGTCGTCGGCGCGCTCGACGGCGCGCACGACGGTGGCGCCCATGCGCCCGGCGGCACCCAGGACGGCGACGTTGATCATGCGCCGAGCCTACCGG
>QGUM02000156.1:0-3324 GCA_003242455.2 Actinomycetes bacterium
GTGGAGAGGAGGTCCTCCGCCAGCTCGCGCGCCCAGTGCGCGACCTCGGACTGCGAGAGCGCGAGCCGCAGGAGCCTCTCGGCGTCGCGGAGGCGCACGCCGGCGGCGAGCCACGCCTCGGCGAGGTAGATGAGGAGCTTCAGGACGCGCGGCGTCTCGCGGATCTCGACGGCGATCGTCAGCCCCTCCTCGAGGTAGCGCTTCGCCGAAGCGCGGTCGCCGGCCTTGGCCGCCGTGCGGAAGAGCACCGAGAGGGCGGCGGCCTGGCGCGAGGCGTCCCCGTCGCGCCTGGCCGCGAACAGGGCGCGGCTGAGGCGGTCCCTCGCCCCGGCGAAGTCCCCTAGCTCGAGCGACGCGACGCCCAGCGCGTAGTCGATGTGCGGCACCAGCGACTCGGCCTCCGCCTTCCGCGCGGTCTGCAGCGCCTCGACCAGCAGCGGCCGGGCGTCCTCGGGCTGCCTGAGGTTGAGGTAGACGTTACCGAGCTGGTAGAGGGCGCTGGCCGCGCCGAACAGGTCGCCCCGCGCGCGGTAGTGGACGAGGGCCTGCGACAGCAGTCGGCGGGAGTCGTCGAAGCGCCCCTCCTCGCAGCGCGTCATGCCCAGCACCTCGAGGATCTCCGGCTCCGCCAGGTCGCGCCTCGACGCCCTCCACGTCGACGCGGAGCACCTGGAGACCGTGGCCAAGCAGCCGAACCTGCCCAGCGGGCTGAAGGACTACCTCGCGGACGTCTACACGAGGCGCGCGCCGCGTGCCGCGGGCGCGCGGACCGGTGGACCCTGATCCCAGCCCAGAGCGCCCGCGAACACGCGCTCCCTAGTCGCCCGGCGAGTAGAGGTCGATGCCGAGCTGTCCGTCGGGCCCACGGCTGACCACGTAGTAGGCGTGCTCGCCGCCCAGGGACCCGCCGCCCTCGGAGGGGTGGTCCCAGCGCACGTCCGCCGCGGCCACGGCGCTGGAGACGACGGTGACGTCGGCGGTGTCGAGCCGCGCGGCGGTGATGCCCTTCGCGTGGTAGTCGGCCACGGAGGCCCTGAAGAAGCCCTCGACCTGCGACCTGTCGCCGACCGCGATGACGCCTTGGGGGCTCACGACCATGCACGGCACGTGCCAGTGGTCGGCGATGCGCGCCGCGTCGCCGCTGGTGAGCGCCTGGGCGTACCGCTCGAGGAAGGCGCGGACGTCGTTCGCGGTCAGTGGCATCGGAACGCCTCCTTCTCCCCGCGCCGGCCGCGGTGCCGGCCCGCGCGGAGAGGCCACCGTGCACCGCGCGCGGCGGTTCGCGGGTAGCACGGGGAACAAGGCGGTCGAGCGCGCGGCACGCGTCCGCGGCCACGGACCCGCGGCGCGGGTGACGGGTCCGCCCGATGCGGCGGGCTAAACTCCTGCACGTGCGGACACTGCGTCGCCTCGCCATCCTCGGGCTCGCGCTGGTCGCCGGCTGCGCCCCCACCGTGACGGTGGAGGACACCGGCGTGCACCTGATGGAGTTCACCCTGGAGCCGGTACCGCGCGAGCAGCGCTGGATCATCGCCGTCCCGAGCTTCACCGTGGGAGCGGGCAGCGTGAGGATCGGCTCAGTCGACCTCTCGAAGGAGGGCGAGCAGTTCTACCGCGAGCTCGGCTCCGGCGTGGCCGACATCTTCATCGCCGAGGCGTACGAGAGCCAGCAGTTCCGCATCACCGAGCGCGCCGAGATCGACAAGATCCTCTACGAGCAGGACCTGGCGCGTTCGGGTCGCATCAACCCGGAGACCGCGGCGCAGGTGGGCCGCATCGAGGGCGCCGAGCTGATGGTCCTTGGCAGCGTGACCGAGTTCGGGGTGCAGACGACGGGCGGAGGCGGCCGCGTGCTGGGCGTGTTCGGCGGCTCGTCCGAGACGGTGTCGGCGCGCGTCGCGGTCGAGATCCGGTTCGTGGACACGAACACCGCCGAGATCCTGGCGATCGGCCGCGGCGTGGCGGAGGTCTCGCAGCGCAACGTCTCGATCGACATCGCCAACGTGATGACCGACCTGCGCGTCGGGCGCACGGGCACGACGATCGTCGACTACGCGGTGCGCAACGCGATCCGCTCGGCCATCGAGAACGCGGCGCGCTCGCTGCCGCCGAAGCCGGCCCGCTCGCCCTTCTGACCATGATCGGGGCCGGGCGCTCCGGCCCGGCGACCAGGCCGTCAGGGACGGCCCAGCCTGCTCCAGGCGATGTAGTCGACCGCCACGGGCTCCAAGCCGGCCGCTCGCAGGCCGGCGTTGGCCTTGCCCCGGTGGTACTGCCCGTGCAGCGCGACGTGTAGGAGCACGTCGTGGAGCGGCGTGGCGAACGCCTCGCCGCGGCTGTTCACGTACCTGACGACTTGCTCGAGGCCCGCCGCGTCCAGCCCCGCGTGGAGCAGGCGCGCCTTCTCGTCGAGGACGGCGCCGACCTCCTCGAGCTCCGCTAGGGTCAGTTCGGGCCAGATGGGCAGCAGCGGCTCCTCGCCGGCGATCCTCGCGAGCCAGGTGGCCTGCGCGCCGCGGACGTGCGCCAGCTCGCGCAGCACGCCCGACGGGGGCTCGGGCGCGGCCTTCAGCGCGGCCAGCAGCCGCGCGTCCGCCCACGCCCCGTGGCGGCGCAGGAGCTCCAGGTGTTCGATCATCGCGCGCCTCCGGTGGTCGTCACTCGCGCACGACGCTAACCCGCCGGAGCCGCCCTAGCTCGACCGGTCCTGCCTGATGTCCTCCGCCAGCGCGACGATCGCCCCACCCGGCCCCCTCACGTAGCAGAGCCGGTACTGGTCCTCGTACTGCGCCACGTCGCCCATCAGCACGCCGCCGCGCCGCTGCACGGCGTCGAGCGCGGCGCCCAGGTCGTCGACCTCGAACATCACGCTGCGCAGGCCCAGCGCGTTCGGCGGGGCGGGGGAGGGGGTCTGCGCCACGAGCTCGGGGCTCTGGAAGCGCGTCAGCTCCAGGCGCCCGTTGCCGTCGGGGGTGCGCAGCAGCACGATGTGCACCCTCACCCCGTCCATGCCGTTGACCCTGTCGATCCAGTCGCCGGACAGCTGCCCCTCGCCCTCGACCGTCATGCCGAGGGCCGAGAAGAACGCTACGGCCGCCTCTAGGTCCTCGACGACGAGCACGGTGTGGTCGAGCCTCTTGATCGTCATGGGCCAGTATCGGGTCCGAGCCTGAGAACGGCCGGCGGTCCGCTAGAGTCCGCGCATGGCAGAGCGCCCGTTCGTCCCTGACGCCTTCGACCCGCCCACCTCGCTCGTCACGGACCTGTTCGTCCTGGAGCCGCTCGGCCCGCAGCACAACGAGGCCGACCACCGCGCGTGGACGA
>QGUM02000043.1:0-14588 GCA_003242455.2 Actinomycetes bacterium
CGATGGCATCGCGCGCCATGGCACGCGCCAGGTCGAGGTCGCCCGCGTCGAGCGCGGCGTGCGACGCGACACCCTGCTCCCACGCGTGGCGCTGCATCGCCAGCAGCGCGCGCCAGATCAGCTCCCTGTCGGGACGGACCACCGCGTCACTCCTTGCCGGACAGGACGGCGACCAGCCGGGCGCCTCCCGGTCGCACGTCGTCCCACGAGTCCAGCTCGAGCACGGCCGCTCCCGACGTCACGAGCCCGTACGCGACATCGGCGAAGGCCTCCCGATCCGAGCCGTCCCCCGCGAGCCACCGCGCAAAGCCCGATGCCGTCGGCTCGTGCGCGACGGTAGCCACGACATCTGCGTCGCCCACGACAGCGAGCGCGTCCTGGTAGCCGCCGATCCCCGCGCTGTACAGCCCGGGAACGGTGTCCACGCGCTCGGCGTCGAGCGCGACGGCCATGCGCGCCCACGTCTGCTGGGCACGGGTGGCGGAGGACACGAGCACGTGCTGAGGCACGATGCCGGCCTCGGCCAAGCGCTCACCCAGCCGGGCGGCTTGACGTCGGCCGTCCAGCGTGAGGGCGCGGTCGTGGTCGCTGAGGCCCGCGCGCGGCTCCTCGGCCTTCGCGTGCCTGACCACGACGAGCGTGGGCATGGCGCCTACTGCCCCATCGCGTGCACGCCGCCGTCGACGTGGATCATCTCGCCGGTGGTGGCGGGGAACCAGTCGCTCAGCAGCGCGGTGACGGCGCGCGCGGCGGGCTCGACGTTGTCGGAGTCCCAGCCGAGCGGCGCGCGCTCCGCCCACTTGCCCTCCATCTGGTCGAAGCCTGGGATGTGCTTGGCGGCCGTGGTCTTGAGCGGGCCGGCCGACACCACGTTGCAGCGGATGCCCTGCGGGCCCAGGTCGCGTGCGAGATAGCGGTTGACCGACTCGAAGGCGGCCTTGGCGACGCCCATCCAGTCGTACACGGGCCATGCGAAGCGCGCGTCGAACGTGAGGCCGACGATGGAGCCGCCCTGTCCCATGAGCGGCAGCGCCGCCTCCGCGAGGGCCTTGAGCGAGTACGCGGAGATGTGCAGCGCGGTGGCGACGTCCTCCCACTGGCCGGCCATGAAGTTGCCGCCCATGACGGTCTGCGGCGCGAAGCCGATGGAGTGGACCACGCCGTCCAGGTGCGGGACGTGCTCGCGCACCGCGTCCGCGAGGCCGGACAGCTGCTCAGGGCTCGTCACGTCGAGCTCGACGACCTGCGCCTCCACGGGAAGGCGGCGGCCCATCGCCTGCGTCACCTTGAAGGTGCGGCCGACGCCCGTGAGGACCACCGTCGCGCCCTCGGTCTGGCACAGCCGCGCCACCTCGAACGCGATCGAGCCCTCCGTGAGGACGCCCGTCACGAGGATGTTCTTGCCCTCGAGAATGCCCATGTCTCCTCCTGCGATGAATGCTGGGGACGAGCGTAGTGCTCGTCAGTGACCCATGCCGAGGCCGCCGTCGACCGGCAGCACGGCGCCCGAGATGTAGCCCGCGGCATCGGAGCCGAGGAACACCGCGGCGGCCGCGACATCGGCCGTGGAGCCGAACGCCTTGGCGGGGATGGTGGCCTGGTACTGCTTGACGAGGTCCTCCGGGAGCTCGGCCGTCATGGCGGTGTCGATGAACCCGGGGGCGATGACGTTCGCGGTGATGCCGCGCGCCCCCACCTCGCGGGTGATCGAGCGCGCCATGCCCACGAGCGCGGCCTTGGACGAGGAGTAGTTGACCTGGCCGGGGTTGCCGAGCAGTCCCACCACGGAGCCCACCAGCACGATGCGGCCGTACTTCTCGCGCATCATGGACTGGACGGCGCGGCGCACGCAGCGGAAGGTGCCGGTCAGGTTGACGTCGATGACCTGCTCGAAGTCCTCGTCCGTCATGCGCATGAGCAGGCCGTCCTTGGTGATGCCCGCGTTCGCGATGAGGACGCGCACGCGGCCGTGCTGCTCTTCGAGCTCGTCGAACGCGCGGTTGACGGCGTCCGTGTCCGAGATGTCGGCGATCGCGCCGGTCACGCCCTCGGGGAGGTCTCCTCCCCGGTAGATCGACGAGACGGTGTCGCCGTTGGCCACGAAGGCCTCCGCGATCGCCCGCCCGATGCCCCTGTTCGCTCCAGTCACCACGACGTGTCGAGTCATGGGGGCAACGGTAGCCCAGGACGCGACGCCACACGCACGACGACGCTCGACGGCACGCGCAGGGATTGTCGTCGAGAACGTGCATGGCGGGCGCTCTCCGGCTTGGTAAGGTGTCTCGCAATCGAAAGGACCGCGCTCACCGCGCGAAAGGGAGTCCGAATGATCACCGTGGATCACGCCCGACGGGGCACCGCAGCGCGCCGGAAGCGCGCACTCGCCGCGATGGCGGGTCTGGCTCTGAGCTCGGCGCTCGTTCTCACCGGATGCGCCGCCGCCGGACCCGCAGACGGGTACATCGAGGCCTACTACGACAACGGCCTGCCCATCCGCTCGCCTCTGAAGTCGACGCTGTTCGACGAGAACGGCGAGGCGCTGTGCGAGACCCCCATCTACGAGAACCGCATCGAGACCCGCTTCCGTGCCTTCACGGACAACGGCGGCCTGATCAACGCGTTCCTGTTCGAGGTGCTCAACAACGAGCAGGATCCGGACGCGCCGCTGGGCGAGCTCGACATCCCCTCGAACCAGAACGAGGCCCAGTACCGCGAGAACCTGCGCCGCGCGCTCGGCAGCCTCGAGCGCATGTACCAGCTGACGCACCCGGTCCTGTTCGACCAGGAGCGCGGCATCACCGGACCGGACGACATGGCCCCCATCAAGGAGCAGCTGCGCCGGGATCTGCCCGCCCTCGTCAACCGGGAGGCGACCGTCACGCAGTTCATCGTCCCCGGCAACTCGTGGATCGAGACCGAGAAGGGCCGCTACGAGGTCCGCAAGGTGGGCGACGTCGAGCTGTTCATGGAGACGCTCGGCATCGTGGGCGTGCGCTACGACGGCCTCAACAACGACTACTTCTCCGCCACCAACGCCGACGGCGAATACCTCATGGTGCGCAGCCGCGAGAGCGGCGTCGTGTCGCTGTACAACGCTCGCGGCGTGGTGGACATCGAGGAGATCGAGCAGTACCAGCAGTACAACGTGCTCGCCGAGCCGGGCGTGCGCGAGTCCACCCGGGCCCGCATCACGCTGCAGAACGACGGCTGTCCGCAGCACGGGGACACGAACTTCGCCCGCTGGTGGATCACGGACATCGACGCGGTCGCGCCCGTGGTCGAGGACCCGTGGGCCACGAACGACGACGAGGACGAGGCGGCCGACGAGACCGCCGAGGACGCGGCCGCGGAGGACGAGTCGGCGGAGTAGGCCTCCCCACGCAACGCACGAGGGCCGTCACCTGCGGGTGGCGGCCCTCGTCGCTGTGGGCGCGGCTAGCATCGTGGAGTGCCCGACCCCGCCGCGACGTCCCCCCGCCCGCGCGCGTACCGGCCGCTCGCGATCTCCATCGCGACGCTCGCCGTGCTCGCGGTGGTGACGCTCGGCATCGTGGCGGGACGGTGGCAGTACGGGCGTTACGAGGCTCGCGCCGATGCCGTGCGCGCCTTCGACGCCGCCCAGGGCCTTCCCGCCGTCGTGCTTGGCACCCTCGTGTCGCCGGGCGATCCCGACGTCGGCGACCACGAGTGGCGCACCGTGAGCGTGACGGGGCAGCTCATCCCGGCCTCCCATGTCGAGCTGCGGGGTCGTGCCGTGAGCTCGACGGCGGCGCTGCACCACCTCGCGTGGCTCCAGACCTCGGAGGGCATGGTGCTCGTGGACATCGGCTGGGTGCCGCGCGACGACGCCCCTGAAGTGCGCCTTCCGCTCGAGCCCGTGACGGTCACCGGCGTCCTGCGCGAGCAGGAGCCCGACGACGGCCGCCGCGGCGAGGGCGCCACGCGCATCGTCGCGGACCAGGTCGAGGCCCCGCTCGACGCAGGCCCGGCGTATCCGGGATACATCATGCTGCGCGAGCCGTGCGACGACTCGGGATGCCTGGGCACTCCCGCTCAGCCGGTGCCCCTGCCGCAGCTGAGCCTGGGCCCGCACCTGTCCTACGCCTATCAGTGGTGGCTGCTCGCTCTGCTCGCGCCGGTCGCCGCGGTGTTCCTGCTGCGCCGGGACGCCAGGCTCGAGCGCGAGGCCCGGGGCGAGGCGCCGGCGCCTGCGGACAGGCCGCGGCGGCCGTCGCGCGCCGAGCGTCGCGGGCCCAGTGACGAGGAGATCGAGGACGCGCTCTAGGCGCGCCGATGCGCAGGCGCCCCGCGCTCCGGCAGTTCCCCGCGCGTCGGCAACGTCTCGCGCTGACAGCTCCCCGCGCGTCGGCGGCTCCCCGCGCGTCGCCCGCGCCCGACGCCTACGCGAGCGCGATGAGGTCGCGATAGGACTGGTTCCACAGGTCCTCTACCGCATCCGGCAGCAGCAGCACCCGCTCCGGCTCGAGGGCGTCGACCGCTCCCTCGTCGTGCGTGACGAGCACCACGGCTCCCTCGAAGGTGCGCAGGGCGCGCAGGATCTCCGCGCGCGACGCCGGGTCGAGGTTGTTCGTGGGCTCGTCGAGCAGCAGGACGTTCGCCTGGCTCACCACGAGAGCCGCGAGCGCCAGGCGCGTCTTCTCGCCGCCGGAGAGCACGCGCGCGGGCTTGAAGGCGTCGTCGCCCGCGAAGAGGAACGAGCCGAGCACCGATCGCACCTCCGCGTCCGAGAGGTCGGGCGCGGCGTGGCGCAGGTTCTCGTAGACCGTCGCGTCGAGGTCGAGCGTGTCGTGCTCCTGCGCGTAGTAGCCGAGCTTGAGCCCGTGGCCGGGCTCGACGGTGCCGGTGTCCGGCTGCTCCACGCCCGCGAGGATGCGCAGCAGCGTGGTCTTGCCCGCGCCGTTGAGGCCGAGCACGACCACGCGCGAGCCCCGGTCGATCGCGAGGTCCACGTCGGTGAACACCTCGAGCGAGCCATAGGACTTGGACAGGCCCGATGCCGCGAGCGGGGTCTTGCCGCACGGCGCCGGGGTCGGGAAGCGCAGGTGCGCGACCTTGTCGGCCTGGCGCTGTCCCTCCGTCTCCGCGAGCAGCCTCTCGGCGCGGCGAGCCATGTTCTGTGCCGCGACGGCCTTGGTGGCCTTGGCGCGCATCTTCTCCGCCTGGGCGAGCAGCGCGGCGGCCTTGCGCTCGGCGTTGTCGCGCTCGCGCTTGCGGCGGCGCTCGTCCGTCTCGCGCTGCTCCAGGTACGCGTCCCAGCGCAGGGCGTACTGGTCCAGCTCGGCGCGGTTGGCGTCCAGGTGGAAGACCTTGTTGACGGTCGCGCGCAGCAGCTCCACGTCGTGAGAGATGACGATGAGCCCCCCGGAGAAGCTCGCCAGGAAGCCCCGCAGCCACGTGATCGAGTCGGCGTCCAGGTGGTTCGTGGGCTCGTCGAGCAGCAGCGTGTCCGCGTCAGAGAAGAGGATGCGCGCGAGCTCCACGCGCCGACGCTGGCCGCCGGACAGGGTGCCGAGCGGCTGGCGCAGCACGCGGTCGTCCAGGCCCAGGTTCGCGGTGATGCGCGCCGCCTCGGCCTCGGCCGCATAGCCGCCAGCCGCCTGGAAGCGCTCCTCCAGCCGGGGGTAGCGCTCCATCGCCGCGTCGCGCGCCGTCTCGTCGTCGCCCGCCATGGCCAGCTCCGCCTCGCGCAGACGACGCGTCAGCGTGCCCAGGTCGCGGGCGTCGAGGATGCGCTCGATGGCGAGCTGCTCGAGGTCGCCCGTGCGCGGGTCCTGCGGCAGGTAGCCCACGGAGCCGCGGTGCGACACCGTGCCCGACGTGGGCTGCCCCTCCCCCGCCAGGATGCGGGTGAGAGTGGTCTTGCCGGCGCCGTTGCGACCCACGAGGCCCACCTTGTCGCCCGGGCCGACGCTGAACGTCGCAGGGTGGAGCAGCACGCGCGCGCCGATGCGCACCTCAAGGCCGGTTGCGACGATCACTCTGACTCCAGGCGCGCGAACGCGCGCGATCTTGTGGCGGACCCACAAACGTGCGGACTTCGGCGGCCTTCGAGATGACGCCGAGATGTGGGGGCGGTACGGTGTCCGCCGACCAATTATCGCAAAGGGGGAGGCCATGGATCTGCGCAAGCCTTTCAGCGCCACCAACATCGCCCTGGTGGCCGTCTTCGCGGGTCTGATCGCCGCCTCCACCATCTGGCCCGGCTTTCAGCTCGCCGCCGGAGTGCCCATCACGCTGCAGACCTTCGCCGTGCTCCTCGCGGGGGCCGTGCTGGGCCCGTGGCGCGGGGCAGCCGCCGTGATCGTCTATCTCGCCCTGGGCACCGCCGGCCTGCCCATCTTCTCCGGGCATCGAGCGGGTCCGGCCATGTTCGTGGGACCCACCGGCGGCTTCCTCATCGGCTTCGTCTTCGCGGCCTTCGTCACCGGATGGATGGTCCGCTCGCTCCACCGCCGTCGCATGCTGAGCCCGTCGGGCGTGGTCGGCGCGTGCGCCGTGGGCTCTCTGCTGGTGCTCAACGTCATCGGCTACACCTTCATGGGCGTGCGTGCGGGGATGCTTCCCGCCGATGTCCTCGCGACCGCCGTGCCGTTCCTGCCAGGGGACATCATCAAGCTCTTCCTCGCCGCGTCGGTGGCCTACGCCGTGCACCGCGCCTACCCCCAGATCCTCGCCGACCAGCGCGCCTCCGACTCCGCCGATGCCCCGCAGGACGGGGCGGACGAGGCGCTCTCCGAGACCGCCTAGCCTGGTAGCCATGATCCGATTCCAGGACGCGACCGTCGTCGCTCCCGATTCCGGCGCGACGATCCTGCATCCCACGACGCTCGACCTGAACGAGCGGCGCATCGCGATCCTCGGCGCCAACGGCTCCGGCAAGTCCACGCTCGCGCGCCTCGTCAACGGCCTCGCCCTTCCCGTGTCCGGATCCGTCACGGTGGACGGCCTCGACACCCGCAAGCACGGCGCCCTGGTGCGACGCAAGGTGGGGTTCCTCTTCACCGACCCGTCCGCGCAGCTCATCATGCCCACCGCTTTCGAGGACGTGGAGCTGTCTTTGCGCCGCATCATCGGCGACCGGGACGAGCGCGCGGAGGCCGCGCTCGCCGCGCTCGAGGAGATCGGGCTGCGCGACAAGGCCGACGTGTCCGTCAACGCCCTGTCCGGCGGCCAGCGCCAGCTCCTCGCGCTCGCCGGGGTGCTCGCGACGACCCCCAGCATCGTCGTGGCGGACGAGCCCACCACGCTCCTGGACCTGCGGTGGAAGGCGCACGTGGGCGCGCTGCTGCACGCCCTGCCCATCCAGGTCATCGAGGTCACGCACGACCTCGACGCCGCCACGCGAGCCGAGCGGGCGCTCGTGGTCGACGAGGGCGCCGTGGTGTTCGACGGCGACCCCATCGAGGCGGTGTCGTTCTACCGCGAGCTCATGTTCCAGCGGTCCGTGGGAGAGCTCGCGTGAATCCCATCGTCGGGTCCTATCGGGAGCGCAACACTCCCATGCACCGGCTGCCGGCGTGGGTCAAGCTCCCGCTGCTGGTCGGGTGGACGGTCGTGTCCATCATCGTCACCGATCCCGTGTCCGCCGTGGGCATGGCCGTCGCGGCGATCCTCGTGCTCCTGAGCATCCTGCCGCCCGTGCGACCCACCGTGCGCGCCATGCTCGGCCTGTCCGTCGTCGCGGTGATCGCCGGCGCGTACGCGGCCTGGCGCATCGACCTGAGCGAGGCGATCGACACCACGGCCGACTTCATCGGCCTGTTCGCCCTGTCGCTCGCCATCACCGGCTCCACCCGGATGGGCGACATGCTCGACCTCTTCACGCGCATGGCGCGGCCGTTCAGGCGCGTCGTCCCGCCCGCCATCCCCGGGCTCATGTTCTCCATCGTGGTGCGCGTCATCCCCGAGGTCGCCCAGATCCTCGCCCAGTCGCGCGAGGCGCTCAAGGCTCGCGGCATCGAGCGCAGCCTGCGCGGCACCGTGACGCCCACGGCGATCCGCACGGTGGGCTTCGCTCTCGACCTGGGCCAGGCGCTGCACGCGCGCGGCATCGCCGACGACGCCGTCCCGGAGCGGGGCCGCCGCGAGCAGGCCCTCGCGAGGTAGGTTTCTCTCAGGAGGCGACATGTCGTTCAACGAGGGCACGCGGCTGGATCCGAGCCGCATCCAGCGTCGTGGGCCGGGAGGTGCGCGCGGAGGCGTCGCGATCGGCGGCGGCATCGGCGGCCTGCTGATCGTCCTGCTGTTCATGCTCCTGGGCATCGACCCCTCGACCGTGGGCCTCGACCCGGGCTCGAGCGGCGGCGGCGGCGCCGGCTCCGCGCAGGACGCCGAGTTGCAGGAGGACTTCGCGACGCGCTGTGCCACGGGCGCCTCGGCCAACGAGCACGCCGACTGCCGCGTCCTCGCGACCATCGAGTCCCTCGACGCGTTCTGGGTGGACGCGCTGCCGGCCGCGGGGTTCAGGCATCGGCTCCCGGCCGTCGTCGTCTTCGATCAGGCGACGTCGAGCGGCTGCGGCCAGGCGTCGTCGGCCACGGGCCCGTTCTACTGTCCCCTCGACCAGTCGATGTACATCGACACGGGCTTCTTCACGCAGCTGGCCGCGTTCGGCTACGAGCAGGGCAACCTTGCCGAGGCGTACGTGGTGGCGCACGAGTACGGCCACCACATCCAGAACGAGATGGGCATCTTCGACATCGCCGACCGCTCCCAGACCGGTCCCGACTCCGACACCGTCCGGGTCGAGCTCATGGCGGACTGCCTCGCGGGCGTGTGGGTGGGCCACGCCGCGTCCGTGCCGGACCCCGACACGGGGGTGCCGTTCCTGCAGCCCATCACCGAGGAGCAGCTGCAGAACGCCATCGCGGCGGCTGAGTCCGTGGGCGACGACCGCATCCAGCAGGTCACGAGCGGCAACGTCAGCCCGCACTCGTTCACCCACGGCACGTCGCAGCAGCGCCGGGACGCGTTCGTGACGGGCTACAACGCGGGCACCGTGGCCGCGTGCGACATGTTCGGGGTCGTGGGCCGCTAGGCGTCGAGCATCGCCTCGAGGGTGCGCGTGGTGCGCCAGTTGCGGATCGTCATGTCCTTGTACTCCGGCATCTCGAGCACCCGATTGAGCTGACTGGCCGTGCGGCGCGCCTCGAGCCGGCGGAAGTACAGCGCGCGCGACCCGCTCCACGCCTCGTCCACGCCCTCGCGGCGCCTCACGCGAGGCAGCACCTCGGCGGGGACGATGCCGGGGCGGAAGAAGATCACGTCGCAGCGGTAGGCGGCATCGTCTCCTCCGAAGTCCGCGGGGGCCTCCGCGACGACGGCGCGCAGGGCATCGGCGGAGAGGGTGACCACCACGGTCTCGACGGAGAAGTGCTCGCGCAGGGCGGCCTCGACGGCCTCGTTGACGGCCTCCTCGGCGCGGCCCGGCGCGCCCAGCAGGATGTTGCCGGACTGGATGTAGGTGCGCACATCGGCGAAGCCTTGCGCCGTGAGCACCTCGCGCAGGCGGGCCATGGGCACGGGGTTCTTTCCCCCGACGTTGATGCCGCGGACGAGCGCGACGTGCGTCGCGGTCATGCTCCGATCAGCGCTCCCCTCCCGCGCATCGGCCCCTGGCTCCCCGCCCTGGGCCTAGACGTTGAAGCCCAGCGCGCGCAGCTGCTCGCGGCCCTCGTCGGTGATCTTGTCCGGGCCCCACGGCGGCATCCACACCCAGTTGATGCGGAAGCCGTCGACGATGCCGTGCAGCGCCTGCGCGGCCTGGTCCTCGATCACGTCGGTCAGCGGGCACGCCGCGGACGTGAGGGTCATGTCGATGATCGCGTGCTGGTTCTCGTCGAGGAGCACGCCGTACACGAGGCCCAGGTCGACGACGTTGATGCCGAGCTCGGGGTCGATGACGTCGCGGAGGGCCTCCTCGACGTCGGCGGCGGTGGCGACCTTGTCAGCCATGATCTGCTCCTCTCGCCTGCGCGACCGAATCGCGCAGGGCCATCCAGCCCAGCAGCGCGCACTTGATACGCGCAGGATACTTCCCCACTCCGGTGAACGCCGTCGCATCGCCGAGGAGGTCCTCGCGCTCCTCGTCCAGCGGCTCGCCCTTGTTGTGCATGAGCGCCTTGAAGGCCTCGAAGAGCTCGTCGACGCGCTCCACGCTCTCCCCCACGACCAGGTCGTTGAGGACCGACACGGAGGCCTGGGAGATCGAGCAGCCCTGCCCCTCCCACGCGAGGTCGGCGACGGTGTCGCCGTCCAGGCCGATGCGCAGGGTCACCTCGTCGCCGCAGGTCGTGTTGACCTGGTGCGACTCGCCCACGGCGGCCGAGGCGAGGTCGCGCAGGCCGCGGCCGTGCGCCTCTCGCGAGTGGTCGAGGATGACCTGCTGGTACATCCGTTCGAGGTCGCTCATGCCGTGACTCCGAAGAACTCGATGACGCGCTCGAGGCCCGCGATGAACGCGTCGACGTCGGCGTCGGTGGTGTAGACGTGGGCGCTCGCGCGAGACGAGCCCGTGACGCCGAAGTGCCGGTGCAGCGGCTGGGCGCAGTGGTGCCCCACGCGCACCGCGATGCCCGCGTCGTCCAGGACCTGGCCCACGTCGTGCGGGTGGACGCCGTCGACGGAGAAGGCCGCGAGGCCGAGGACGCCGTGCGGGGCGTCCACGGGGCCCAGGAGGCGGACGCCGTCGAGCTCGGCGACGGCCTGGCGCATGCGCTGGCCGAGCGCGCGCTCGTGCGCGAACACCTCGCCCATCCCCAGCTCGCTCAGGTAGCGCGCCGCCGCACCCAGGCCGATCGCCTGCGCGACGGGCTGCGAGCCCGCCTCGAAGCGCGTGGGCGCCGGGTGCCACGTGGTCTGCTCGAGCGTCACGGTCTGGACCGTGCCTCCGCCGAAGATCGACGGCGGCAGCGCGTCGAGCAGCTCCGCACGTCCCCACAGGGCGCCGATGCCGGTGGGACCGAGCATCTTGTGCCCAGAGAACGCCGCGAAGTCCACTCCCAGCACGGAGAAGTCGACAGGCATGTGAGGGACGGACTGGCAGGCGTCGAGCACGGTGAGCGCGCCGACCTCGCGGGCGCGCGCCACGAACGCCGCGACGTCGTTGACGACGCCCGTCACGTTGCTCGCGTGGCCGAACGCCAGCACGCGCGTCGAGTCGTCCACGACGGTGTCGAGCTGCTCGAGGCGCGGCACGCCGTCCGCGTCGACCTCGATCCACTTGAGGGTCGTGCCGGTGCGGACGGCGAGCTGCTGCCACGGGACGATGTTCGCATGGTGCTCGGCCTGGGTGATGACGATCGAGTCGCCGGGCTTCAGTGCGAAGCGTGCGGCCTCGCTGCCGCCGATGCCCGCCGACGCGTTCCCGATGCCGTTGGCGACGAGGTTCAGCGCGGCGGTGGCGTTGCCGGTCCACACGATCTCGCGGGGCTCGCGAGCGCCCACGAAGCGCGCCACGGCATCCCTGGCGCCCTCGAAGGCCTCGGTCGCCTCCTCCGCGAGGAGGTGCGCGCCGCGCTGGACGGCGCCGTTGTGGAGGGTCTCGAACTCGTCGACCGCGTTGAGGACGACATGCGGGCGCTGCGAGGTCGCCGCCGAGTCCAGGTAGACGAGCTCGCGCCCGCCGCGCACCCGGCGCTTCAGCAGCGGGAAGTCCCCGCGCACGTCACGCATGCCGTTCCCCTTCGCGTCGAACAGGTTGACGGGCTCAGGAGCCCACGAGGAAGCGGTCGTAGCCCTCGGCCTCGAGACGCTCGGCGAGCTCCGGACCGCCCTCCTCCGCGACCCTGCCGGCCACGAAGACGTGGACGAAGTCGGGCTTGATGTACTGCAGGATCCGCGTGTAGTGCGTGATCAGCAGGACGCCCGCGTCCGTCTGCTCCTTGGCGCGGTTGACGCCCTCGGAGACGATGCGCAGCGCGTCGACGTCGAGACCCGAGTCGGTCTCGTCGAGGATCGCGAAGCGCGGCTTGAGCAGCTCCATCTGCAGGATCTCGTGGCGCTTCTTCTCACCGCCGGAGAAGCCCTCGTTGACGCCGCGCTCGCCGAACGCGGGGTCGATGCGGAGGTTGTCCATGGCGGTGCGCACGTCCTTGACCCACTCGCGCAGCTTGGGGGCCTCGCCGTCGATCGCGGTCTTGGCGGTGCGCAGGAAGTTGGACACGGACACGCCGGGGACCTCGACGGGGTACTGCATCGCGAGGAACAGGCCCGCCTTGGCGCGCTCGTCCACGCTCATCTCGAGGACCTCCTCGCCGTCGAGCAGCACCGAGCCCTCGGTGACCTCGTACTTGGGGTGGCCCGCGAGCGAGTACGCGAGGGTGGACTTGCCGGAGCCGTTCGGGCCCATGATGGCGTGGGTCTCGCCGGAGTTGATGGTGAGGTCGACACCGCGCAGGATCTGCTTGGTGCCCTCCGGGGTCTCCACGGACACGTGGAGGTTCTTGATCTCGAGGGTGCTCATGCGTTGGTCTCCTTCAGGGACGGCTTGGGGTTGTCCACGTCGACGAGCACGCGCTCACCATCGATGCGGACCGGGTAGGTCTTGACGGGGAAGATGGCCGGCAGGTCCTCGGGCTCGCCGGTGCGGACGTCGAAGCGGCTGCCGTGCGCCCAGCACTCGACGAAGCATCCGCTCACCTCGCCCTCGGACAGGGACACCTCCCCGTGGGTGCACAGGTCGTCGATCGCGTAGAACTCGCCGTCGTCGGTGCGGACGATCGCGACGGGGATCTCTGAGCCGTTCGCCAGCGTCAGCTCGGCGAGCATCGCCGAGCCAGGCTCGAGGTCGGTCGTCAGGCACGCGAGCTGGTCAGCCACGAGCGCCCTCCAGCTCGTCGACGCCTTCGAGCTCGAGCTCGATCGCCTTCATGAGGCTCTCCTCCACCGCGGGGACGCCGATCTCGCGGATGACGTCGGCGAAGAAGCCGCGCACCACGAGGCGACGCGCCTGGTCCTCGGAGATGCCGCGCGAGCGCAGGTAGAACATCTGCTCCTCGTCGAAGCGACCGGTGGCCGAGGCGTGGCCCGCGCCCTCGATCTCGCCCGTCTCGATCTCCAGGTTGGGCACCGAGTCGGCGCGAGCGCCGTCGGTGAGGACGAGGTTGCGGTTGAGCTCATAGGTGTCGGTGCCCTCGGCCGCCGCGCGGATGAGCACGTCGCCGATCCACACGGTGCGGGCGGTCGCGCCGGCGAGCGCGCCCTTGTAGGTGACGCGGGACGTGCACTTGGGCACGGCGTGGTCCACGAAGAGCTGGTGCTCCTGGTGCTGGCCGGAGTCGGCGAAGTACACGCCGAAGAGGTCGACGGAGGAGCCCTCTCCCGCGAACGCGGCCGAGGTGTTGAGGCGCACGATCTTGCCGCCGAGCGTCACGACCGAGCCGCGCAGGCGGGCGTCACGACCCAGGCGGGCGACGACCTCGCCGGCGTGGATCGCATCGGCGTCCCACTGCTGCACGAGCACGAGGTTGAGGCTCGCCTCGTCGGCGACGTCGACGGACACGAACTCGGAGTACGTCGCGGCGCCCTGGCGCTCGATGACGACGGTCGCCTCGGCGCCCTTGCCGACCTCCACGAGGAGGTGGCCGCGGACGTCCTCGCCTGCGCCCGTGAGGGTGATCGTGACAGGCTCGGACACGACGGTGCCGGGGGCGACGGTGAGGGCCATCGCTCCCCCGCTGAGCGCTACCGCGACGGCCGACGCCCGGTCGCCGGGAGCGCGCACGGAGCGCGCCTTGGCCTCGTCGGCGGACACCTCGACGAGGCTCACGCCCGCCGGAAGCTCCGACGTCTCCCAGGCCAGGTGGCCCTGGCCGCCCTCGAGGGCGAACAGCGGCTTGAGCTCGCGCACCGGCGAGAAGCGCCAGTTCTCCTCGCGGCCCGTGGGCACGCCGAACGCCTCGGCGTCGAACGTCGTGAGGCGGTCGGCGCGGGAGATGTCGGGCGCGGAGCCCGGGCCGTGCCCGTGGGCTCCGGCGAGGGTCGCGCGCGAGTGGTCAGTGGTGGTGGGGGTGGTCAACCGACGGATCCTTCCATCTGCAGCTCGATGAGGCGGTTCAGCTCGAGGGCGTACTCCATGGGCAGCTCGCGCGCGATCGGCTCGACGAAGCCGCGCACGATCATGGCCATGGCCTCCGACTCCTCGATGCCGCGGGACATGAGGTAGAACAGCTGGTCCTCGCTCACGCGCGAGACCGTGGCCTCGTGCCCCATGTGCACGTCGTCCTCGCGCACGTCCACGTAGGGGTACGTGTCGGAGCGGGAGATCTGGTCGACGAGGAGCGCGTCGCACAGCACGCTGGACTTGGAGCCCTTCGCGCCCTCGAGCACCTGGACGAGGCCGCGGTACGACGTGCGACCGCCGCCGCGGGCGACGGACTTGGACACGATCGAGCTCGACGTGTTGGGCGCGGCGTGGACCATCTTGGCGCCGGCGTCCTGGTGCTGGCCCTCGCCCGCGAAGGCGATGGACAGCGTCTCGCCCTTGGCGTGCTCGCCCAGGAGGAAGACGGCCGGGTACTTCATGGTGACCTTGGAGCCGATGTTGCCGTCGATCCACTCCATGGTCG
>QGUM02000044.1:0-14566 GCA_003242455.2 Actinomycetes bacterium
TGAAGGCCTCCGGCGGCACCTCGACAGAGCCGATGCTCTTCATGCGCTTCTTGCCGGCCTTCTGCTTCTCCAGCAGCTTGCGCTTGCGGGAGATGTCGCCGCCGTAGCACTTGGCGAGGACGTCCTTGCGGATGGCGCGGATGGTCTCGCGGGCGATGATGCGCGAGCCGATGGCAGCCTGGATGGGAACCTCGAACTGCTGGCGGTCGATGAGGTCCTTGAGCTTGGTGACCATGGACACGCCGTACGCGTAGGCGTTGTCCTTGTGGACCACCGCGCTGAAGGCGTCCACCTGCTCGCCCTGGAGCAGGATGTCCACCTTGACGAGGTCGGCGACCTGCTCCCCCGCGGGCTCGTAGTCGAGCGAGCCGTAGCCGCGCGTGCGCGACTTGAGCTGGTCGAAGAAGTCGAACACGACCTCCGCGAGCGGGAGCGTGTAGTGCATCTCCACACGCGTCTCCGACAGGTAGTTCATGGTGCCCATGACGCCGCGGCGCTCCTGGCACAGCTCCATGACCGTGCCGATGAACTCGCTCGGGACCAGGATCGAGGCCTTCACCACCGGCTCGCGCACCTCGCGGATCTTTCCCGAGGGGAACTCGCTGGGGTTGGTGACGGTGAACTCCTTCCCGTCCTCCATGACCACGTGGTAGACGACGTTGGGCGCCGTGGAGATGAGGTCCAGGCCGAACTCGCGCTCCAGGCGGTCGCGCACGATCTCCAGGTGCAGCAGGCCCAGATAGCCGCAGCGGAAGCCGAAGCCGAGCGCCACCGACGTCTCCGGCTCGTACACGAGCGCGGCGTCGTTGAGACGCAGCTTGTCGAGGGCGTCGCGCAGCACTGGGAAGTCGGAGCCGTCGAGCGGGAACAGACCCGAGTAGACCATGGGCTTGGGCTCGCGGTAGCCCGGCAGCGACTCCGTGGCGCGGCGTCCGGCGAGCGTGACCGTGTCGCCCACCTTGGACTGGCGCACGTCCTTCACGCCCGTGATGAGGTAGCCCACCTCGCCCACGCCCAGGCCCTTGGACGGCGTCGGCTCCGGGCTGATGACGCCGATCTCGAGCAGGTCGTGGGTGGCCTGGGTCGACATCATCGCGATGCGCTCGCGCGGCTTGAGCGCGCCGTCGACGACGCGCACGTACGTCACGACGCCGCGGTACGTGTCGTAGACGGAGTCGAAGATCATGGCGCGCGCGGGGGCATCGGGGTCGCCCACGGGCGCGGGGATGTCGCGCACGACGCGGTCGAGCAGCTCGGGCACGCCCACCCCGGTCTTGCCGGACACGCGCATCACGTCGCCGGGGTCGCAGCCGATGAGCGTGGCGAGCTCCTCCGCGTAGCGGTCGGGGTCCGCCGCGGGAAGGTCGATCTTGTTGAGCACGGGGATGATCGCCAGGTCGTTCTCGAGCGCGAGGTAGAGGTTGGCAAGCGTCTGCGCCTCGATGCCCTGGGCGGCGTCCACGAGGAGGATCGCGCCCTCGCACGCGGCGAGCGAGCGGGAGACCTCGTACGTGAAGTCCACGTGGCCCGGGGTGTCGATCATGTTGAGCGCATACGGGGTGCCGTCGACCTCCCACGGCATGCGCACGGCCTGCGACTTGATGGTGATGCCGCGCTCGCGCTCGATGTCCATGCGGTCCAGGTACTGGGCGCGCATCAGGCGCTCCTCGACCACTCCCGTCAGTTGCAGCATGCGGTCGGCAAGGGTGGACTTGCCGTGGTCGATGTGCGCGATGATGCAGAAGTTCCGGATCAGCTCCGGCGCCGTCGATGCGGGCTCGATGCGACTGGGGGCGGGCACGGGCACTTCACATTTCTTCGGGATCGGGTGGACTGAGGCTCTATCGTCCCACGTCGGAGTGCCTTCGCGGTGCCGCTGCGCCGCGTCAGCGCAGACACCCGCGACTTCACTCTTGGCTGCAGCGTGCCGATAATCTCCGCGATGACCGTCGCTCACGCTGGCGGACGAAGGGAGGCGCGGTGATCCATCACGAGGAGCTCTTCCACCGCACCTTCCGCGACTCCCCCATCGGCATGGTCGTCCTGGACGACAAGGGCAACTATTTCCAGGTCAACGAAGCCTTCGCCCGCATCATCGGCCGGGAGGTGAGCGACATCCTCGGCCACAACTTCGCCGAGTTCACGCACCCCGACGACCTCCCCGCTGATCTCGAGCTGCTGGGACGCCTCGCCTCGGGCGAGCTCCCGTACTACCAGGCCCAGAAGCGCTACCTCCATCGCAACGGCGACGCGGTGTGGGCCCGCGTGACGGTCTCCGCCGCCGATGCCGCCGACCCGTCGGCCGAGCGCTGCCTGCTCGCGCAGGTGGAAGACATCACGGAGATCCGCCGCGCCCGGGACCTGCTCGAGCGGCGCGCGTTCTACGACCATCTCACGGGCCTCGCGAACCGCACGCTCCTGATCGACCGCCTGACCCATGCCATCGAGAGCCACGAGCCGCGCGCCGCGACGGTCGCGTGCATCTTCCTCGACGTGGACCACTTCAAGGTTGTCAACGACTCCCTGGGCCATGAGGCCGGCGACGCGCTCCTCGTGGAGATCGCCAACCGCATCCAGAGCGCCGTGCGTCCCGGAGACACGGTCGCTCGCCTGGGCGGAGACGAGTTCGTCATCGTGCTGGAGAACATCATGAGCCAGGCCGCCGCGGAGGGGCTGCTGGCCGTCGTGACCGCCGCCGTCCAGGCGCCCGTGATGATCGAGTCGCATGAGGTGGTCCCCACCGTGTCGGCGGGCCTCGCGCTGGCGGAGGACGGCATCACCGCCGAGAGCCTGGTGCGCAACGCCGACATGGCGATGTACGCCGCGAAGCAGGGTGGCCGCGCGCGCGTGGAGGTCTTCGACGAGTCCCTGCGCCGCATGGCGATGAGCAAGCTGTCCATCGAGGCCGAGCTCCGCACCGCGATCCGCGAGGGCGAGCTCGTGGTGCACTACCAGCCCGTCGTCGAACTCGAGACGCGCCGGATCGTGGCGTTCGAGGCGCTCGTGCGCTGGAACCACCCCCAGCGCGGCCTGCTCCTGCCCGAGCAGTTCATCGAGATCTCCGAGGAGGCGAACCTCGTCGTCCCCCTGGGCTCGATCGTGCTGCACGACGCATGCAACTTCCTCGCCAGCCACCCTCAGTTCCCGGGACGCGTGTGGGTCAACGTGTCGACGCGGCAGATCGGCACCGCGGACCTGCACCGCGTGGTCAAGGCGGCGCTGTCCGCGACGGGCATCGAGGCGCACCGCCTGGGGCTGGAGATCACCGAGTCCGGCGTGCTCATGGCCACCGCCGCCGCGCACACGGACCTCAACGAGCTCGCGGCCATGGGCGTGGACCTCATCCTCGACGACTTCGGGACCGGCTACTCTGCCCTGTCCTCCGTGCTGCAGAACCCCGTGGCGGGCCTCAAGCTCGCGCGCGAGTTCACCTTGCGCCTGGGCGACCGCGGCACGGGCGACCGCATCTCCACGGCGATGGCGACGCTCACCAACAGCCTCGACATGTACGGCGTCATCGAAGGCATCGAGACCGAGGCGCAGTGCGCCATCGCGCGCAAGCACGGCTGGACATACGGCCAGGGCTTCCTCTTCGGCCATCCCGTCCCGGCGGAGGCGATCCACTTCGGCGCCGACGGCGAGATCACGTTCTCCCCCGCAGCCTGAGGCTGTGCGATCGGCCCCGCGTCCGCTCGACGTACGGCGAGCTCGGCGTCGACCGTTGCGTCGGGCCCTGCTCGCCGGCGGATAGAGTCGGCGCATGGAGAGCTTCATCCTCCCGGTCCTCACGGTCGCGGCCATCGCGATCGGCGTCATCGCCAAGCGCCGCAGCGGCAGCCGCTCTCGCGCCGCCCAGGTTCGCTTCGTCGAGGCGCCGCGCAAGCCGTACCCGGGCGACTTCACGGGCACGGTCAGGATCGAGTACGCCCCCGACCCCGACGGCAACGCCGATCCCGGCGAGATCGTGTGGACGTGGGTGCCGTTCGAGGAGGACCACTCCAAGGGCAAGGACAGGCCCGTGCTCATCATCGGACGGGACGGCCCGTGGCTCCTGGGCCTGCAGCTGACCTCCAAGGACCACGACCGCGACGCCGCGGACGAGGCCCGCTGGGGCCGGCGCTGGATGGACATCGGCACCGGCGCATGGGACCGCAAGCGCCGGCCGAGCGAGGTGCGACTCGACCGCATCCTCCGCATCGACCCTGGCGCCGTGCGGCGGGAAGGTGCGACACTGGACCGCAAGCGCTTCGAGGCGGTGGCACGCTCGCTCTAGCCGCCCGATGCTGGTACGCTAGGACGCCGTGTGCGCGCTCGTCCGCGAGCGTCGCCCTGGCCAAGACCATCCATTGACGAGGAAACCCGTGGCAAACATCAAGTCCCAGATCAAGCGCATCGCGACCAACGAGAAGGCCCGCCAGCGCAACGTCGCTGTGAAGTCGGAGCTCAAGACGCACGTGCGTCGCGTCCGCGAGGCGATCGCCGCCGGTGACAAGGACGCAGCGCAGGCCGCGCTCAAGGTCGCGTCCGTCAAGCTCGACAAGGCCGTCTCCAAGGGCGTCATCCACATCAACCAGGCGGCGAACCGCAAGTCGGCGCTCGCCAAGCAGGTGGCCGCTCTCTAGTAGAGATTCACACAATCGCCCCGCCACGCGTGCGTGAGCGGGGCGTTTGCGTCTGTGCATCCGTAAGGTCCGGTGCATGACGTCCGCCGCGAGCGCCCAGCCGCACACGTGGCGACTTCCCCCCAACGGCGCGCATGCCGCTTCGCAGCGCCATCGCCTGCTCGTGGGCAGGCAGGGGATCTTCCGCGCGGACTTCTCCCTCGCCGCCTACGAGATGCTCTTTCGCGCCCCCGGTCGCGTGGGCCTGCGCATTGACCTGTGGAACTCGACGCAGCAGGATCGCGCCACCGAGCACGTCATCGCGACGACGTTCCATCGCGGCGTGGACCTCGTGGGCGATCTGCCGGCCTTCATCAACTTCACGCGCGGCTACCTCATGTCCACTCCCGACCTGCGGTGCGACCCCAGTCGCGTCGTGATCGAGGTGGTCGAGTCGGCCTTCGCCGACTCCTCCCTGCGCCACCGCCTGGCGGACCTGCGGGCGGAGGGCTTCCGCGTGGCCGTCGACGACTTCATCGGCACCTACAACCAGCTGCAGCTGCTGCACGAGGCGGACTACGTCAAGGTCGACCACCGCGACCTGGCCTCGCGCGGACAGACGCTCGTCGACCTCGCCTCCGGCCATGGGGCCGTGCTCGTGGCCGAGCGGATCGAGACGCGCGCTCAGCTGGCTCGCTGCATCGACATGGGCTTCACGCTCTTCCAGGGCCACGCGTTCGAGCCCGCTGTGACGCAGCAGGTGGCCGACGATCCCTGCCCGCCCGACGTCCAGCCGCGCTCGCGCCTGTTCTGACAGCCTCAGCCCGCGGCGAGCTCCGCGACGCGTCGCACGGCCCGCTCGACGGCGAAGGCCGGCGAGCGGGCCGCGCCCTTGACCTCGTGGTCGGCCGCCGCGACGGCCTCGATCGCCTGCGCGAGCGCGTCGGCCGTCCAGTGCCGCAGGTCGCGCTGGGCCCGCTCGACCTGCCACGGCGCGAGTCCGAGCTCGCTCGCTCCGGCCCTGCCGCGGGCCGCGCCGACCTTGGCGAGGGTGCGCAGCTTCGACGCGAGGGCCGCGACGAGCGGCACGGGGTCGGTGCCCGTCTCGAGCGCGTGACGCACGAGCGCGAGGGCCTCCGCCGTCGCGCCGGTGACCGCCGCATCGGCCACGGCGAAGCCCGTCGCGAGGACGCGCGTGCCGTAGTAGCGCGCCACGACGTCCTCGGTGATCTGGCCCTCGACATCCGCCATGAGCTGGGCGCAGGCGGCGGCGACCTGGGACACGTCGGTGCCGACCGCGGACACGAGCGCGCGCACCGCCGCGGCCGCGACCGTGCGGTTGGCGCGCCGGAACTCGCCCGCCGCGAAGTCGACGACCTCGCTCTCCTTCTTGATCGCCTGGCACGCGTACGCGGGCACGCCTGCCTCGCGCATCGCGTCGAGGAGCCTCTTGCCGCGCACGCCGCCGCCGTGGCGGACGACCACCACGACCTCCGGGTCGGGATGGGCGACGTAGTCGAGAGCGTCCGCGAGGAACTCGTCGTTCATCGACTCGGCGTGCTCGACCACGACCACCGTCGGGTCGGCGAACAGCGAAGGGCTCGTGGCCGCTCGCAGGGCGCCACGCGTGTAGGCGGCCGCGTCCATGGTGTGGATGTCGAGCGACGGGTTCTTCTGGCGCAGGATCGCGACGATGCGCTGGACGGCACGCGAGGCGAACAGCTCCTCGCCGCCCTGCAGCAGCACCACGGGCGCGGGGGCCGCGTCGAACCATGCGGGGCCGTCGGGGATCGTGGAGCGAGAGGACGTGCGCGCTGCCATGGCGCTAGCCTGCCACGACCGCGGGACATCGTGACGCGATCCTCAGCCCGTTGCCTCCCGCCATGAGGATGTCGCCGCACTCGTCCGTGCGCAGCAGCGCGGTCACACGCGGCGCGTACAGGTGCAGGGCGCTCGGGGTGGGGTGGCCGTAGGGGTTGCCGGCGCCCACGCTCACGATGCCCGCACGGGCGCGCACCAGTCCTGCCAGACGCTCGCTCTGGTTCGCCGAGCCGTGGTGGGCGATCTTGACGACATCCACGACCACGGGCGAGCCCAGATCCCGCGCGAGAGCCTCCTGCGCCTCGCGTTCGAGGTCGCCCAGCGCCAGCAGCGTCGCGCCTCCAGAGCTGGCGAACAGGACGATGCTCGCATCGTTGTCGCTCGCGGCGGGAGTGTCCGTCCCGGACGCGAGGACCAGGAGCGACGCCTGGCCGATGTCGATCCTCGTGCCGGCCCTCGGGGCGTCCACGGGCACGCCCGCGGCCCGCAGCGCCCGGGTGGACGGCGCGTCGAGGGCGACGGGCGAGACCCAGGCCCTGTCCACGGGCACGGCGCCGAGCACCGCGGCGACGTCCCCGTCGTGGTCGGCGTCGGGATGGGTGAGGACGAGCAGCTCCACCCGCCCGATGCCGTGGCGCCTGAGGCAGCCAGCCGCTCCCCCGCCGGGCGGCCCCGTGTCGATCACGGCCGCCGACCTCTCGCCCGTGCGCAGCAGGAGCATGTCCCCTTGTCCCACGTCGCACGCGATGACGTCCCAGTCCGGCAGGCGTGGGGCGTCGGCGACCGCCAGCACCGTGGGGGTCGCGAGCAGGCCCAGGCACGCGAGAGCGGCCCCCGCGAGACCCCAGCCTCGGACGCGCCGGGCGAGCGTGGCCGCCACGGCGAGAGCGACCACGCCCGCGAGCATGACGGCCCCTGCGGCGTCGGCGGGCCAGTCGAGCCAGGCGCCGGGCGCCGTCGCGAAGGCCCTCGCGGCCGCCTCGACGGGCACGGCGCACGCCGACGCGGCGCGCACGAGCACCAAGCCCGTCCCCGGCACGAGCAGGTCGGAGGCAAGCCCCAGGAGGCCGAGGATCGTGACGGGGGCCGCGAACGGCGCCGCGATGAGGTTCGCCGGCACCGCGTACAGCCCGATGCCGCCGGAGACCGGCACGAGGAGCGGCGCCGTGGCCCCTGCGGCGGCGAGCGGCACGGACACGAGCCGCGCCAGGCGTGGGACGAGCCAGCGCTCGAGCCGGACCGCAAGGTGCGGCGCCCACACCGCGATGGCTGCGACGGCCGCGACGGACAGGCACAGGCCCAGCGACGTGGCCACCCACGGGTCGAGCGCGAGGAGGACGAGAACGCCCGATGCGAGGGCGGCGACCGCTCGAGCTCGCCTCCCCAGGACGATCGCGAGCGCCATGACGGCCGCCATGCTCGCCGCCCGCACGACGGACGGCTCGGGGCCCACGAGGGCCGTGAAGGCGCCCGCCGCGCACGCGACCGCCACGGCCTGGACGACGCGCGGCACGCGGCCGCGGCGCACGGCCCAGACGACCACGACGGTCAGCACGGCGAAGTGCGCCCCCGAGACGGCGGTCAGATGCGCAAGTCCGGAGCGGCGCATCTGCTCGCGCTGATCGGGCGGCATGGCGGAGTCGTCCCCCGTGACCATGCCCGCAGTGAGCCCGCGCAGGCGCGGCGGCACGGACGCGGTGAGCTGGTCGATCCTGTCCCGCGCCGCGGCCACGAGCCGCACGGGTCCGTGGGCCGGGCGCGAGGCCGTCACGTGCGCGTCCCACATCACGGCGGCATCGGCGGGCGAGGCCGACGGGGAGAGCCTGCCTTCCACCGTCGCCGCCGCACCCAGGCGCAGCCCTTCCATGTTCGCGACCACGACGCGCACGGGAGCGCGCACGGGCACGCCGTCGATCGCGTGCGCCTCGATCCGCGCCGCCCACCTGTCCGACCCGCCGAAGCGCCCGGCCGCCGTCGGCCTCGCCTCGACGGTCACCGTGCCGCTCACGCTCACGATCTGGCGTGACGCGAGGGCGTTCGCCACGGCGCCGCCGATGCGCGCCTCATGCCGCAGCCCCGCCCCGACGGCGAGGATCGCCGCGACGCAGCAGGCGAAGGCCGCCCCCACGGCGACGATCCGCACCCGGGCAGCAGTCGTGCTCGCGGACGAGTCGAGCCGCCGCGCGACCCACGCGCCGCTTCCCGCCGCCGCGACGAGAGCCGCGGCGAGCGAGCGCCACGGCACGGCGTCGGCGACGACGAGCGCACACGCGACGAGCGAGCCGAGCGCCGCCGGCACGAGCCGGGCGTCGTGCTCGCTCACATCGTCACGAGGTCACGGATGCGCTCGAGCACGGCCGGGCCCACGCCGGGCACCCGCGTCAGGTCCTCCACCGACCGGAACGGCCCGTTGCGCTCCCGGTCCTGGACGATGCGCTCCGCGAGCACCGGTCCGATGCCCGGCAGCGACTCGAGCTCCGCGGCGCTGGCCCCGTTGAGCCCGACGCGCCCGCTCCCGGCCGCCCCTGCGGCCGGCGCCTCCCCCACGCGCGGCACGACCACCTGCTCGCCGTCCACGACCTCGCGCGCGAGGTTCACCGCGGCGAGATCCGCGTCGTCCTGGGCTCCCCCGGCAGCCTTCACGGCATCGGCGATGCGCGCGCCGGGATCGAGCTCATACAGTCCCGGCGAGGCCACGGCTCCCACGACGTGGACGGTCACCCGGTCGCCGGGCCCTCCCAACGACGGCGCATCGAGCAGCGAGGGCGTGGCGAGCGGCACGGCAGCGCGGGGCGACGCGGCATCTGCCAGCACGGCGAAGGCCACGAGGATCGCGATGACCACCGCCGCCGTCGCCGCCGCCCGAGGGCGAATGGACCAGCGCAGCCCGCGTGCGGGCTCGGGCAGAGGGTTGCCGTGAGCGGCCTCATACGCGCGCGCGGCGGCCCTGGCGAGCGCCTCGCGCGTGGATTCCTGCGTCATGGGCCCGACGCTAGGCGCGGGCGTGTCGGGCCTGCGGGAGACCGCCTAGCGGCCTGTGGAGACGGACCGCGCGAGCGTCACGGGAGCGACGTCGCGAGAGCCGCCCGCACGTCGGGATGCACGTCTGCGACGATCGCGCCGAGCGTGCCCGGTCCCGTGTGCGCGCCCAGCACGGCCGACAGCCCGGACGCGACCGTCGGCCACTCCCCGCGCTTGAAGACCTCGAAGCGCGCCTGGTCGCTGAGCTCCTCGTCGCCCGCGAGCGTGACGATGCCCACGGCCGCAGACGGCAGCGCGTTCGCGCGCTCTGCCACGCGCGCGAGGATCTCCGCCCGGGCCTTCGCGGGAGTGCGCACGCGCTCGATGGCGGCGATCTCGCCGTCGACCATGCCCAAGACGGGGCGGATGCCGAGCGCGGTGCCGATCGCGGCCACTGCCGGCGAGATGCGCCCGCCCGCCTTGAGGTGCGCGAGGGTCTCGACGGTGAAGAGCACGAGCGAGGAGCGCGCGACCCGCGCGGCCTCCGCCACGACGCGGTCCACGTCGCCCCCGTCACGGGCCGCGGCCGCGGCGGACAGCGCCGCGAAGCCAGCCCCCCACGCGACGGTCTCCGAGTCGACGATGGTCACGGGCACGGAGGCCTGGTCTGCGGCGGCGCGCATCGCGCTCACGGTTCCCGAGATCTTCTGCGACAGCCCGATGGCGACCACGGCATCGGCGCGCTGGGCGGCGCGCTCGAACGCGATGCGGCACTCCTCGACGCTGGGCTGCGAGGTGGTGACCTTGGCACCGGCGCGCAGGGCGCGCACCACATCGGCATCGAGACCGGGCGACCCCTCCGCGCGCGGGACGTCGTTGACGATGACGTGCAGCGGGATGACCTCGACCCTCCACGAGGCGGCGAGGTCGGCGGGAAGGCATGCCGACGAGTCGGTCACCACCGCTACCTGCTGGGTCACGCTGCCAGCCTCACTCCGACGTCAGCCGGTGACGATGTTGACGAGGTTGGGCGCACGCACGATGACGGTGCGGACGGGCGCGCCGTCGATCGCGCGCTGGGCGCCCGCCGTGGCGAGAGCCAGCTCGCGCAGCTCGTCCTCGCCGATGCTCGGCGGCACCTGGATGCGGTCGCGCACCTTGCCCATCACCTGGACCACGCACGTGACCGTCTCCTCGACGAGCAGGCTCTCGTCGATCGGCGGATAGCCCGCCAGCGCCACGAGGCCCTCCTTGCCCAGCAGATGCCACATGTCCTCGGCCACGTACGGCGCGTACAGCGACAGGAGGATCGCGACGACCTCGACCGCCTCGCGGACGGCGGGGTCGGCGGGGCCGGCGCCCGTGTCGATCACCTTGCGGGTCGCATTGACGAGCTCCATCACGCGCGCGACGGCGACGTTGAAGCGGAAGGACTCGATGAGCTCTCCGCAGTCGCGCAGGGTGCGGTGGGTGACCGCGCGCAGGGCGGCGTCGCCGGTGGCCGGATCCACGCCGGGCTCGCTCGTCACGTCACGGGCGAGACGCCACGCGCGCGCGAGGAACTTCACGGAGCCGGCCGGCGACACGTCGGCCCAGTCGATGTCGTCCTCCGGCGGGCCGGCGAAGGACATCGTCAGGCGCACGGCGTCCACGCCGAACTCGTCGAGCTGCTCGCTGAGCTTGACCAGGTTGCCGCGGCTCTTGGACATCGCAGAGCCGTCCATGAGCACCATGCCCTGGTTGAGCAGCGCGGAGAACGGCTCGCCGAAGTCCACGAGGCCCATGTCGCGCATCGCCTTGGTGAAGAAGCGCGAGTACAGCAGGTGCAGGATCGCGTGGGTCACGCCGCCCACATACTGGTCGACGGGAGCCCACTTCTTGGCCTCGTCCACGTCGAAGGGGCCGTCGGTCTTGTCGACGCTCAGGTAGCGCAGGAAGTACCACGACGAGTCGACGAAGGTGTCCATCGTGTCGGTGTCGCGCGTGGCGGCCGCGCCGCAGCGCGGGCACGTCGTGTTGACCCACTCCGTCGCCGCGGCGAGCGGGCTCTTGCCCTTGGGCTTGAGGTCGAGGCCCTCGGCGTCCGGCAGCGTCACCGGCAGCTGGTCCTCGGGGACGGGAACCTCGCCACACGCCTCACAGTGCACGATCGGGATGGGCGTGCCCCAGTAGCGCTGACGCGAGATGAGCCAGTCGCGCAGGCGGTAGTTCGTCGCGGCACGGCCCTTCCCGGAGGCCTCGAGCTCGCCGATGATGCGCTCGATCGCCTCGGCCTTGCGCAGCCCGTCCAGCGAGCCGGAGTTGACGACGACGCCGTCGCCGGTGGTCGCGACGCCCGACTCGGCGGGGTGCGGAGCGGGGCTGCCGTCCTCGAGCGTGGTCTCGATGACGACGCGCACGGGCAGGTCCATCGCGAGGGCGAAGTCGAGGTCGCGCTGGTCGTGCGCGGGCACGGCCATGATCGCGCCGTGGCCGTAGTCGGCCAGGACGTAGTCGGAGGCCCAGATGGGCAGGCGCTCGCCGTTGACCGGGTTGATCGCGTAGCGCTGGAGGAACACGCCGGTCTTGGGGCGCTCCGTGCTCAGGCGCTCGATCTCCGAGGCCGCCTTGACGGTCTCCAGGTAGGACTCGAACGCCTCCTGGACGGTGGCGTCGGCGCCTGCGGCGAGCTCCGCCGCGAGGTCGGAGTCCGCGGCGACGACCATGAACGTCGCGCCGTAGAGCGTGTCAGGTCGCGTGGTGTAGATCGTGATGGGCTCGTCGCGGCCCTCGATCTCGAACTGGACGTCCGCGCCGCGCGAGCGGCCGATCCAGTTGGACTGCATCGCGATGACCTTGGACGGCCACGAGCTGCGCAGGTTCTCCAGCTCGTCGAGCAGCTCGTCGGCGTACTCGGTGACCTTGAAGTACCACTGCGTGAGCTTCTTCTTGGTGACCGGGGTGTCGCAGCGCTCGCACAGGCCCGCGACCACCTGCTCGTTCGCGAGCACGGTCTGGTCGTTGGGGCACCAGTTGACCATCGACGGCTTGCGGTAGGCGAGGCCGCGCTCGAACAGCTTGATGAAGAACCACTGGTTCCAGCGGTAGTACTCCGGCGTGTGGGTCGCGAGCACGCGGTCCCAGTCGAAGGAGCACGCGTAGCGCTCCATCGACGCGCGCTGCTGGGCGATGTTGTCCTCGGTCCATGTGCGCGGGTGGGCGCCGCGCTTGATCGCGGCGTTCTCCGCGGGCAGGCCGAAGGAGTCCCAGCCGATGGGGTGGAGGACGTTGTAGCCCTTCTGGATCCAGTGGCGAGCGATGACGTCGCCCAGGGCGTAGGCCTCGGCGTGGCCCATGTGCAGGTCGCCCGAGGGGTACGGGAACATGTCGAGCACGTACTTGGTGGGCCGGGTGTCGTCCGGGCGGCCCGAGCGGAACGGCTTCTCGCGCTGCCACACCGGCAGCCAGCGCGCCTCGATGGCGCGGAAGTCGTAGCGGGCCTCGTCCGTGGTCGAGTCGGCGGCGCCGGAGGCGGAAGCGTTGGGGGAAGTCACCCGAGGATTCTACCGAGACAGGCCAGCGCACTCGCGCCCATAGTCACGCCCAGGATTGGGTGTAGCAGGTGATGCCTTGGTCGACCGCCAGGTCCTGAACGAGCGCCTGCACTTCCCCCAGGGGCGCGTCCGCGTCTACCGTAACTCCGTGACTGCGAAGGCACTCCACAATGCCGGGCAATTGCGCTTCGAACTCTTCGTCTCGCGACTCAACCGTGGAAGGCTGCAACCATAGTGCCGCCATCACTGCGTCGATATGTGTACGCTCACACTCTTCAATCACCGCGAGCGCCGTATCCTCATCCACACCTGGAATACCCACCGAATAAGTGGGGGCAACGAGGTCGGGGCCAATGCGCTGGTCCTCCCCCCTAAAGTAGGCTCCGCCTGCGTCCTCAATACAGCCCTGAAAGTCGGGAAGCAAGCCCACGACATCCGCGTAGTCGACGTAGCCACGCTCGGCAGCCGCTTCCAAGACATCGAGTTGCGCTCCGGACGCTCCCTGAGCCCGAGCATCGGCGATGGCTTGCTCAAAGAACTCTCCACGCGAATCGATCGGCGCCTCGACCTCGGATCCCGCAGTACAGGCACTGCAGACAACCGCCAGTGCCGCCATACCGGCCCCGAGCCTGACGCTCTTCATCGTGATCGAGCAGCCTAACGGATGAGCGTGTACGTATACCCAGGATCCGCGATTACCCCGTTGGTAACACGGTGTTCGCTCTTGATCAGATCGCTTCCGATCGGGCTTCTAGCCACGCCATTGCCGCTGTGGTATCCCTTCGAAGTCCACGTAGGGAAGGGCGTGCCATTGAGGTATGTGTCTCGTTGGTGTCGCACCCAGTACGACCCAGTAGACACCGCACATGACGATCCAGCCGTGCTTACCGCCTGGTTGGACGTATTAGAGAGCGTGGCGTTACATGCGCCCCTCGTGACCTGCGTCGAGGCTCCCACGGCGATCGAAGCAGATCCGCCGACCAGAACTAGGGCGACAACAGCCGTCCCAGCGATCGTGTGAAATCTACGTGACACCTGCAACCCCCCGATCTCACATGGACAGCCATGCCGATTGCGGGAGTCTATCGCCCCCCGGGTGTCAAGCGCTCGTGGGAGCCTAACTCACCTCACTAGCAGGATGCGCGGCCGACGATGCGCCGCAGCCTAGGACAGTTGCGTCACCTTCACGGAGACCTCGAGGCCGCTTCCCGCTCCGGCGAACACTCCCTGCAGCGGCGGCACGTCGCGGTACTCGCGAGCCCGAGCGACCACCCCGTGGTGGTCTCCCACCTCCTTGTCGTTGGTGGGGTCAAAGCCGAACCAGTCCCCCGTCCACCATTCGACCCACGCGTGCGACTCGCCCCTGACCGTCTCCCCGATCGCGGCGTCACGCTTGGGGTGGAGGTAGCCGGAGACGTAGCGGGCCGGAATCCCCACGTGCCGCAGGGCGCCGATGGCGAGGTGCGCGAAGTCCTGGCAGACGCCCGACTTGGCCTCCCACGCATCGCGCGCCGGCACGGGCGTGACCTCCACCTGGCTCGAGGACACCACGGTGAGCGACTCGTGCGGCTCCGTGACCTCAAAGACGGTCACATCGGTCTCCCAGTAGTCCCGGTACTGGGACTTCCATGACGCCGGCGAGATCTCGAT
>QGUM02000045.1:0-14506 GCA_003242455.2 Actinomycetes bacterium
CGGGTCCACGAAGAACGTGTCCTGCATCTCGCGCGCCGGGTGGTCCGGGTCGAAGTTCAGGGCGTCGAAGTTGAACCATTCCGCCTCGATCTCCGGACCGTCGGCGACCTCCCAGCCCATGGCGACGAACGTGTCGCACATGGTCTCCTGGAGCGCCTCGAGCGGGTGGCGGGCGCCGCGCAGCTCGCGGCTCGCGGGAAGCGTGACGTCCACGGCCTCCTCGACCAGCACGCGGGCGTCGCGCTCGGCCTCGAGCTCGGCTTGGCGGGCGGCGAGCGCCGCGGTGACGCGGGCGCGAGCGGCGCCGAGCAGCTTGCCTGCCGTCGCCTTCTGCGACGCGTCCAGCGCGCCGATGCCCTTGTTGGCGAGCGTGAGCGGAGCCTTGTCGCCGACGTGGGCGAGACGGGCTTCCTTGAGCTCCTCGAGCGTGGTGGCGGCCTGGAAGGCGGCGACGGCGGCATCGGCCGCGGCGGCGACTCCGGCCTCGTCGAGCGGGGAAAGATCAGACATGAAGGACCCTTTGCAGAGCGTGGGATTCGCGGGAAGTCTACCGGCGCGACAGGGCCCTGGTCTGATGCGGCTGGTGCGGCACTCGCGGCAGGGGGCCGACGCGCGTCCAGTCAGGCCCGGAGGTTCTCCCCGGGCCTAGCTAAACAGCGAAAGTGCACGCATGGGTGCCAGGGTACACCGAAGTCCGGAGCGGCCTGGTCTGCCGCCCTCGCCGTCGCCCGCGGGAGCTCACCTCGCTCAGCCGCAGCCGCGTCAGCCGGTGAAGCGCGCGCCCACGGCGAAGAGCACGGGATCGACGATCGTGCCGTCGCGCTGGCCGTCGGCGTCGAGGGGGCCGCCGTCCTGGACCCGGAAGGTGACGGTGGTGCCGGAGATCTCCGCATCGGTCACCTGCACCCATGCGCCGCCGACGAGCTTCCACACCTGGTTCACCGGCTGGGGCAGAGTCGCCGTGAACGTGGCCCACGCTCCCGGCCCCAGGACCTCTGCCGTGAAGCCCATGACCCCCACGGGTCCCACGATCCCCGGCGGAGGCGCGGGCGAGACGTCTGTCAGCGGCCACCACTGGACGTCGCTGACCTCGGTCACGTCGAGCGCTGTGAACGATGCCGCCTCGTGGCCCTCGTCGTCGAGCACGACGAACGTCGTGGCGGGGTACGGCGCGTGCACGGCGCCGATCGTGTGGCCCTGGCTCAGGAAGTTCACGCCGCGCGGGTCCCGGGCGACTCCTGGGGTCCACGCGCTCGGCACTGTGAACGCGTTCCTCAGCGGACTGTCGACGGCGGGCATCATCGTCAGCTGGGGCCATGTGGGCAGCAGCTCCCCGCCGTTGTCCTGCAACGGCCCCAGCCGGGGATCGCCGCCGGGCACGATGAAGTTCTCGCGTTCCTCGGCGCCCGCCTCCGGGTCGCCGATGCAGCTCGCGTCGTCTGTCCAGATGTAGCCGCGCGTGAGCAGCTCCGCGCCGTTCGCGATCGCGCATGCGTCGTCCTGCCCGTTGCGGGAGAACACCGTGGTCCCGATCCTCAGCCGCGATGCGTCCTCCGTGACGAACACCGCGTTGCCCAGGCCGCTGGCGGCGGTGTTGCCCACCAAGGTCGACTGCGCCCACCACATCCGGGCGCCGTCCATGTACACCGCACCGCCTTTGCCGGAGGCGCGGTTGTCGGCGAACGTGACCGCGCCCAGCACGCCGTAGGCGCTGCCGTCGACGGCGTACAGCGCCCCGCCGTCTGCCGCGCTGTTGCGCGCGAAGGTGTTGGAGAGGAAGTCCACGACGGGACCGTCGACGTAGACCGCTCCGCCACGGCCCAGGGCGCGGTTGTCGACGAACAGCGAGTTGCCCTCCGCCACGATCCCCGAGCCCGACACCCAGACGGCGCCGCCGTGCTCGGTGACGACGGCGCCGTCGGCGAGGGCGCCGTTGCGGGCGAACACGGTCTGGAACAGCGACAGCGCCCCGCCGTCGAGCCGCACGGCGCCGCCCCGCCCGTCGGCGGCGTTGTCGGTCATGGCCACGCGAAACAGCGTCATGCCGATCGGCCCGTCGCCCGACACGACGGCGCCGCCCGCGCCGTCCGTGCGGCGGAAGCCTGTGAGGCTCAGGTCCCGCAGCTCGACCACCATGTCCCCGGACAACCGCAGGAACCGCACGTCGCCGCCGCCGGTGACGGTGACGTCGGGGCTGGCGCCGGCGATGATCAGCTTGGCCGCGCCTGTGTAGAGGGGGTCGCCCTGGGCCTCGGTGATGGTGAAGGAGCTCGTGATCCGGATCTCGCAGGACTGGGTGGAAAGGGTCAGCGCTTCGCATGCGGCGAGCGCGTCGCGGAACTGCTCTTCCGAGGCGACGTCGCTCTCGAGCTCCGCCGCGGCGGACGTCGTCGCTGCGGGACCGACGACGAGCAGGCCCATCGCGATCGCGACGGCACTTGACCACGCGGCGACGGCCACGGAGACTCCGCGCCGCGAGCGTCCACCCCGCATGAGGCTCCCCTCCCTCGACTGCGGCGCCGTCACGACCGTCGTCGGACATGCGCCGTCACCAGGGAGGATACGGCAGGTTCAGGCTCCAGCGCCGCTCGCGGCGTTGCCCAGGATGAGCAGGATCGCGGCCGCCGCGCCCGCGTTGACGAACGGCAGCGCCGTGCGCAGCGCAAGGGGCATGTGCGGGTTCTTCACGATGTGGATGTTCATGAAGAACAGGATCAGGCCCAGGATCGAGCCGAACAGCGGGTGCAGGAAGGTGAGCGCGAACGGCACGAACATGATGACGCGCAGCCAGACGGGCACGTCGCCGCCCAGGCGATAGACGACCTCGCCGTCCGCGACGAGCTTCTGGAAGCCCGGAAGCAGTCCGCGCTGACGCAGCTCGATCTCCTTGCCGCCGGCGGCGGGGAGCAGCCAACGGCCCTTGACCTGCTTGAGAGGCTCCCCTCCCACGAGGATGCGATAGAAGACGCCGTTGGTGCCGGAGATCTCGACGCGCTGGCGCACGCCCTTGATGGCGAGCGTCGCGACGTCGGGGGCGTCTTCGGGGCGTGCCGTGCTCATGGTCCGGGAGACTAGCAGGGGCCGTGTTGCGGGCGTGTGTCGCGCCCGGAGGACGGCTTCGGTCCGGCTAGGGGTGCTGCGCGAAGGCCGAGGCGTACAGGCACACGGCTGCCGCCGTCGCGAGGTTGAGGCTCTCCGCGGCGCCGTGGACGGGGATGCGGACGCTGAGGTCCGCGAGCGCGATCTGCTCGTCGCTGAGCCCGTGCGCCTCGTTGCCCAGCAGCCACGCCGTGGGGCCCGCAAGCCCGGCGAGCGAGGGCGAGAGCTCCGCTTCTCCCCCGCCGTCCGCGGCGAGCACGCGCAGTCCGGCAACGCGCGCCGATGCCACGGCATCGGCCACGGACACGCCGCGCACCACGGGCACGTGGAACAGGCTGCCCGCGGTGGAGCGGACCACCTTGGGATTGAAGACATCGACGGACTGGCCCGCGAGCACCACGAGCGCGGCGCCCGCGGCATCGGCTGCGCGGATGACGGTGCCGGCGTTGCCGGGGTCGCGGGCGTCGGCGAGGATCGCGATGAGGGACGCGCCAGCGGGGACCTCGAGGCGAGTCACGTCCCACATGCGCGCCACCGCGAGCACCCCTTGCGCGTCGCCGGACATGGCCCGCGCGACATCGTCGGCGACGGGATGCACGAACAGCCCCGCCTCGAGCCCTTCCGCGACGATCTCCGGCCAGGCATGGCACGCGTCGTCCGTCACGTAGACGTCGCGCACCAGGTCGGGCCGATGCCGGACGAGCTCGCGCACGCCCTGCGGCCCTTCGACGACGAACAGCCCGGCGCGCTCGCGCGGAGACGCAGAACGCCCCGCGAGGGCGGCGACCTGCTTGACGCGGTCGGCCCTCGGGTTGGAGAGCCGATCGCGCAGGCCGCGCCCGGCGGGGCGTGCTGTCACTGTTGGATGCCTCGCTTACGCGGCGGGGGCGTTGACGTCGGCGGGAAGCGCCTTCTTCGCCACCTCGACGAGGGCCGCGAACGCCGCCTCGTCGTTCACCGCGAGCTCGGCGAGCATGCGGCGGTCCACGTCCACCTCAGCGGCCTTGAGGCCCTGGATGAAGCGGTTGTAGGTGATGCCGTTCGCGCGGGCAGCGGCGTTGATGCGCTGGATCCACAGCTTGCGGAAGTCACCCTTGCGCTTGCGGCGGTCGTTGTACGCGTACACCAGGGAGTGCGTGACCTGCTCCTTGGCCTTGCGGTACAGGCGCGAGCGCTGGCCGCGGTAACCCGCAGCGCGCTCCAGGGTGGTGCGGCGCTTCTTCTGGGCGTTGACTGCCCGCTTGACGCGTGCCATGACTTACTCCTTCACAGTCCTCTACGGGCGGTTACTTGCCCAGCATCTTCTTGATGGTCTTGGCGTCACCGCCGGGAAGCACGCCGTCGATCGCCACGCGGCGCTTGCGCGAGCTGTGCTTCTCCTCGAACTTGTGCACGTTCATCGCGGAGTTGTGCTTCACCTTGCCGGTGCCGGTCAGCTTGAAGCGCTTCTTGGCACCCGAGTGGGTCTTGTTCTTGGGGCTCATGCCCTCTCCTTCCTCGCCCGCGGACGGGCACGTGTTCCGGACTGCAGCGGCTGGTCCGGCAAACCTTGTCGGTGGTCTCAGCCCTCGGACTTGGGCGTCGCCTTGGGCTTGGCCGCGGTCTTCGCGGCAGGCTTGGCGGCCGTCGTGCTCGCCGCGGGCTTGGCGGCGGGCTTGGGAGCGGCCTTGGGCTTGGGAGCGGCTGCCTTGGCCTCCGCAGCAGGAGCCTCGGCAGCGGGAGCCTCGGCAGCAGGGGCCTCGGGCGCCGATGCGGGCGCGTCGGCCGGGGCCGCGGCGGCAGCCGCAGCGGGGGCATCGGCCGGGGCCTGGCCCTTGGCGCGCTTGGCGGCGCGCTCCTCGCGCGCCTCCGCCTCGCGGGCCTGACGCTCGCGACGCTGCTCCTCCTTGGCCTCCGCCTTCTTCTTCAGCGGGCCCAAGACGATCGACATGCGGCGACCCTCCTGGCTCGGCATGTTCTCGATGGTCGCGTACTCCGCGACCTCCTCGGCGAGCTTGAGGAGCATGCGGCGGCCGATCTCGGGACGCGACTGCTCGCGGCCGCGGAACTGGACCGTGAGCTTGACCTTGTCCCCGCCCTTGAGGAAGCGGAGGACGTGGCCCTTCTTGGTCTCGTAGTCGTGCTCGTTGATCTTGAGACCGAAGCGCATCTCCTTGATCTCGGTGTTCACCTGGTTGCGACGAGCCTCACGGGCCTTGACGGCAGCCTCGTACTTGAACTTGCCGTAGTCCATGAGCTTCACCACAGGCGGACGCGAGTTGGGTGCGACCTCGACCAGGTCAAGGTCAGACTCCTGGGCAAGGCGCAGCGCGTCCTCGATGCGGACGATGCCGACCTGCTCGCCCTGGGGGCCGACAAGGCGGACCTCAGGCACGCGAATTCGCTCGTTGATGCGCGGCTCGTTGATGGCGGCTCCTTCGATCTCATCGACCGCCGGGAGCAGACGCCTTCATGAAGAAGGCCCCTGCCCGAATGCGAGCAGAGGCCACCACAGACGCGGCGAGATGTCGCACACCGAGCGGTGCGCCGCCGCGACCGGAACCCCGGCCCATCGTCTGGCCCTAGGGTGGGAGGTGGACTCCACTTGCACACCGCAGGATCGCCTGCGGTCGGTCGATCTACGAGGATAGCACCGTGACCCCCTCTACGCCCAGCCCGCAGACCCCCTCTCAGCCCGGCGCATCGGCCGCCGATGCCGCCCGCGACCTCGCGGACGTCAGCGCCGTCGAGCTCATCACCACCGTAGGCGTCCATCTCCTGTCCGCCGCGGCCCTGCGCTGCGGCCTCGCCGAGGAGGGGGAGGAGCTCCAGGACCTGGGCGAGGCGCGCATCATCATCAACGCCCTCGCAGGTCTGGTGACCGCCGCCGCGCCCGATCTCGGCGACACTCATGCACGCGCTCTGCGAGACGGGCTGCGAAGCGTACAGTTGGCATTTCGAGAGGCCTCTCCGGTGCCTGATGCCCCGGGCGAGGGCCCGGGCGAGAGATACACGGGAGCCGTCAGGTAAGCCATGAGCGACAGCACGCCGCCGGGGGGCGCCGGCCTGCAGTCACCGAGCCCGTCGACGGGCTCGATTCGCAACCCGTCGAACGAGGAGACCACGGTCCTCACCCCCGTGGGCACCGGCACCTCCCCCATCGACCGCATCCCGCTGAGCCACCGCAAGCGCTGGATCGTCGTCACGACGCTCCTGAGCATGCTGCTCGTGGCCGCGATCGCCTTCATCGTCTACCTGTGGGACGTCAGCCGCGCCTGGGAGGACCAGGTGGCCCAGCTCGACGCGACGAGCCACGACCTGGGAGAGCGCCTCGCCGCCGAGCAGTCCGAGGTGGTCCGCCTGCAGCAGCAGCTCGACATCACCACCGAGCAGCTCGCCACGGCGCAGAAGCGCATCACCGAGCTCGCCGACCTCAACGCCCGCACCGGCGACGACGTCCAGTACTACGTGCAGGAGATCAACCGCCAGCGCGAGCTCGCCACGATGGGATCCACGGTCGCCGCGGCGCTCAACCGCTGCGTCGAGGGCCAGCAGCAGCTCGTCGTGTACATCCGCAACGCCGCCAACTATGACCCCGCCGAGCTCGCGGAGTACGAGGCGACCCTCAAGCGCCTGTGCGACAGCGCCGTCGCGGCCAACGTCACCTTCCAGCAGGCCCTGACGCAGTGACCACGATGGCCCGCCCCGTGACGACTGCACTCGAGCGCGCCGTCGCGTCGGCGGCGCTCGCGGGAACGCTGGCTCTCACCGGCTGCGGCGTCGTGCCCACGTATCCCGAGCCGCTCATCACGGACTACGTGCCCACCGCGGTGGCCGCGCCGCAGATCGACCGCGGCTCCCTGTCCCCCGACGGGTTCAGCGCCGCCCAGCGCATGACCGTGCGCGTGCGCAACATCGGCTGCTCCGGCCTCACGACGGGCACGGGCTTCGCGGTGGACCCGTACACGCTCGTCACCAACCGTCACGTGGTGCAGGCCTCGCGCCAGATCGAGGTCACCACCTACGACGGCCGCACCATCTCCATCACGACGGCCGCGGTCACCACCGTCGCCGACCTCGCGATCGTCACGTCCGAGGAGCCCATGAGCGCGTGGTCGACCCTCGCTGCGGACGACCCGGTCGAGGGCGATTCCATCACCGTCGTCGGCTATCCGCGCGGACGGCAGCTCACGACGGTGACGGGCATGGTCATCGGCACCACTCCGGACCCGCTGGGCGCCTCGAGCGGCCCCGTGTACGCGACCACCGCTCCCGTCGAGCCCGGCTCCTCCGGCTCGCCCGCGCTCAACGAGGCCGGCGAGGTCGTGGGCGTCATCTACGCCAAGAACGACGCCGAGCAGAGCTTCATGATCCCCGTCTCCACGCTGCGCACGCTGCTCGACGAGGAGGGCCTGCTCCAGCCTCAGCCGACCGAATGCCCCACCACGCCGGGCGGCTTCGCGCCCGAGCGCATCGTCGTCGACTGAGCCTCCTTCAGGGCGAGGGTCGCGCCCGATAGAGTGACGCGCGGAGTTCCAGCATGCACAAGGGGTCAGGATGAGCATGAGTCCAGCTGACGGCGAGCCGACCGCGATGCAGGCCGTGGACGCCGGCACATCGGCCGCTCAGGACTCTCCCGTGACCGGCGCGCGTGTCACGCCCGACGCCGTGCCCGGCGCACCCGCCGCCGGGACGGCCGATGCCGACCAGGCACCGACCACGCCGTCGCCCGCGCCCCGCCGACGCCTCCGGTGGCTGTGGGCGACGCTCGCCGGAATCGCCGCGGCCGCCCTGGTCGTCGTGACCGCTTACATGGTCGTGGTGACCAACGGCTGGCGTGAGTACGCGAGCGACCTCGAGGCGAGCCTGGAGGAGGTCAAGGCCCTGGCCGCGCAGGACCGCGCGGACCGCGACGCCATGGAGGAGCGCCTCGCGGTGGTCGAGAGCCAGCTCGAGACCGCCAATGCGCGCATCACCGACCTCGCCAACGAGGAGGCCAACGCGCTCGACTCTCAGGCGGCGCTGCGCGACGCCGTCGAGGCGATGATCGAGTGCGCCGACAAGCGCCAGGAGATCATCCGCGTGCTGACCAACCCGAGCCTCTACTTCCCCCAGGGCACCAACGCCGTGCGCGCCGAGGTCGACGCGTTCTGCCAAGAGGTGCAGACGTCCTACTACGAGAAGCTGGCGGGTGAGTGAGCGTGGCTCCTCTCCGTCGCCTGCTGGCGGCATCGGGCGTGGGCGCCGCCGCGCTCGTCACGGCATCGTGCGGCGTGCTGCCGCCGCTGCCGCCTGCCGTGCTCCCGCCGACGGCCATCCCGAGCGTCGAGTCGACGCTCGCGTTCGACGGCCCGGACACGATCGACGGCTTCACCGCCCAGCAGCACGTCGCGGTGCGCCTGCGCGTGACCGACTGCGACGGCTGGAGCAACGGCAGCGGCTTCATCATCGACGAGAGCCGCATCATCACGAACAAGCACGTGGTGGAGGGTGCGACGCACATCGAGGTCACCACCTACGACGGCCGCGACTACGTGGCGATCGACTCGCTCGTCGCGCCCGTGGCGGACCTCGCGATCGTCACGGTCGACGCGCAGTTCGCCGATGTCGCCGAGCTGTCCGACCGCTCGCTCACCGTGGGCGATCCGGTGACGATCGTCGGCTACCCCGAGGGCCAGCGCCTCACCGTCGAGGACGGCTACTTCGTGCGCACCGAGGTCGACAGCGTGCTCGACACGGGCGAGCACGTCGATGCGATCCGTGCGCACACCCTGCCCGGCAGCTCGGGCTCGGCCGTGTTCGACGAGGACGGCAAGGTCATCGGGATCGTCTACGCCTCGGACACGGAGCAGTGGACAGGCGCGTGGAACGTGCGATGGCTCAAGGAGCTGCTCGACGACCCGAGCCTGTGGCAGGCGAACCCGGCGCCCTGCTGAGCCGCCGCCTGCCCGGTCCTGTCGGCGCCTGCCCCCGGGCACCCCCGCATCGGCGCTCTCAGGCCGCGCTCACGACCCTGAGCTGCAGGCTGTCGACGCGGTCCGCGATGATCTCGAGCGCCGCGAGCTGCTCCTGCACCCGCTCCACCACGGCGTGCAGCTCGTCGCGCCCCAGGCCCGGTGCCAGCCCCAGCACCACGGCGACCTCGGCCTGCGTGCCCGGGACCGCGTCGGCCTCCAGCAGGACCTCGTCGAGCGTCACGGCGTCGCGGATCGCCCCGCGGATCTCCGGGTCGACCTCCCCTCCCAAGACGGCGGGACGCCACACCTCTCCCCTGCCGAGCGCCCACACCGCGGGCCGGGGGATGACCACGGTCTCGCGCGCCGGGTTGAGCAGCAGGACGCTCCAGTCCTCCGCGACGGCCGCGAGCGCGGCGCGCGGGCCCTCGGCGGGGATGGGCCGCGCCTCAGGGTTCCAGTCCTTCATCGCGTCCACGTCGGTGAACACGGGCAGCGCGCGACGCCCATCGGGAAGCTCGACCGCCACGACTCCCGTGGAGGCGACATGGTCCTGCTCCAGGCCGTGCTTGCCGATGATGCGCTGCTCGCCGCTGGCCATGACGGGCACGAGCACGCGCGCGTAGGCGAGGGCCTCCACCACGTCGCTCAGCGGGGCCCTGCCGCTCGCATGGCGGATGAGGGCCTGGGCGAGGACGGCATCGGCGGAGCCGTCGTCGTCCGCGAAGATCGACGCGGGGATCTCCTTGCCGTGCTCAGCCATGCGACTACCGTACGTCGGGCGTCGGACGAGACCGTCGCCTACGGGCGTCCGGCTACGTCGAGCGCCTGCGGAAGCGTGAAGTTGCCGTTGTAGAGCGCCTTGCCCACGATCGCGCCCTCGACGCCCAGCGGGGTGAGCGAGCGGATCGCAGCGATGTCGTCGAGCGAGCTCACGCCGCCCGATGCCACGACGGGCCGGTCGGTCGCCTCGCACACCTGGCGCAGGAGCTCCACGTTGGGACCGGAGAGCATGCCGTCCTTCTTGACGTCCGTGACGACGTAGCGGGCGCAGCCCTCGGAGTCGAGGCGCGCGAGCACCTCCCACAGGTCCCCGCCGTCCTTGGTCCAGCCGCGCGCCGCGAGCGTCGTGCCGCGCACGTCGAGGCCCACCGCGACGCGCTCGCCGTAGCGCGCGATCGCCGAGGCGGTCCACTCAGGGTTCTCGAGAGCGGCGGTGCCGAGGTTCACCCGGGCGCACCCGGTCGCCATGGCGCGCTCAAGGCTCTCGTCGTCGCGGATGCCGCCCGACATCTCCACCTTGACGCGGTCCTTGACGCGAGCCACGACATCGGCCAGCAGAGCGGCGTTGGAGCCGCGACCGAACGCCGCGTCGAGGTCCACGAGGTGGATCCACTCGGCGCCGCCCTCGACCCAGTCGAGCGCTGCGGACAGCGGGTCGCCGTAGCTGGTCTCCGAGCCGGCCTCGCCCTGAGTGAGGCGGACGGCCTGGCCGTCGGCCACGTCGACAGCGGGCAGGAGCTCGAGGCGGGGAAGGTCGGTCACGTTCGATGCGAGGGCTTTCGATGCGAGGGCTTCAGACACGGGCTACAGCGTAGCGACCCAGTTGCGCAGCAGGTGCAGGCCGGCCTCGCCGGACTTCTCCGGGTGGAACTGCGTGGCCGCGAGCGGGCCGTTCTCCACAGCGGCGACGAAGCGGTCGGTGCGTCCCTTGGCCGCGTCCCCCGCCTCGGACCACGTCACGAGCGGCGCGGCGAACGGGCCGGTGTCCTCTGTGGTGCCCAGCGGGAACGCGCGCGCGCCGTACGAGTGCACAAAGTAGAAGCGCTCGTGCTCCACGCCCGCGAACAGGCGCGTGCCCGCGGGGGCCTCGACATGAGCCCAGCCCATGTTGGGCACGACATCGGTCTGGAGCAGCTCGACCGTGCCGGGCCACTGGCTCAGACCGCGCGACTCGATGCCGTGCTCGACCCCGCGCTCGAACATGACCTGCATGCCCACGCAGATGCCGAGCACGGGACGGCTTCCGGCGAGGCGGCGGCCGATGATCTGGTCGCCGCGCGCCTCCACGAGCCCGCGCATGACGGCCTCGAACGCGCCCACTCCGGGGACGACGAGGCCGGCGGCGCTCTCCGCGATCGCCCGGTCGCGGGTGAGCTCGACGCGCGCGCCCACGTGCTCGAGCGCGCGCATGGCGGAGCGCACGTTGCCGAAGCCGTAGTCGAAGACGCACACGAGGGGCTGAGTCACGCGTGCAAGTCTAGGCGGGCCGTCCACGCACGCCCCGCGTCGTTCGGTGGCGGGCGGTGCCCTAGTGCTCCGGCGCCTGCCGCTTGGCGAGCTCCTTGCGGCCCTCCCGGCCCAGCTTCTGCAGCTGCCAGAACGCGGACCACCGGGAGCCCTGCGCGCGGAACACCTTGTCCGGATGCGTCTGGGCGATGTCGTCGATGGTCTGAGCGCCCGAGGCGAGCGACAGGACCACGCCCGGGGCATCGGACAGCGCGAGGCCGGCCGGAAGGGACTTCACGTGGTGGCCCGCGTAGTACAGGTCGGCGCTCAGCTGGCCGCCGCGTCGATCGAGCACCATGACGTGCATGTCGCGGGCATAGACGGAGACGACCTCGCCTGCCTTGGCGCCGCGGCCCTCGCTCGTGTCGTCGAGGATCGCGAGCGTGCCCGCAGCCGTCTCCAGCACCGACGCCGCGAAGCCGTTGAGCTGGCACAGCGCCGCCTTGACCTTGCCGTTGGGGATCGGCGAGAAGATCGCGGTGAAGTCCTCGTTCGAGTGGTCCGCCATGGCTGCTCCTGTCCGGGACCCAGGCGCCGCTAGAGCGCGCCCTTGGTGCTCGGGATGCCCTTGACGCGGGGGTCCGGCGCCACCGCCGCGCGCAGCGCCCGTGCGAGCGCCTTGAACTGCGCCTCCACGATGTGGTGCGGGTCGCGTCCCGCGAGCACGCGCATGTGCACGCAGATGCCCGCGTGGTGCGCGATCGACTCGAGCACGTGGCCCGTGAGCGAGCCGGCGTAGTTGCCGCCGATGAGGTGGGTGGCCTGTCCGGCAGGCTCGCCGGTGTGCACGAAGTAGGGGCGGCCGGAGACGTCGACGACGCACTGGGCGAGCGCCTCGTCGAGAGGCACCAGGGCGTCGCCGAAGCGCGAGATGCCGGCCTTGTCGCCCAGCGCCTCCTTGAGCGCCTCGCCGATGCAGATGCCCACGTCCTCCACCGTGTGGTGCGAGTCGATGTGGACGTCGCCCTTCGCGTGGACGGTGAGGTCCATGAGCGAGTGCTTGCCGAGCGCGGTCAGCATGTGGTCGTAGAACGGCACGCCCGTGTCGATGTCGGTGATGCCCGAGCCGTCCAGATCGAGCTCGACGAGGACGCTCGACTCGCTCGTCGCGCGCTCGATCCGACCCGTGCGTGTGCCTGTCATGCGGTGACCTCCAGAAGTGCGGCACGGAAGCGGGACATCTCCTGCGGCGTGCCGATCGACACCCGCAAGTATCCCTCAGGTCCCGTGGCGCGGATGAGCACTCCCCTGTCCAGCAGCCCTTGGAAGATCGCGTCCCGGTCCTCGAAGGGGCCGAACAGCGCGAAGTTGGCGTCCGAGTCCGGGACGGTGTAGCCCTGCTCGCGCAGCCAGGCCACGGTCGCGTCGCGCTCGGCGCGGATCTCGTCCACCTGCGCCTGCAGCTCACGGTGGTGCGCGAGCGCCGCGCGGGCGGTGGCCTGCGTCACGGCGCTCAGGTGGTACGGCAGGCGCACCACCCGGCACGCGTCGACCACCTCCGATGCCGCGGCCATATACCCCACGCGCCCGCCCGCGAGCGCGAACGCCTTGGACATCGTGCGCGTGACGACGAGGTTGGAGTGGTCGGGCAGGATGCTCGCCGCCGAAGGCACGCCCTTGCGACGGAACTCGCCGTACGCCTCATCCACGATCACGAGGCACCCGCCCGGGACCGCATCGGCCGCCCGGCACAAGGCGACGACGTGCTCGAGCGGAAGGGCGGTGCCCGTGGGATTGTTCGGGCTCGCGAGGACGACCATCGTCGGCCGGATCTCGGCGATGGCCGCCACGGCGCCCTCGATGTCGATCGAGAAGTCCTCGCGGCGCTCGAGCGTGACGAAGTCCGTGACCGTGTCGCGCGCGTACTCGGGGTACATGGAGTACGTGGGAGCGAAGCTCAGCACGCGCCGTCCGGGCCCGCCGAACGCCTGGTGCAGGTGGAGCATGATCTCGTTGGATCCGTTGGCGACCCAGATGTTCTTGACCTCGAGGAAGTCCACGTGGCTCTCGGCGGCCAGATAGCTCGCGAGGTCGGCGCGCAGGGCGTGGAAGTCGCGGTCCGGGTAGCGGTTGAGACCCTCTGCGGCCTTGTGCACGGCAGCCGTGATCGCGTCCACGACGGACGGCGGCGGCGCGTACGGGTTCTCGTTGACGTTGAGGCAGACCGGCACGTCGAGCTGCGGCGCTCCGTAGGGCTTCAGGCCGACGAGCTCGGGGCGCAGCGGCAGAGTCATGGGCGAGAGTCTAGTGGCGGGGTCGGCGTGCGAAGGCGTGGGCGGGCTGACCGCGTCCGGTGCATCAGCATCGGCCGTGGGCCGATAGGGTCCGTGCATGAGACTCAGGCTCCTCCCGCTGGCCGTCGCCGCCGTGATGCTCGCCGGTTGCGGCTCACCGCCCCTGTCCGAGGAGGTGTTCGCGCAGCGCATGGAGGCGCTGAGCGGCGTCGAGATCGCGTACATCGGGGTCGACAAGAGCACCCCGTTCGCGCCCGTCTACACCGCGACCGTGGGCGTGGACAGCGACCTGAGCGCGCAGGAGCTGCAGGCGATCCTCGACGAGCTCGACTCCCTGCGGACCTTTGGCAGGTACTCGATCACCGAGTGGGATGAGCGCCCTGACGGCGTCCACTGGTCCTTCGACGCACGCGTCGCGGCCGACGAGCGCGCCCTTGCCCTCGCCCTGTGGGAGGACGCGGCGGGCCTGCCCCGGGGGTCGGCCGTGAGGTTCGACTCCGCCGCGCAGGCCCCCTACGTGTCGGTGTACTGGGCGACGAACGACAACGACCTCGACGCCGCCGCGAGCGCACGGGCCGTCGCCGCCTTCGCGTCGCGCGTCGCCGCGGCCGACGCGCGCGCCCACCTCGTCGTCGAGACCCCGCTGGTGACCTTCGAGGGCGTTCCCGGCGACTGTCCCTCTCTGGCTCAGGCCGTGGAGATCCTCGTCGCTGCGGGAGAGGCGGCCTCGGTGGACGCAACCTGCCGGCGCATCGTCGCATCGGTCACGGGCGACGCCTCGGCCGTGCTGGCAGGTGCCGGTGATCCGCTGCGCGAGCTGGGATTCGAGCTCGAGGTGACGAGCGCCGGCTGAGCGCGTCCTTCCTGCTGGCCGCGCGCAATCCCTCGGCGCTGGCCGCGCGCGGAGCCCTCCTGGTTGCCGCGCGTGATCGCCCTGCGCTGGCCGCGCGC
>QGUM02000157.1:0-3220 GCA_003242455.2 Actinomycetes bacterium
CGCCGCCGGCCTACAGGCCGTTCTCGATCCAGTTCGACGACGAGCAGGCGATCGTCGAGATCGTGGACACGATCCGGCCGCTGCGCCTCGCCGGCGTGATCCCGAATGCGTGCGTGATCTCCCACGCGCTCTACGACGCGCCCGTCGTCGCCAGGCGCGCCGACTACTGGACGGAGCCCGGCGCCATTTCCGACGAGGCCGTGCGGCGCATCATGAAGGACCACGGGCTCGGCGCGTGGAACGTGTACGCAGCGCTCTACGGCACCGAGGAGCAGGTGGACCTGCACTGGAAGATGGTCACCCGGGCGTTCGGGAAGATGCGCAAGGCGCGCATCCAGACCGCAGAGGACCGCAAGGGCGATCCCATCTTCGCCTACCGCGCGGCGTTGATGCGCGGGGACATGGACCTGCGCGAGTTCAACCTGTACAACTGGCGCGGCGGCGGCGGATCGATGTGGTTCGCCCCGGTCTCCCAGGCGCGCGGCAGCGAGACGCTGAAGCAGATGGCGCTGACCAAGCGCATCCTCGCCAAGCACGGGCTGGATTACACGGGCGAGTTCATCGTCGGCATGCGCGAGATGCACCACATCGTCGACGTGCTGTTCGACAAGACCGACCCGGAGATGACGAAGGCCGCCTACGCCTGCTTCGACGAGCTGCTGACCACGTTCTCGGCCGAGGGCTACGGCACCTACCGCGTGAACACGGCGTTCATGGACAAGGTGGCCGATACCTACGGTCCGGTGCAGCGGCGCGTCCACCGCATGCTCAAGAGGGCGCTCGACCCGAACGGGATCCTGGCGCCCGGGAAGTCGGGCATCCGCCTCGAGGAAGGAAAGGACACCTGATGCCGCTCGAGATCCGTGCGGCCGTGGTGCGCGAGAAGGGCGGTCCGTTCGCGCTCGAGACGCTCGTGCTCGAGGAGCCTCGGCGCGACGAGGTGCGGGTGCGGATGGTCGCGACCGGCATGTGCCACACGGACATGGTCGCGCGCGACCAGCTCTACGACGTGCCGCTGCCGATCGTGCTCGGGCACGAGGGGGCCGGCGTCGTCGAGCGGGTGGGGGCCGACGTGCGCAAGGTCGCCGTCGGCGATCCGGTGGTGCTGACCTACATGTGGTGCGCCCGCTGCGTGCCCTGTCTGGGCGGCCACGCGACCTACTGCGCGCGCTTCTACCCGCTCAACTTCGGCGGCGGCCGCGAGGACGGGAGCACGGCGACGCGCGACGCCCGGGGACCCGTGCACGGCCACTTCTTCGGGCAGTCGTCGTTCGCGACCCACGCGCTAGCGAACGAGCGCAACGTCGTCAAGGTGCCGCGCGAAGCGCCGCTCGAGCTGCTGGGCCCGCTGGGTTGCGGCATCCAGACCGGCGCCGGCGCGGTGATGAACGCGCTGCGCGTCGGCCCGGGCTCCCGCTTCGCCGTGTTCGGCGGCGGGGCCGTGGGCCTGAGCGCCGTGATGGCGGCGAGCGTGGCAGGCGCCACCACGATCGTCGTCTCCGACGTCGTGCCTGCCCGCCTCGAGCTGGCGCGACGGCTCGGCGCCACGCACACCGTGAATAGTCGGGAGGCCGACGCCGTGGAGGCGGTGCGAGAGGTCACCGGCGGCGGAGCCGACTTCACGCTCGAGTCGAGCGGTCGGCCGGAGGTGCTGCGTCAGGCGATCGACGCGCTCGCGATCCGCGGGGTGTGTGGCATCGTCGGGGCGCCCGCGCTCGGCACCGAGGCGAGCTTCGACGTGAACGACGTGATGACGGCCGGCAAGCGCATCGTGGGCATCATCGAAGGCGACAGCGTTCCGGACCTGTTCATCCCGCGCCTGGTCGAGCTCCATCGCCAGGGGCGCTTTCCCTTCGACCAGCTCGTGAAGTTCCATCCCTTCGAGGACATCGACCGGGCGGCGCAGGACAGCGAGCGCGGCGTCGCGATCAAGCCGATCGTGCGGATCGGATCGTGAGGACCAGGGGAAAGGGCGGCGCGCGGGCCGCGCACGCGAACGAGACGATGCCGGCCGGGCGAGCCGGACGGGAGCGCGGCCGCACGAGCACGACCCGGCGGACGGAGCCAAAGCCTTTGCGCTCGCTGCTCGTTCCGGTCGACCTCACGCCGGCGGCGGATCGCGTCGTGGGTCGGGTGGCGCGGCTGCCGCTCGCCGCGGATGCGCACGTGACCCTGCAGCACGTGGTCCCCGAAGGCCTTCCGCTCCGAGATCAGCGGCGCGCCACGCGGGACGCCGCGAAGGTCCTGGCTGACGCGGCCCGAGACCTGCGCAGCGCGCTGCCCGTGCGCGTCGAGCCTCTCGTGCAGGTGGGCGCTGTGGACGCACGGATCGCAGCCTGCGCGCGGGCGAAGGGGGCCGAGCTGATCGTCATGGGGCGCGGGCAAAGGCGCGGCCTTCGCGACGTCCTGCTCGGCTCGACGGCCGAGCGCGTGATCCGGCACGGCCGGCTCCCGGTGCTGGTGGTCCGGCGTCCGCCGCGGGCTCCCTACCGGCGGCCCGCGCTCGCGCTCGAGCTCGATCGAGCCGCCCATCACGTGATCCACGCGCTGCTCCGGGTGATTCCCCCGCCCCGTCCCGCCGTCACCGTGATCCACGCGTTCGACGACCCCTACCGCCGGGCCGTCTACCCGAGCCTCTTCGAGGATCTCGATGCGCGCGAGGCGGAGCTCCGGCTCTCGGCCTCGCGGGCGCTCGGCGAGCTGCTCGCCGACGCAGTCGCACGCGCCCGGGTGCCCGCGGACGCCGTCCCGGCCTGGAAGCTCGACCTCCGCTACGGCTCGCCGCAGACCGTCATCGAGAAGGCGGTGGAGCGCGAGGCGACCGATCTCCTCGTGCTGGGGACGCACACCCAGACGGGACTCGCGCACATGTTGCTCGGGACCGTCGCAGGCGACGTCCTGCGCGCGGTGGCGTGCGACGTGCTCGTGGTTCCCCCGCGCGCGCGGAGCGGGTAGGGGTGCGGCGCCGCGCTCACGCACGTGACGGCGATCGGCCGGCGCGGCTGGCGGCGCGATGGGCCGCAACGCGCCTCACGCGCTCGGCGGGGTGCTGAGCGGCGGCGGCGTGTCGTCGGCCCCCGCGCTGCGGCGGCGGAACAGCGCGACGCGCGCCAGCAGCAGCGTCGTCACGGGAACCGTGATCGAGAGCACGACCACGATGAGCCAGGGATGCAGCAGGGGGCGCCCGGCGTGCAGCGAGAAGTACAGGATGCCGGCCAGG
>QGUM02000046.1:0-14191 GCA_003242455.2 Actinomycetes bacterium
GCGCGGGCTTCGGCGACGAGGTCAAGCGCCGCATCATCCTCGGCACCTACGCGCTGTCCGCGGGCTACTACGACGCGTACTACGGCAGCGCGCAGAAGGTGCGCACGCTGATCCAGCGCGACTTCGCTGCGGCGTTCGAGCAGGCGGACGTCCTCGTGTCCCCGACGGCGCCGACCACGGCGTTCCGGTTCGGCGAGAAGCTGGACGACCCGCTCGCGATGTACCTCAACGACGTCGCGACCATCCCCGCGAACCTCGCCGGCATCCCCGGCATGTCGCTTCCCGCGGGCCTCGCGCCGGAGGACGGCCTGCCGGTGGGCTTCCAGATCCTCGCGCCCGCGCACGAGGACGCCCGCCTGTACCGCGTGGGCGCGGCCCTCGAGGCGGCCCTTGTCGCCGAGTGGGGCGGGCCGCTCGTGTCCCAGGCGCCGGAGCTGGCCGTGGCTGCGAAGGGAGCTCAGCGATGACCACGCTGACGTTCGAGGAGGCGATGGAGCGCTTCGATCCGGTCTTCGGCATCGAGGTGCACGTCGAGCTCAACACGAAGACCAAGATGTTCTGCGGCTGCGCCAACGAGTTCGGCGCCGAGCCCAACACCCAGGTGTGCCCGGTGTGCCTGGGCCTTCCCGGCTCGATGCCCGTCACCAACGAGAAGGCGGTCGAGTCGGCGATCCGGCTCGGCCTGGCGCTCGGCTGCTCGATCCGCGAGTCCAGCCGCTTCGCGCGCAAGAACTACTTCTACCCGGACCTCGCCAAGGACTACCAGATCAGCCAGTACGACGAGCCCACGTGCTACGAGGGCGCGCTCGACGTGGTCCTGGACGACGGCACCGTGGTGAGCATCGGCATCGAGCGCGCCCACATGGAGGAGGACGCCGGCAAGAACACCCACGTGGGCGGCTCCGGCGGCATCCAGGGCGCGGACTACTCGCTCGTCGACTACAACCGCGGCGGCGTCCCGCTCGTGGAGATCGTCACCAAGCCCATCACCGGCATGGGCGCCCGCACCCCCGAGGTCGCTCGTGCCTACGTCGCGACCATCCGCGACATCGTCCGGGCGCTGGGGATCTCCGACGGCCGCATGGAGCAGGGCCGCCTGCGGGCCGACGTCAACCTCTCCCTGCGCCCCAAGGCGGGCCCGGGCGAAGACCAGGACGCCGTGCCGTTCGGCAAGCGCTCCGAGACCAAGAACGTCAACTCGCTGCGGGCCGTGGAGCGGGCCATCCGCTTCGAGATCGCCCGCCAGGCGAGCCTGCTGGCATCGGGCCAGGCTGTGACGCAGGAGACGCGCCACTGGCACGAGGACACCGGCGAGACCACCCCGGGCCGCTCCAAGGAGCAGGCGGAGGACTACCGCTACTTCCCCGAGCCTGACCTGCTTCCCGTCGAGCCGGACCCGGCATGGATCGAGGAGCTGCGCGCCACCATCCCCGAGCACCCTGCCAAGCGCCGCGCGCGCCTGCGCGAGGAGTGGGGCTTCAGCGAGCTCGAGATGCGCGACGTGGTCGCGGCCGATGCCGTGGACCTCATCGCGGAGACGGTCGCCGCGGGCGCGGCTCCCCAGGCGGCGCGCAAGTGGTGGATGGGCGAGCTGGCCCGCACCGCCAACGAGCGCGAGGTCGCGCTGGGCGAGCTGCCGGTGACCCCGGAGCACATCGCGGAGCTGCAGTCCCTCGTGGACTCGGGAGACATCAATGACAAGCTCGCGCGCCAGGCGCTCGAGGGCGTGCTCGCGGGCGAGGGCTCGCCGCGCGAGGTCGTCGAGCGACGCGGACTCAAGGTCGTCTCCGACGACTCCGCGCTCGAGGCCGCCGTGGACGCCGCGCTCGCCGCTCAGCCCGACGTGCTGGACAAGATCCGCGAGGGCAAGGTCCAGGCGGCCGGCGCCATCGTCGGCGCGGTCATGAAGGCCACCCAGGGCCAGGCCGATGCCGGTCGCGTGCGGGAGATCATCTTCGCCCGCGCGGGCGTGGAGGGCTAGGCCTCACCGAGCCGCCGCCCTCGCAACGCGTGGCGTCGCGCGTCGTTTCCACTGGTACGTGGGACGAAAGGGTCACATGAGACGCGTGAGGCGGCGTTGCCGGCCCCAGGAGTCCCACTGGTCACATCCACCAGTGGAAACGAAGGTCAGGCGAGGGTGACGCGCACCATGGTCCACGACAGCGCGGGCAGCTCGGCGACCACCGCGCCGCCGTCCGCGTGCGCCGTGCCGGGGCGAGGCGCCACGGTGTCCGGGGCATCGGCCGTGTTCACCGCGTAGGGGTCGTCGCCCGTGAGCGTCGTGGCCTCCACGGACGCGATCGCGCCCAGCGAGGCGAGATCCACGCGCAGCTCCTGCGGGGAGGACGTGTCGCGGTTCACCGCGAAGATCGTCACCTCGCGCCCCTCGTCCCACGTGGCCACGGCGGACACGAGCGCCGCCTCGCCGTGCTTGGCGGTCGTGTACGTGGGGGAGTCGACCTCCGTGCGCAGCACCACCGAGCCCGCGTGACGCGCCGTGAGCGCGAACGGGTGGAAGGTGGTCTGGCGCCAGGCGCGCCCGCCCGGCTCCGTCATGATCGGCCCGATGACGTTCACCACCTGGGCGAGGCTCGCGGCCTGGACGCGGTCGGCGTGGCGCAGGAGGGTGATGAGCAGGTCGCCCACGACGACGGCGTCGGCGAGGGTGTAGACGTCCTCGAGCAGGCGCGGGGCGACCGGCCAGTCGTCGCCCGTGGGCATGGGGTTTGTGGGGCGGTTGAGGTACCAGACGTTCCACTCGTCGAAGGAGATGGCGATCTTCTTGTCCGAGTGCTTCCTGGCGCCCACGGCATCGGCGGTCGCGACGACGCCGTCGATGAAGCGGTCCATGTCCGTCGCCGATGCGAGGAAGGACGCGAGGTCGCCGTTCTCCTCCTCGTAGTACGCGTGGGCGGAGATGAAGTCCACGACGTCCCAGGTGTGCTCCAGCACGATGCGCTCCCACTCGCCGAACGTCGGCATGAAGCGCCCCGACGAGCCGCACGCGACGAGCTCCAGGTCCTTGTCCACCATGCGCATCACGCGGGCCATGTCGAGCGCGGAGCGGGCGTAGCCCTCGGGGGTCATCTGGCCCACCTGCCACGGGCCGTCCATCTCGTTGCCCAGGCACCACATGCGGACGTTGTGCGGCTCCTCGACGCCGTGGGAGCGGCGCAGATCGCTCAGCGCGGTGCCGGAGCGGATGTTGCAGTACTCGAGCAGCTCCACAGCCTCCTGGGTGCCGCGCGTGCCGATGTTGACCGCCATCATCGGCTCCACATTCGCGAGGCGGCACCAGGCCATGAACTCGTTGAGTCCGAACTCGTTGGTCTCCGTCGAGTGCCACGCGAGGTCCAGGCGGCGCGGGCGCTGCTCCTTGGGCCCGACGCCGTCCTCCCAGCGGTACGACGACACGAAGTTGCCGCCGGGGTAGCGGATGGTGGTCACGCCCAGCTCTCGCACCAGCTCCAGCACGTCGCCGCGAAAGCCCTCGGGCGTGGCCGTGGGGTGTCCGGGCTCGTAGATGCCGGTGTAGACGCAGCGGCCCAGGTGCTCCACGAACGAGCCGAACAGGCGGCGGTTCACGCGGCCGATGCGGAAGGCCGGGTGGAGAGTCGCGGTGGCGGTCGTCACAGCACCACCGTAGCCGGGGCGTCTGCGCTCGCCGAGACCTCGAACTCGGCCCGCGAGCCGCGGGCGCTCACCGCGTACGCGCCCGCCCAGCCGGAGATCTCCACCGCGCCGTCGTCGTCGGTGACGAGCTCGGTGGGGGAGACCCACCACTCGCCCTTGACGAGGTCGCGCAGCGCGTAGAAGGACGGCTTGGGAGTGCCGTCGCGGCGGATGAGGCCCGCCGGAGCGCCCAGCCAGGAGCCCTCGTCGGCGATGCCCCAGTACGTCACGGACTCGACGAGCGGATGCGCGGCGACCGTGCGGTAGTGGCGCACCATCTCGTCAGCCTGGCGTTCCTCGCCCTCGGGCGTGGTGGGCCAGTCGGGGATCTGGTAGTCGTTGAGGTCCACGATGTGCTCGGGCATGAGGTGGCCGGACACGAGCGTCGTCTCGGTGAACTGCAGCGGCAGCCCGAACACCTCGAAGCGCTCCAGGATCTCGCCCAGCTCGTCCTCGCCGCGGAAGCCCTGGTGCATGTGGGTCTGCAGGCCGATCGCGTCGATCCGGATGCCGGCCTCGAGAAACTCCTCGATCACGCGGACGTACTCGTCGTCCAGGATGAAGTCGTTGAGCACGAGCTTGACGTCCGGGTTCGCCGCCCGCGCGGTGTCGAACGCGAGGTGCCCGATGCCCGCGCGGCCCAGCTTCTGCGCCAGGCGGGTGACGGCGTTCTCCTCGGCCACGAAGCGGGGGAGGATGACCGCCTCGTTGAGCGCGTCCCAGTGGTCGACAAGCCCGCGGAAGTCGGTGACGTCGCGCGTCACGCGCTCGACGATGAGCCTCTCGACCGCGTCGTCGCTCAGGGGCAGGAGCCACTGCGGCGCGAGCGTGTGCCACACGAGCGGGTGGCCCTTGATCGCGACGCCGCGCTCCTGGAACCAGCGGGCCGTGTTCTGGAGGCGGACCGTGTCGGGCTTGCCGCGCTCGGGCTCGAACCCGCGCCAGTAGAACGGCAGCGTGACCTGGTTGTACAGCTCGAACCACAGGTCCGCGATGCGCTGGGCGGTCTCCACGGACGCGCCGCCGAACATCGAGCGGTTCTCGCCGGTCTCGCCGTTGGCGAGGCCCACGAAGTCGAAGCCGATGTTGCCGAACCCGAAGGCGTGACGCACCTGCTCCACGGTGACGGGCACGCCCGCCAGGGGAGCGCCAGAGGCGTCGGTGACGACGACCTTCCGGGTGAGGGTGCGGTGAGCAAGATCCCCGCGCGAACGCGGCGATGCGCCAGACATGAGCACTCCTAGGCGACGGTAGCGGCGGTCACACGAGGGGCGTCGCCCGGCACCTCGTACACAGAGCCCACAAGCTCGACCTTGGTCTCAAGCCCCCTGGTCTCAGCGTCCCCCACCCACAGCTCGACGTCGCCCGGCTCCACCACGCGCACGAGGTCGCGGTTGGTGAAGGACAGGCGGGTCGTCGGGACTGCGAAGCTCACCGTCACGGACTGGCCCGGCTCGAGCGCGATGCGCTGGTAGCCCAGCAGCTGCGCCACGGGACGGGTCACGCTCGCGTGCACGTCACGGCCGTACAGCTGGACGACGTCCTCGCCTGCGCGCTCGCCCGTGTTCTTCACGGTCACGCTCACCCTGACGACGCCGTCGGTCGGCGCCACGGCATCGGCGGTCAGGTCGGCGTAGTCGAACGTCGTGTAGCTCAGGCCGAAGCCGAACGGCCGGGCAGGCGTGACCGGCACGTTCGTGACGTCGCCGTTTCCGCCCAGCTTGGGGTGCAGGTACGTGTACGGCTGCGCGCCGGTGGAGCGCGGCATCGTCACGGGCAGGTGGCCCGACGGGTTCACGCGACCCGACAGGATGCCCGCGATCGCGCTCGCGCCCTCCTCGCCGGGGAAGAAGGTCTGCAGGACCGCCGCGCACGACTCGAGCGCCCAGCCGATGGCGTAGGGGCGTCCGGTCATGAGCACCAGCACCACGGGGGTGCCGGTGGCGACGACGGCTTCGACGAGCTCGCGCTGCACGCCCGGCAGGTCGAGGGTCTCCACGTCGCAGCCCTCGCCCACGGTGCCGCGGCCGAACAGGCCCGCGCGGTCGCCCGCCACGATGACCGCGACGTCGGCGGCCTTGGCAGCGGCCACGGCCTCCTCGAAGCCCGAGGTGTCGGGCTCGTCCACGCCGCAGCCCTCGACGTACGTCACGGCATCGGCGCCGAACTCCGCCTCGACGGCCTCGCGCACCGACGGCGCCTCGAAGCCCATGGGGAAGCCGGGACGCTTGGCGAGCACGTGGTTCGTGAAGGAGTAGCAGCCGAACAGCGCCGCAGGGCGGTCGGCGTTGGGGCCGATGAGGGCCACCTTGCCCGATGCCGCCAGCGGCAGCACGCCCTTGTTCTCCAGCAGGATGACCGAGCGCTCCGCGAGCTCGCGTGCGATGCGCCGATGCTCGGGGGAGTCGAGGTCGACGGAGGACGGGGGCTCGTCGGTGAAGTCCGTGTCAAGCAGGCCCAGCTCCTCCTTCTGGCGCAGGGCGCGCTCCACCGCGCGGTCGACGAGCTCGACGGGGACCTTGCCGGCCTCGATCGCGGCCTTGAGCGGCTGGAGGTACGCGTCGCCCGAGGGCAGCTCGATGTCGACGCCCGCCTCGAGGGCGAGCGCGGCGGCCTCCCCGAGGTCGGCGGCGATGTCGTGCAGGACGTGCAGGAACGCGACGCCGAAGTAGTCGGCGACCACGGTGCCGTCGAAGCCCCACTGGTCGCGCAGGAGGTCGGTCAGGATGCGCGGGTCGCTCGCGACCGGGACGCCGTCCACCTCCGCGTAGGAGTGCATGACCGAGCGCACGCCGCCGTCCTTGATCGCCATCTCGAACGGCGGGAGGAAGACGTCCGCCAGCTCGCGCGGACCGGCGTGGACCGGGCCGAAGTTGCGGCCGGACTGCGAGCCCGAGTAGCCCACGAAGTGCTTGAGCGTCGCGTGGACGCCCGCGCCCTGGAGGCCCTTGACGAACGCGGTGCCGACGGTGCCCACGAGGTACGGGTCCTCGGAGATGCACTCGTCGACGCGGCCCCAGCGCGGGTCGCGGATGACGTCGAGGACAGGCGCAAGACCCTGATGGATCCCCAGCTCGCGCATGGAGCCGCCGATGGCGGCTGCCATCTGCTCCACGAGCTCGGGGGAGAAGGCGGCTCCCCACGCGGTGGGCGTGGGGAACGTCGCCGCCTTCCAGATGGCGAGGCCGGTGAGGCACTCCTCGTGCACCAAGGCAGGAATGCGGAAGCGGGAGTTCTGGATGATCTGCCGCTGCGTCGCCCACAGCCACGAGGCACGCTCCACCGGGTCCACGGGGTTGGTTCCGTAGACCCGGGTGATGTGCCCCAGGCCGTTGGCGATCGCCTCCTCGAGGCGAGACGTCTGCGCCTGCTGCCCTTGCAGCGGGGCGACCACGTCTCCTGCCTCGTCCTGCCAGAACCCGACGATCTGCGCCAGCTTCTCGTCGAGCGTCATGTTCGCGACGATGTCGCGCACGCGCGAGCCCTCGCGCACCTCTTCCAAGGTCACGCGTATCGCCTAGCCCTTGACTGCGCCGGTGAGGCCGTCGACGATGCGACGCTCCAGGAGGAGGAAGAACACCAGGGCGGGGATCATCGACAGCGACGTGTACGCCATGATCGACGTGGTCGCGGACGCGTACTGTCCCTGGAACTGCGTGACGCCGAGCGGCAGCGTCATGCCGTCCGCCTTGCCGGTCAGCAGGAGCAGGGGCAGCAGGTAGGCGTTCCACGAGCCGATGAAGGCGAGCACGCCCACGGTCACCATGCCCGGGCGGGCCAGCGGCAGCAGGATCCGCCAGAAGAAGCCGACGCGGGTGATGCCGTCCACGAAGGCGGCCTCCTCGAGCTCCTTGGGGATGGACTGCAGGAACGGCCGCATGATGATGATCGTCAGCGCGAGGCCGAAGGCGATCTGCGGGATGACCAGACCCCAGAGGTTGCCCACCAGGCCGAAGTCGCGGATGAGCAGGTACAGGGGCAGGATCGCCACGGTCAGCGGGAACATCAGGCCGGTGGTGAACACCACGAAGATCGCGTCGCGACCGCGGAAGCGGTAGCGGGCGAGCGGGTAGGCGGCCATGGTGCCGAACAGGACGACGCCGGCCGTGGTCGCGACCGCGACGAACGTCGAGTTGAGCAGCTGCTTCCAGAACACCGGCTGCGACACGATGTCGCCGTAGTTCTGGAACACCCAGGGGCTGGGAAGGCCCACGGGGTCTGCCGTGAGCTGCTGCTGCGTCTTGAAGCCGCCCAGGATGAGGTAGAGGATCGGGCCCAGCGTGAGCGCGACCGCCACGACGGCGACCACGATCGACAGCCAGGTGCCCGCGTCGAGCTGGACGGGCATGCGACGCTTGGTGGAAGTGCGAGTCTCGCCGGTGGCGACGGTGTCAACGGTTGCCATCGTGATCATCGGCCCTTCTCGCCGGCAGCGGCGTTGTCACGGCGCAGCACGAACGCCATGTAGGCGAGCGCGATGCCCAGAGAGATGAGGAACATGATGACGGCGATCGCGGAGCCGAAGCCGACATCCTTGCGGAAGTAGCCGACCTGCATCATGAAGCTCGCGATGGTCGCGTACTGGCCCGTGGTGCCACCGCGGTTGAGCACCCAGACCATGTCGAAGAGCTGGATGGAGCCGATGATCGACAGGAACGCCCAGACGCGGATCGTGGGGCCGATGAGCGGCACGTTGATGCGCCACTGCACCTGCCACCAGTTCGCGCCGTCGATCGAGGCGGCCTCCTGAAGCTCCTGGGGCACGCCCGCCAGGCCGGCGAGGAAGAGGATGATCGCAAGGCCCAGGTACTTCCAGGTGATGATGAAGAACACCGTCCAGAAGCCCCAGGTCTGGTCCTCGAACCAGCCTCCGGAGGGCATGCTGAGCCCGATCTTCTGCACCACAGCAGTGGCGAATCCGTTCGGGTCGAAGATGATGAGCCACATCACACCCGCGATGACCTCGGACAGCACGTAGGGCGCGAAGATGATGACGCGCACGAGGCTGCGGCCCGGGAACTGACGGTTGAGCGTCAGAGCGATGATCAGCGCCAGGGGCAGCTGGATCGCCATCGACAGGGCGATGATCGCGAAGTTGTGGCTGAGCGCCTGCCAGAAGGGCTCGGTGTAGGCGGTGAGGAACGCGTCCTTGGTCGCCGGGTCGTTGCCGCCCCACAGGGCGCGGGCGTAGTTCTCGAAGCCGATGAACTCAGCCTCGGAGAACTGCTTGATGCCGTTCCACTTGTACAGGGAGTACCGGGCGGCCGAGGCTACCGGGAACACGACGAAGGTGAGGAACAGTACGAGAGCCGGGCCTACGAAGAGACCGACCTCACCCCACTTGCGTACGGTGTCGCTCTTGTGATGCTGAATCTGCTCCGGGCCCGAAAGGCGGGGCCCCGCCGACGACGTGTCGCCGCCGACGGGGCCCCCCTTCTTGCCCGAGGTCTCCATCGTGGTCACGCGTGGAGCCTCGCTTTCTTGGTGTCTCGTTGCTGCTGAGGATTACTCAGTGGCCGCAGCCGCGACCATGAGGTCGACCACGCCCTTGGCGTTGCCGGTGCCGGCGAAGATGGCGACGATGCCGTCGTTCATCGCGCCACCGACGTTCGGGCCGAACGTGGTGTCGAGCCACAGCTGGACGTAGCCGGCAGCACCGGCGACGGCAGCGAGCTCCTGCAGGTTCTCGTTGGTCACCGAGGAAGCGGCGCCCGGAGCAACCGGCAGACCGCCGACCTCGACCGCGAAGCGCTTCTGAACCTCGTCGCTCACGATGTAGGCGAGGAAGTCAGCGCACTCCTTCGGAGCGTCGACGTAGCAGGAGAAGCCGTCGCCACCACCCAGGGCAGCGGTCGGGTCACCAGCACCGCCGTTGGTGGCAGGCATCGGGAACCAACCGAGGTCGGCCTTCAGCTCAGCCTTGGCGGCGTCGTCAGCAGCGAAGCCCTCGAGAACGAAGATGTTCCAGTGGCCCATGAGCTCCATCGCAGCCGCACCGGTGGCGAGCATGCCCGCCGACGACGTCGCACCCTGCTGGGCGGCCGTCGAGGTGAAGTTCGGCTGGAAGGGCTCGGTGGCGAGGAACGCCTCGAGCTGCTCACCGGCGTCGATCCAGCACGGGTCCGAGAAGTCGAACGTCGTGCCGGCCGCCTGCATCACGTCCTTCGAGCAGGAGCGGAGAGCGAAGTTGTACCACCAGTGGGCGGCAGGCCACTTGTCACCGGCGCCGACCGCGATCGGCACGATGCCAGCGTCCTTCAGCTTCTGGACGGCGGCGTTGAGCTCGTCCATCGTCGAGGGCTCCTCGGTGATGCCAGCCTGCTCGAAGAGCGACTTGCGGTACCAGATGCCCTCAACGCCGAACTGGAAGGGGAGACCGTAGGTCTTGCCCTGGTACTGCCACGGAGCCACACCACCGCCGAGGCGGGCGATGTCAGCGGAGAGGACGTCGCTCAGGTCCATGAGGTAACCGGCCTCGACCTGAGCCGCGAGCTCACCGCCACCCCACTGCTGGAACAGGTCGGGGGCGTCACCGGACTGAAGCGCGGTGGGGATGCGGGTGCGCTGCAGGTCCTCGTTCTGGATGGCCTCGATCTCGATCGTGACGTGAGGGTTGGCGGCCATGTACTCGTCCGCCACGCTCTGCCACAGGTCACCGAGGGGGTTCTCGCCGTTGTCGCCGGCGACGGAGTTGTGCCACCACGTGATGGTGACGGGCTCCGGGGTGTCGCCACCGTTGCCACCGGAGGTGGCAGGGGTCTCAGCGGTGCTGTTGCTGCACGCAGCAAGAAGCAGCGCCGAGGTTGCTGCGGCCGCCGCAAATGCGGAGGCGCGTCGCATGTTCGCCATGGGCTGTCCTTTCAGTCGTCGTTGACCTTGCCGAACAGCGAGAGTTTTGCACTGCAGGCCGCCGCGCGTCAATCGTTATCGATAACGTTTTCGCAACGGACCCTTTGGCGCTAGCATGACCAACCATGGAGATGGGTGTGCGAGTGAAGATGTCGGACGTCGCTGCGCGCGCCGGCGTGTCCGTCGCGACCGTCTCCAAGGTCGTCAACGGCCGTTACGGCGTCGCCAAGGAGACGATCGACCTGGTCAACCAGGTGATCGAGGAGCTCGGCTACGTCGGCAATCTTTCCGCCTCGAGCCTGCGCTCGCACAAGACGAACGTCCTGGGAATCCTCGTCGCGAGCTTCGAGCCGTACTCCGCGGAGCTCATCAAGGGCTGCGCCCTGGCGACGCGCACCACCGAGTACGAGCTCCTCGCGCACGCGGGCGGCGAGACCCAGGGATGGGAGCGGCGCTCCATCGCGCGCATGGGCGGCACGCTCATCGACGGCGCGGTGGTGGTCACGCCCACGGTCATGGATCCCAACAATGTGGTCCCCGTCGTGGCGATCGACCCCCACTACGGCCCCAACTACGTGCCGACCATCGACGCCGACTCCTACGGAGGCGCCGTCTCCGCCGTGGAGCACCTTCTCGGCCTGGGCCACCGACGCATCGCCTTCATGGGCGGTCGTCAGGAGCTCGACTCCTCCCGGGAGCGCGAGAAGGGCTTCCGCGACGCCATGGCCGCCGCGGGCGTGGACGTCGACGAGTCGCTCGTGACGGAGTCGCGCTACGACCCCGACATCGCGGCCCAGCGCGCCCGCGAGCTGCTCGAGCGCCAGGACCGTCCCACCGCGATCTTCTGCGCCAACGACGTGACGGCCATGCGCACCACGCGCGTGGCACACGAGCTGGGGCTCGACGTCCCGGGCGACGTGTCCGTCGTCGGCTTCGACGACATCCCCGAGGCCTCGCTCAACGACCCGCCGCTCACGACCGTGCGCCAGCCGCTGGGCGAGATGGGCCGCGAGGCGATGGCGATGCTGCTCGACCTGCTCGCCGGGCGCGATCGCGAGCAGCACCTCCGCATGCGCACCGAGCTCGTGGTCCGCGCGAGCACGGGCGCGCCGCCCACATAAGCCCTTGCCGAGCAGGCCCCTGCCGAAGGCTCCGCCCGCACGCGTTGCACCGGCTCTCGGCGCCACACCCCCCGTCCCCGGCCGGCATCTCCATCCGGGCACCTGTCATAGAGAGGTCGACATGGACGTCGACGAGAGCGACCACATCTTCCGCGCCCAGGGCGAGGGCCTCGTCAGCGCCCTCACGTTCGACGACGGCCCGAACGGCCGCGACACGATGCGCCTGCTCGACTTCCTCGCCGAGCACCGCCTGCCCGCCGTGTTCTGCGTGGTGGGGGAGTGCATCGAGGCCCCGGCGAGCGAGCGCGGGCCCTCCGGCGCGGACGTCCTGCGCCGCATCGTGGCGGAGGGGCACGTCCTGTGCAATCACTCCACCTCCTTTGCCGACATGGGCGACTGGGCTGCGGATCGCGTGCGCGCGGACCTCGTCCGCAACAACGAGATCATCCGCTCGGTGGTGGGCGACGTCGAGATCCCGTACTGGCGTGCGCCCAACGGCAGCTGGGGCGTGACCGTGGAGGTCGCGCGCGAGCTCGGCATGAAGCCGCTGTCCGTCCGCAGCGCCATCGGCGACTGGATCACCCAGGACGTGCCGACGCTCGTGGAGCGCCTGCGGGAGGTCATGGTGCCCGGCGACATCGTCCTGGTGCACGACGGCGGCGGCGACCGTGCGGGCAGCGTCGAGGCGGTCGAGACGGTCGTGAGCGAGCGGCTGGCCCAGGGCTGGCGCTTCACCCTCCCGGCCGACGTCTGAGCATCGGGCGCGCCGTCGCCCGCCGGTGTCCAGGGTGAGCCGAGCGCCCGTGCGCGCCGTGCGAGACTGGCGACGTGATCACCGTCTCCGTTCCCTCCATCGAGGCGGCGCAGGCGCTCGGGGACCTTGGCGAGGACGTCGAGGTCGTCGTGTGGGACCCCCACCTGGAGGACCCCGCACCCGAGGTGCGCGACCGCGTGACCCTGGCGTGCATCGAGCACAAGACCGGCGGCCGGCGCGTCTACGGTCGGCTCGCGACGTGCCCTCATCTGCGCGTCATCCAGATCCCCAGCGCGGGCTACGAGCACGCCGTTCCCTTCGTGCCTGCCGGCGTGCGGCTCGCCAATGCGCGCGGAGTCCACGACACCCGCACGGCGGAGATGGCGCTGCTGCTCACCCTCGCGTCGCTGCGCCAGCTGCCGCGCTTTTTCGACGCGCAGCGTCGTCAGACGTGGGACCCCTTCTATTACGCGCCGTCGCTCGCGGACAAGAAGGTCCTGGTCGTGGGTTACGGCTCCATCGGCTCGGCGATCGGCGCGCGCATGCGGGCGTGCGAGGCGATCGTCGAGGGCGTGGCGCGGACGGCCCGCACCGCGCCCGACGGCACGGTGGTCCACGCGACGTCGGACCTGCCGGACATCCTGGGCGGCTTCGACGTGGTGGTGCTCGTCACGCCTCATGACGAGACGACGGACAAGCTCGCCGATGCCCGCTTCCTCGCGGCGATGAAGGACGGGGCGCTGCTGGTCAACGTGGGCAGAGGGCGGGTCGTGGACACCGACGCCCTGCTGGCCGAGGTGCAGGGCGGTCGACTCCTCGCGGCGCTCGACGTGACCGACCCCGAGCCGCTGCCCGACGGGCATCCGCTGTGGAGCGCCCCTGGCGTCATCGTCGTGCCGCATGTGGCCGGCTTCGAGGTGCTGACGAACCGGCGCTACACCGATCTGGTCAAGCGTCAGGTGGAATCGCTGCGGTCGGGCGGCGAGGGTGTGAACATCGTCGCGGTCGGTCCGGGGTCGCAGGCGGACTACTGACCGCCGGGCGCCTGCTCACCGCCGAGCGCCTGCCGACCGACAGGCGAGCCGCCGGTCCGCGTCACAGCACCGGGCCGTGCGTGCGCTGGGCGTTCGGCACGAGCGCAGGGGGCGCGGGCGGAAGCTCGGGAAGCTCGAGGCTCTCGGCGCGACGGTGGTGCGCGCTGAACCCGGCCGCCGAGTGGAGCACATCCGTGATGCCCTCCGCGAGCTCAGGGTCCGTCACGACACCCTCGGGCCCGAAGGACTCGGGGTGGATGACGAGCGCGAAGTCGGGGCGACGCATGACGTTGGCCCCGGCATCGGACAGGACGGTGCGCGCGTGCTGAAGGGCGAGGAAGCTCGGGCGTCGGCCCTCGCCCACGGCGACCACGACGCACGGCATGTCGCGCAAGGCGTTCGCCTGCTCGGGCTGGGACGCCCAGTCGATGCCGATCTTGAGGTGGCCGGGGACAGAGCGGGTTCGCGCCCGCACCAGGACGACGAGCGCGTCGAACTGTCCGAACTGCGCCTTCCACGCGGTGCCCGCCTGGGGCAGAGGGGCGTCGTCGTACGGGGGCTGGATGGGCACCTGGGCGAGCGGCAGCTCGACGAGCGTCACCTCCGCCGGCACGTAGCGATGGAACGCGGAGGCGAGCTGCCTGGTGGCGCGCAAGGACGCCATAGGGCTCACCAGCATGCCGATTCTCATGTCTGCTCCTGGTTCGGTCACTCCCGAACGGATCGGACAGGAGGTGCTTCTTCCATGCTCATCCTCTCCT
>QGUM02000047.1:0-14171 GCA_003242455.2 Actinomycetes bacterium
CGACAAGACCGGCACCCTCACCCGCAACGAGCCCGCCGTTACCGCGGTCCTCACCGTCGACGGCGTCGCGGAGGCCCAGGCACTTGCCTGGGCAGCTGCGCTGGAGCAGCACAGCACCCACCCCCTGGCTGCCGCGATCACCGCCGCCGCCCCCGGTGCCCCCGCAGCCGGCGGCGTGACCGAGCAGGCCGGGCACGGCATCGAAGGGACTCTGGACGGGGCGCGGATCACTGTCGGCAACCCCCGCTGGCTCGACGCCGGTCAGTTCGGCGACCAGGTCGCGAGCCTAGAGGAGCAGGGCATGACCGTCGTGGTCGTGCACCGCGAGGGGAAGGCGGTCGCCGCGATCGGCGTGCGTGACGAGCTGCGCCCCGAGGTCCCCGAAGTCGTGAGCACCCTCGCTGCCCAAGGCTTCGAGGTGACCATGCTCACCGGAGACAACGCCCGCACCGCAAGGGCGCTGGCAAAACAGGCCGGTATCGAGGATGTGCGCGCCGAGCTGCGCCCCGAGGACAAGGCTGCCGCGATCGCCGAGCTGACCAGGAACGGCTCAGTCGCGATGATCGGCGACGGCATCAACGACGCCCCGGCGCTGGCCGCCTCCGACATCGGTATCGCGATGGGCGCGACCGGATCGGATGCCGCGATCGAGTCTGCCGATGTTGCCTTCACAGGCCATGATCTTCGCCTCATTCCCCGCGCGTTGGATCACGCACTACGGGGACGACGAATCATCAACCAGAACATCCTCCTGTCGTTGCTCATCATCGCGGTATTGCTGCCGCTGGCGCTCTTCGGTGTTCTCGGACTCGCGGCGGTCGTCCTCGTCCACGAGATCGCCGAGGTCATTGTCATCCTCAATGGCCTCCGTGCTTCGCGCACACGGAAGGTCGCCTCATGACGACGCAGGAGAGCGCCAACGAGAACAGACAAGGGGGATGGTGATGATCGATGCATCACCGAACAGGCTTGCGTCGCGCTTGCCCTTGCCGCCGGTCCCTTTGGCCGCCGCCGTGCTCGCGATCCAACGCCTGTCGGGAAGAGGGCGTCCAGTGACGAAAGCGTCAAGCGTGCTGGCGGGGATCTTCCTGGCAGGGTCGGTGTGGAGCATCACGGGGGCGATTGCTGAGTTCCGCAGGCAGCGGACGACGGTCATTTCAGTCGAAGTCGGCGCTGCTTCCCTCGTCACGTCCGGGCCAAACCGGGTCACTCGCAATCCGATGTATGTGGGGATGGCCGGCATTCTGATCTCTCATGCGTTGCTGCGCTGGTCGCCCATGGCATTGCTCGCCGCAATGCTGTTCGTCGCAGCCATCGACCGACTGCAGATCCCCGTGGAGGAAGCGCTGCTCCGGGATCGGTTCGGCAGTGACTTCGATACCTACGCAAGAACAACGCCACGCTGGATCAGCCCGGGCGGACTCCAGTGGTGCGCTGCCCGTGGACAGTCGTGACAAGAGGTTGGTATGTGCCGGAATGCGGTGGAGTTCCGCTTCAACGTCTGACCGTCCGCGAGGGCGCAGCGCGACGTCAGGCCTGGACCCGGCGTGCGGTCGCGATCGCGGCGGCGCCGAGGATGATGAGCGCCGCAGCCGCAGCGAGTGCGCCGAGGACGGCGCGGTCGGTGCCGGTGTCAGCCAGTGCGCCGTCGGCGTCCGCGTCGGTGTCGACGGGCGCGGGCTCGGTCGCGTCCGCTTCCCACGCGGCCACGAGGACCAGGTGCGCGGTGACCGGGGCGGTGAAGTCCCACGCAGGTCCGTCGGGGATGCTGACGCGCCACCCGGTGAACACGTACCCGGGGCGTTCCGGGTCCAGCGGCTGGGTCACGGGCGACTCGGGCGTCTCCGGCACGAACTGTGTGGTGTCGCCCTCGTGGGTCGTGAAGGTCGTCTGCCAGAAGAACTGGATCACGGCGACGCCGGGCTCGCTGTCGTCGAGCAAAGCCCACGGGCGGGCGGGGTTCGCGCTGAAGGTCGCTGTCGGCGCCCCGCTGTCGCTGCCTGCACCGCCCGTGGTGCCGGAGTCGGGAAGTTGCTGCCCGCCCACGGTCAGCGACCCAGGGAGGCTCTCGAATCCGGAGCCCGACCCGATGCCCGCCGCACCGCCCGAACCTGCGGCGGTGACGATGCCGCCGGTCACAGTCACGTCGCCGCCGTCACCGCCGAACCCGCCGCCGATGCCGGCCGCGTTTGCCCCGCCGGTTGCGGTGACGGTGCCGCCACTGATAGTCACCGTTCCGCCGTCACCGCCCTCGCCGCCGGTGGTGCCGGAGGCAGGATGCTGCTGCCCACCCACGCTCAGCGTGATCGCCCTTCTCATGCGGCGAGGAGCGAGACCCGCTCATGCGGCGAGGAGCGAGACCCGCCCGCCCGCACGGCCTGGGTTCGCCATCGGCGCCGACCAAGACCCTCATCCCGGGCGCGAAGGCGCCGTGGCAGGGATGATGGCCGTGTGAGCACTCAGGCATCGGCCGCAACCGCGCCGCCGCCCACGCCTGCCGCGCAGCCGAGCCTGCTTGCGCGTGCCCGATCCGTCGCCGGCTATCTCAACCTCGCCGCCGCGCTCATCGCCCTCGCCGCGGTGCTCGTCCTGCACTTCTCGGGCTCCCCGGCGCTGGGCCGGGCCGTTGCTGTGGGCTTCGTCGTGATCGTCATCTTCTGGACTCTCGTGGACATGATCCGCGCGGTCATCCGAGGCGAGTTCGGGCTCGACATCCTCGCGGTGGTCGCCATGGTCGCGACGCTGGCGGTGGGGGAGCACATCGCCTCGCTCATCATCGTCGTCATGCTGCTCGGCGGCGCGGTCCTCGAGGACGTCGCCACCCGCCGCGCCGCGCGCGAGCTCAGCGCGCTGCTCGACCGCACGCCGCGCATGGCGCACCGCGTCACGTCCCCCGGTGAGCCCGACGAGGACATCGCCGACGTCCCGGTGGACCAGGTGCGCGTGGGCGACGTGGTGCTCGTGCGCCCCGGCGAGGTGGTCCCGGTCGACGGCACACTGCTGAGCGCGTCAGCCTCCTTCGACGAGTCCTCCATCACCGGGGAGAGCATTCCCGTCGCGCGCGAGGCAGGGGAGGAGGTCCTCTCCGGCGTGACCAACGGGCCCAGCGCGATCCAGATCCACGCGACGCATGTCGCGGAGGACAGTCAATACCAGCGGATCGTGGCGCTCGTGCAGGAGGCGCAGGAGTCGCGTGCCCCGGTGGTGCGCCTCGCCGACCGCTTCGCCGTGCCGTTCACCGCCGTCTCGCTCGTGATCGCCGGCGCGGCCTGGGGCATCTCCGGCGACTCGGCCCGCTTCGCCGAGGTGCTCGTCCTCGCGACCCCGTGCCCGCTGCTCATCGCCGCTCCCGTCGCATTCCTGGGCGGCTTGTCGCGCTCCGCTCGCGCGGGGGTCATCGTCAAGGGCGGCGCGGTCATCGAGCAGCTCGCGCGCGCCCGCTCGGCGGCCTTCGACAAGACGGGCACCCTCACCCTGGGCCGCCCCGAGCTCACCGGCGTCCTCCCTGTCGCCCGGTTCGACGCCGACGAGCTGCTGCGCCTGGCGGCGGCCGTGGAACGGTACTCAGGGCACGTCCTCGCCGCGGGCATCGTCCAGGCCGCCGAGGCGCGCGGCATGGCCCTGCCCGCCGTGACCGACGCTCAGGAGCACGCGACCAACGGCATCGTCGGCACGGTGGACGGACGGCGCGTCGCGGTCGGCAAGCTCCGCTACATCGCCGAGCTCGCGCCCGAGGCCGAGCGGGTCTCCATCGAAGCCGGCGAGGCCGTGGCATATGTCGCGGTCGACGGGGCCTTTGCGGGGGCGCTGCTGCTGGCCGACCGCCCTCGCCGGGAGTCGCGCGATGTCGTGGCGACGCTGCGCCGTCGCGGCGTGGAGTCGGTGGCGATGCTCACCGGCGACGGGCAGGGAACGGCGGATCACGTCGCGGCCGAGCTCGGCATCGACACCGTCCACGCGGAGCTGCTTCCCGCTCAGAAGGTTCAGCTTGCGGCACAGATTCAGCCGCGTCCGGTCATCATGGTCGGCGACGGCATCAACGACGCTCCCGTTCTCGCCGCGGCCGATGTGGGCGTCGCCATGGGCGCGCGCGGCGCCACCGCCGCCGGCCAGGCCGCCGACGTGGTGCTGCTCAAGGACTCGCTCCAGGGAGTCCTCGATGCCGTCGCGATCGCGCGGCACACGCTGCGCACTGCCTACACGGCGATCTGGGTGGGCATCACGCTGAGCATCGCGCTCATGCTGATCGCGGCCTTCGGCTACATCCCGGCCGTGGCGGGAGCGCTCACGCAGGAGCTCGTGGACGTCACCGCGATCCTGTTCGCGCTGGGCGCGCTGCGCGCGCCCAAAGCCGTCTGACGGCACGCCCGGCCCGTCGTCCGCTCAGGCCGCCAGCTGTCCCCACCGGCTGCCCGACCTCAGAGCCCTCCACGACCCTCCCGTCGTTCCCACGAGCGGCCCGACGTCAGAATCCCTCAGCCCTGTCGTTCCCACTGGCGCATGTGACGCATGGGACGTGAGGGACGCCCGATGCCGGCACAGCAGCATCGGGCGTCCCATGGGTCACTTTGACCAGTGGAAAGTGAAGGCGGTCACTCGGCGGTGCTGCGCGGACGCGGCCGCCGTCAGTCACATCGGCCAGCGGAAACGGAAGGCGGTCACTCCGTGGTCTCGGCGTTCGCGGCGCGCTCGGCCGCCGCGGCCTTCTGCTGGCGTGCCAGCGGGATGGTCGTGAGGAAGCCCACGACGAGCACGGACACTCCCACGAACGCGGCCACGGAGACGCCCTGTGTGAGGCCCTCGCGGGCCGCCTGGGCGATCGCCGCGGTCGCGGGATTGGCGGACAGCTCGGCGATGAGCGCGCCGGCGGAGTCGGACACGCCCTTGACGAGCTCGCCCACCTGTGGATTCGCCGCGATCTCCTCGGACAGGCGAGACTCCGTGCCGGCACGCAGCGTGGTGAACAGCGCGGTGCCCAGGATCGCGATGCCGAGCGCGGAGCCCACCTGACGCGACGTCGACTGCGTCGACGACGCCTGGCCGGACTCCTCGACCGGGACATCGGACAGGATCACCTGGGTGAGCTGTGCGGTCGCGAAGCCCACGCCCATGCCGTAGACCAGCAGCGGGACGCCGGTGACCCAGCCGGACGAGTCGGGGCGCAGCAGGATGGCGAGCGCCATGAGGCCCAGGATCTCCATGGTCAGGCCCAGGCGGACCATCTGGATGGGGCTCAGGTGCTTGGACATCGAGTGCACCGAGCCGCTCGCGAGGAACGAGCCGATGGCCAGCGGCAAGAGGGAGAGGCCCGCGTGCAGGGCGTCCATGTCGCGCACGTACTGGAACCACAGCGGCAGCGACAGGATGATGCCGAACTCGCCGAGCGAGACCGTCAGCGCCGTCACGTTGCCGTTGGCGAAGGACTTGATGCGGAACAGGGTCACGTCGAGCAGCACGGTCTTGCCGGCCTTGACCCGGCGGTTCTCCCACACCACGAGGAGCGTGAGCAGGACGGCCGCGGCGACGAACAGCACGGGGATGATGCTGATGGAGCCGAAGGTGACGGGTGCGTCGTCCGTGGCGGTCCACCAGCCGTACGCCCGACCCTCGATGAGGCCGAAGACGAGCGAGCCGAAGCCGAGCACGGACAGGAGGGCGCCGACCCAGTCGGTGAAGTGGCGGGCATCGGCCTGGCGCGACTCCTGGACGGCGAAGAGCAGGCCCGCGATGACCAGGAGGCCGAACGGCAGGTTGATCCAGAACGCCCACTCCCACGAGAAGGAGGAGGTGAGCCAGCCGCCCAGCACCGGGCCCACGGCGGCCATGCCGCCGATGGTCGAGCCCCACACCGCGAACGCGATGGCGCGCTCGGGGCCGCGGAAGGTCGCGTTGAGGAGGGCGAGGGTGGTCGGGAGGATCATCGAGCCGCCCACGCCCTGCAGGGCGCGCGCCGCGATGAGCCAGCCGCCCGTGGGCGCGAAGGCGCACAGGACGCTCGAGCCGACGAAGAGGATGAGGCCGATGATGAGCAGGCGGCGACGGCCCAGGCGGTCGCTCGTGACGCCCCACACCATGAGCAGGGCGGCGAAGACGAGGGTGTAGACCTCCTGCACCCACTGGACCTGAGTGGTGGTGAGGGAGAGGTCCTCGATGATGCTGGGGATGGCGACCGACACGATGGTCGAGTCCATGATGATGAGCGCGACGCCGAGCGAGATCGCGGCGAGGCCCCACCAGCGCAGGCGGTGATAGCGATCCGAGAGGGTGTTCACCAATACAGTGTAGTCTTTTTGTTGACAGGGTGTCGGTGAATCAGCCCCTGGTGAGGTTGAGGTGGATGACGCCGCTCTCCGCCGGCTCGACGCTCACCGAGTAGTGCTCCTCGACGCCGCGCAGCCCGTCCCAGAGGTTCAGGCCGCGCCCCAGGACCAGAGGCGAGATCGCCAGGTGCGCGCGGTCGACGAGCCCGCGTCGCAGGTACTCCCGCGCCACCATGACGCCGCCGCCGATGCGCACGTCCTTGTCGCCGGCATCGGCGAGGGCGCGCTCGAGCGCCTCTTCGTATCCCATCTCCACGAAGTGGAAGACGGTGCCGTTGGCGAACTCCAGAGGCGGACGCGGTCCCTGATGCGTGAGGACGTAGACGGGGATGCCGAACGGCGGCTCGTCGCCCCACCAGCCCTTCCATTCGGGGTTGTCGCCATAGAGCTTCAGGCCGAACATGCCCGCGCCCATGATCTCCGCGCCCACGCTCTCGAAGTAGGCCCGGGCGTAGGCGTCGTCCACCCCGGTGGTGCCCGCCCCCGAGTCGTCGTGCAGCACGCGCGAGCGGAAGGTGCGCGTCGCGGTGTAGTGCCGGGTCAGGAGCGCCCAGTCCTCGTCGAAGGGCTTCTCCGGCGTGCCGCCCTCCGGCGCTGCGACGCCGTCGAGCGAGATGTTGAGATCGAGCCTGACCGCCATGGTCTCCCCTCCTTCGAAGCCGTCCCCTCACGGTAGTGTCGGTGGCCCTCCTGCGCGAGTGCTACGCGGCGCTGATGCTCACGGCCTTGCCCGCCAGCGCATCGTTTTCCAGGGCGTCGAGCATCCAGGCCGCGAGGCGCTCCCGGGTGATCGTTCCCCTGACCGTCCCCTTCTCGCCCTCGAGCACGGTGATGACCGTGCCGTCCGCCGAGCCGTTCTTCAGTCCGGTCGGGCGCACAATGGTCCACGCCAGCCCGGAGGCGCGCACGGCCTCCTCCTGTTCGAGGTGGTCGGCGAGCGCGTCGTCGAGCAGCTTCCTCATCACGGGACGCAGGAGCGCGGGGAGATGCTCGATGGAGGAGCCGACGCCCGTGCTCGACTGCACGACGATCCGTCGCACCCCCTCGGCCGCCAGCGCCGCGACGACGGCTCGCGTGACGGCGGTGCGGGCACGCTCGGCGCCCCTGGTGGGGCCCACGGTGACGGCGACGGCATCGGCGCCCCGCAGCATCGGACGCAGCGCCTCGGCGTCGGCGGCGTCCACGGCTACGGCCGATGCGCCGTCGTGGCCTGTGCCGGAGCGGGAAGCGGCCACGACCTCGTGACCCCGGGCGACGGCGAGCGCGGCGAGCGCGCGTCCCGTGCCCCGTGAGCCTCCGATGACGACGATGCGCATGCGTACCTCCTCGATGCGGCGCTGCACCAAGTATGGGCGTGTTCCTGGTGGTGGACGCACGGGAGGAGCCGTTCGGCGCGCGCGTCTCCTCTGGCGCGCGCGTTCCCACTGGTGGATGTGACGCGAGTGACGGGTGGGGCGTGTGGTGTCGTCTCAGCGGCATCGGGAGTCACAGCCGTCACTCGCACCAGTGGAAACGAACGTGGGTGGCGCGGGGTGGCGTCGGGGAGGGTGCTCGACGGGGCCCTCCGGTGAGCAGGGCTGTGCGGGCGGCCGTCAGCTGGTGGCGCGCTCCACGAGCTCGCGGATGAGCTTCTCCTCCGCGGGGCCGATCGCCGTCACGGCGAACGATGTGGCCCACATGTTGCCGTCGTCGAGATGCGCATCCGGCTGGAAGCCGAGCGTCGCGTACCGCACCTTGTACTTCGAGGCAGCCTGGAAGAACACCACGACCTTGCCGTTCTTTGACCACGCGGGCATGCCGTAGAACGTGCGCGGGGCGAGGTCGGGCGCGACGGACGTGACGATGTCGCGCACCTTCTCGGCCAAGGCTCGGTCCTCTGGCGCCATCTCCGCGATCTTCTCCGCGCACGCGGCGGCATCGGCGGCGGCGGCATCAGCGCGCTTGGCGCGCCGCGCCTCGGCGACGGCCTCCTTCATCGCGGCCTTCTCCTCGGCGCTGAAGGCCGACGAATTCGTGTCTGCCGCCATGTGCTCAGGGTATGCGCACGGCCACGCCGCCGCCAGGGGGGCAGAGCGACAAGGGCCGATGGCGGGGTCGATGCGCGACTTGCCGGGGACGGTGTACAGCTTGCCGGGGGAGGTGCGCGGCTCGCCGGGCGCCGATGCCGGGGTCGCGTGCCAGAGACGCCCGGTCAGGCCGTCGCCTCCTCAGCCTGGCGCGCGCGGAACGCCGTCTGTGCCGCGCGGTTGGTGCACGTGAGCGTGCAGTACTTCTTGGAGCGGTTGCGAGACATGTCGAACACGACGCCCTCGCAGTCCTCCATCGCGCAGTGGGAGAAGCGCTTCATCTCGTCGGCGCGGATGACGTCGATCATCGCCATGGCCGTCTCCACGAGCAGGCGCTCGGCGAGCGGCCGGTCGGAGGTCGTCGCGTGGATGTGCCAGTCCATCTTGTCGTGGCGCACCACCTGAGGCAGCGCGCGCTGCTCGCGCAGGATCTCGTTGACGATCGGCACCGCCTCGTCGCGCGTGGACAGGAACAGGCGACGCAGGGGAGTGCGGATCGCGCGGACGGGCTCGAGGTCGGCGGGCGTGGGGCGAGCGCCCGTGTACTCGAAGCGCTCGTAGAACGCGACGAGCTGCTCGAACGTCGTCAGCGTGTCGGGCTCGAGCTCCGAGTTCGACAGGAAGACGGCGGCCTCGAGCGCATCGGCGGTGTCATGAGCGAAGACCATGTTGACACATTACCAGGTTCGGGATTATCGTAACGAGTCATGGCCCCTATGACTCATGACGGCTTCCGGCCGCGGCTCGCATCGGGGCTCACATTCGCCCTCATCGCCGCGGCCTCCTTCGCGCTCTCCGGCAGCCTTGCCAAGGGCCTCATGGAGGCCGGCTGGACCCCTGGCGCCGCCGTGCTCTTCCGCGTGGGCATCGCCGCGGTCGCGCTCGCGGTCCCCGGTGCGATCGCCCTGCGCGGCCAGTGGCACCTCCTGCGCGAGGCCGTCGGGAGCATCGTCGCCTACGGCCTGTTCGCCGTCGCGGGCGCCCAGCTGTTCTACTTCATGGCTGTCCAGACCCTGGACGTGTCCGTCGCGCTCCTGGTCGAGTACATGGCGCCCGTCGCCGTCATCGTGTGGCTGTGGGCGCGCCACGGTGTCCGTCCCACACGCCTGACCACCGCAGGCGCCGCCATCGCCATGGTCGGACTCGTGCTCCTGCTCAACGTCGTGGGCGGCGGCCCCGTGTCGTTCGCCGGCATCGGCTGGGCGCTCGCCGCGATGGTCGGCGCGACGGTCTACTTCATCATCTCCGCAGACACGAGCAATCCCCTTCCGCCGCTGACGCTCGCGGCCGCGGGTCTGCTCGTCGCGACGGTCGTGCTCGACCTGGCCGCGGCCATCGGGATCCTCCCCATCGCCACGGCGGGCGGGGACATCCACCTGGTGCCGTTCTCGATGCCGGTGTGGCTCGCGGTCGTCCTGCTGGGCGTCGTCACGGCAGCCGTCGCGTACGTCGCGGGCATCGCCGCGACGCGCCGCCTGGGTGCCCGCCTGGGCTCCTTCGTCGCGCTCTCCGAGGTGGTGTCGGCCTCGCTCATCGCGTGGCTGCTGTTGGGCCAGGCGCCCGGACCCATCCAGCTCGCGGGCGCGGTCCTCGTCCTGGCGGGCGTGGTGGTGCTCAAGCTCGGCGAGCCGACGCACGCGCCTCAGGCGGTCGCCGATGCCCCGATCGCCGACGAGCTCACGGCCCGCGAGATCGCGGGCGACGCGGCGTCCCCGGCCGACTCACTCACGGTCGAGCCGCTTCCGGAGCCTGCCGAGGTCGCGGCGGTCTAGCCGCTCGCTACCTACGGCCGTCGGGGTCGCGCGCGGTGCGCTCCCCGCCGTGGATCTCGCCGCGCCAGCCGTCCTCCTCGGCGCCGCGCTTCTCGATGAAGTGCTTGAACTTCTGCAGGTTGACCAGGACGAGGGCGTCGTCGGTCATGAGCAGCGAGCCCACGTTCTCCACGAAGCCTTCCGGCTCCCAGTCGACGGTGAGCGTGACCTTGGTGCGGTTGTCGCCCAGGTCCTCGAACTCGACACGGCCGCCCTGCTGGAGCTCGCCGATGCTGCGCCACGCGATGTGGCTGTCGGGCACCTGCTCCGTGATCTCTGCATCGAACTCGCGAGCGACGCCGTCGAGCGAGAACTCCCAGTGCGTCATCACGTCGTCGGTCTGGGTGACGGACTTGACGCCCTCCATGAACTCGGGGAACGTCTCGAACTGCGTCCACTGGTTGTAGGCCGTCTCAAGGGGGACGGCCACCTCCATGCTGTTGCGTGCGGTGGGCATGGTGCACCTCCTGGTCGGGGAGACCTGGTGTCTCCTCCCGCCACCGTAGGCACGGTTTGTCCGGCTTGTCCTGTTCGGGGGGAAAGTTGCGCCGAGAGCGCAATGCAGGGCGAATGACCGTGCTCGGAGGCTCGCGGAAGAAGATGCATGCACAGCAGTAGCCAGAGCGGCAAGATGTGACTAACGTCACACTCACGCCGCTGTGAAGGGCGGTCCGATGAGGGGAATCACCATGTTCGGTTCAGTGCTTCGTGCGCGACGTGCCCTCGCCGCAACGGGCGCAGGTGCGCTCGCATTCGGCATCGCCGCGATCTCCGCGGCGCCGGCCGTCGCAGACTCCGACGACATCGTCGTCTTCAAGAGCGCCGATCGCGCGGTCGCCTCGGCAGGCGACGCCGTCGAGTATGAGGTGGAGATCCGCGGCTCTCAGCTCATCGACGTCGACAAGCTGACGAGCCCGCAGAGCATCGCCGACCTGTTCGAGGCCTTCGAGACGAGCGACTCCAACGTCCGCGTCTTCGACGACGTCCCGGAGCACATGATCGTGCTGCACGGCTCTGTCACGCACAACCAGGTCGCATACGCGGGTGCCGCGCACCTGGTCGCCAACAGCTACGGCGGCGGCACCGGATGGTCCGGTCCCTGGGTGGAGTACAACGACGACAACGCCGCCAACGCCGGACAGGTCCAGGCCGGATTCCTCGGGCTGCGACTGCAGGACACGGACGGCGGCGACGGGCTGAGCCCCTACATTCAGCGCACCATCACCCCTCCCGGCACGGTCCGATCCGCCCTGTTCGTCTTCACCACGGGTGGCGTCTCCACCGACGTGAACGACAAGGGCCTGGTGGAGTTCTCCTTCGACGGCGGTGCCACGTGGCCGTTCTCGCAGGCCTTCGACGGCGGCACGATCAACACGTGGACGATTCCCGTGGAGAACATCGCGGGCAGCTCGATCACCATGAGGGCCACCGCGACGAGCGCCACTTTCGTGACCGACTATCTGTACGTCACGGGCATCCTCGTGGGCTACAACTACGACACGTCCACCACCGTGACGCCGCTCGACCTGGACGCCGACCTCGACTCCGACGGCAACATCGACGTGGGCTCGTGGGACATCTCCTACGGCGACACCGTGTACCTCACCTACACGGCTCGCATCGCCGACGTCATCGCCGACGAGACGCCTGACGACACGCCCCCGGTCCCGACCCTGCAGCTCGTCAACAACGTGCTCGTGACCTCGGACGACGACCCGGCCGGCGAAGCGGCGCAGCTGGTGCTCGACCTCGAGCGCCACCCGCACTTCGACATCGACGTCGACGACAACGGGCCGGTCAAGGTCGGCAGCCCGCTCGTCATCACCGTCGCGGTGTCGCACTCCGAGCAGTCGGACGGCTTCCCGCTGTGCAACCCATGGGTCAAGGCCGACATCGAGCCGTACGACGACTTCCTGTACGTCGAGGGCGATGACGGGGACAACTGCCTGGAGTACAGCGAGACGTGGGTCATGACCCGCACCTTCCCCGGCATCACCGACACGTCCGGCCTCACGGGCATCGACATCGGCCTGTTCGGCGACGGCCCGGGCGGCAGCCCGTACATCCAGATGGAGGAGCTCGTGTTCACGGTCGTCCTGGCCGAGTCCGGCTCCGACGACGTGAGCGGCCTGCTCGTCACCGTGGCGGGCCTGATCGCCTCGGGCGTGGCGCTCCTGTTCGTCCGCACCCGTCGCGAGAGCTAGCTCCGGCCAGCTCCGACTCGGGCACAGCCGACCGGCGCCGGTACACTTGACCGGCGCCGGTCGGCGCATGTCCCCCTCACGGAAGAGTCCCTGTCATGCCCGTGCGCTCAGACCTGCGCAACGTCGCCATCGTCGCCCATGTCGACCATGGCAAGACCACCCTCGTCGACGCCATGCTGTGGCAGGGCGGCGCCTTCGGCGATCACGCTCACGTCGACGAACGCGCCATGGACTCCGGCGACCTGGAGCGCGAGAAGGGCATCACGATCCTCGCGAAGAACACCGCGATCCGGTACACCGGATCCGCTGCGGGCCCCGAGGGCGTGACCATCAACGTCATCGACACTCCCGGCCACGCGGACTTCGGCGGCGAGGTGGAGCGCGGCCTGAGCATGGTCGATGGCGTGGTGCTGCTCGTGGACGCCTCGGAGGGTCCGCTGCCCCAGACTCGCTTCGTGCTCCGCAAGGCGCTCGCCGCCCGGCTGCCCGTGATCATCGTCGTCAACAAGGTGGACCGTCACGACGCCCGCATCTCCGAGGTCGTCGACGAGACGCACGACCTCCTGCTCGGCCTCGCATCGGACCTCCACGACGAGGTCCCCGACCTCGACGTCGACGCGCTGCTCGAGGTCCCCGTCGTCTATGCATCGGCCAAGGCGGGCATCGCCTCGCTCACCCAGCCGGCCGACGGCACCCTGCCCGAGGGCAGCAACCTCGAGCCGCTGTTCCAGACGATCATGGAGCGCATCCCCGCGCCCACGTACGAAGAGGGCCACCCGCTCCAGGCGCACGTCACCAACCTCGACGCCTCGCCGTTCCTGGGGCGCCTGGCGCTGCTGCGCATCTACAACGGCACGCTGCGCAAGGGCCAGCAGGTCGCATGGGCCCGCGCCGACGGCACCATCAAGCAGGTCAAGGTCACCGAGCTGCTCGAGACCAAGGGCCTCGAGCGCGTGCCGATGGAGCAGGCCGGCCCCGGCGACATCGTGGCCGTCGCGGGCATCGAGGACATCACCATCGGCGAGACCCTCACGGACGTCGACGACCCGCGTCCGCTTCCGCTCATCACGGTCGACGACCCCGCGATCTCGGTCACCATCGGCATCAACACGTCGCCGCTCGCCGGCCGTGTCAAGGGCGCGAAGGTCACGGCGCGCCAGGTGAAGGACCGCCTGGACCGCGAGCTCATCGGCAACGTGTCCATCCGCGTCCTTCCCACGGAGCGTCCCGATGCGTGGGAGGTCCAGGGCCGTGGCGAGCTCGCGCTCGCGATCCTCGTGGAGCAGATGCGCCGGGAGGGCTTCGAGCTCACCGTCGGCAAGCCGCAGGTGGTGACCAAGATGGTCGACGGCAAGCTCCACGAGCCCATGGAGCACATGACGATCGACGTCCCGGAGGAGCACCTGGGCGCCGTCACGCAGCTCCTCGCCGCCCGCAAGGGTCGCATGGAGTCGATGGCGAACCACGGCACCGGTTGGGTGCGCATGGAGTTCATCGTCCCGGCGCGCGGGCTCATCGGCTTCCGCTCCACGTTCCTCACGGAGACGCGCGGCACCGGCATCGCCTCGTCCATCTCCCACGGCTACGAGCCCTGGGCTGGCGCGATCGAATACCGCAGCTCGGGCTCCCTCGTGGCCGACCGCGCGGGCGCCGTCACGTCGAACGCGCTCATGGATCTCGCGGCGCGCGGCACCTTCTTCGTCGGCCCTGGCGAAGAGGTCTACGAGGGCATGGTCGTCGGCGAGAACAACCGCGCCGAGGACATGGACA
>QGUM02000158.1:0-3191 GCA_003242455.2 Actinomycetes bacterium
GCGTCGTATAGCCCAGGCCCGCCACAAGCGCCGCAAGGCCTCCCAGGGACTGGCCCACGGCGATGGCGACCCACACGTCGACGCTCGCCAGGCGTGCCAGCACCGGCAGGAAGATGAACGGTGCCACGAGCGACAGGAACGGGATTCCCGCGAAGGCGAGGATGCGGCGCGCCAGAGCGGCGCCCCGAGGCCGCAGCCGAGCGGCAGCCTCCCAGATCGGATCGCTCACGGCCGGCGCCTGGACTTCCAGCGGCGGCTCACCTCGGACAGCGCGCCGCGGCGAGCATAGAAGAGGCCGTCGCGGATCCTCCTGCGCAGGCCCAGGGGGACAGGCGGACGCACGAGGCTTCGCGCCCGCCTGCCCAGCGCCGCACGGCCGCTCGCCGCCGCATCGGCCGCCAGGCGCGGCTCCCGCGCCAGCGCGCGCAGCGGCTCGAGCGTGCGCTCCCACACGAACTCCTCGCGCACCGCGGCGACACGCGCCGCCGCGCGAGAGGCGAACTGCTCGTCGAAGAGGATCCGCTCGAGGGCCTCCTCGAGCGCCGCCGCGGCGCCCGCCGGCACCACCACGCCGAGCTCGCGCTCGCGCACCAGGTCCGCGAAGTGATCGCCCTCGGTGACGACCATGGGCAGCCCTGCCCACAGGTAGTCGAGGATGCGGGTGCGGAAGGAGAACTCCGTCTCCAGGTGGTCGTGGTGGGTGGAGACGGCGGCATCGGCCTCGGCGTAATAGGCGCCGCGCTCGTCGAACGGGATCCAGCCCTCGTTGAACACCACCGAGCGGTCGAGCGCGCCCAGCTCGCGCGCCAGCTCGATCGCGTCCCGCACGATGCCGCGCGGCTCCAGGCCCGGCGTCACCGTGCCCAGGAAGACCAGCCGCACCTGCGGGCGACGCTGGGACAGGCCGTGCACGGCGCGGATGAGAGTGAGCGGGTCGAACCAGTCGTAGACCCCGCCTCCCCACACGAGGATGCGCGCATCGTCCGGAACCGCCGGGTGCGCGCCGCGCAGCCGAGGCGTGTCCGATGCCGCGGGAGGCTCGGCATCCAGGCCGAACGGGGCGAGCGCGATGAGGCGCTCGAGGTGCGGGTCATCGCGGTACGTCCGCGGGGAGACGCGGCCGAGCGCCGCGAGCTGGCCCAGGTACAGCTGGCGCTGGCGGGGCGACGCGGCGAGCACCAGGTCGGCGTGCGCGAGCTGCTGGTTGAGCAGACGCACCCGGTCGTCGACGAGCAGATCCCACGTCGCGCGATGCGCGGAGCGGCCATGCTCGAGCATCTCGAGGTGCATGGGGTCATAGGCGTCCGCGACGAGCACCGTGCGGCTGCGCGCGAGCGCCGGGAACTGCTCCGTCGCGTGACCCTGGAACACCACCACCTCGGCGGCGGCGTGGAAGCGGGCGAAGGCACGGCGGTCCGTGGGCCCGATGCTCGCCACGGCATAGCCGGCAGGCGACCAGCCTTCTGCAAGCGAGCCGGTGGTCAGGAGGGTGACGTCATGGCCGTCCGCGGCGAGCACCCGGGCCATGGCCGAGGCGCGGATCGCTGGGCCGCTCATGCGCGGGCCGACGCTCGCGCCCGTGATCACCAGGACCCGCGTCATCGCGCGCCACCCGTAGGAGCCTGCACACCAGCATCCTAGGGCCGCGCCCTGTGCACACGGCCACGCCCTGATCCGGGACTCCCGTCACAAGGGGTCCCGGGCACCTGCGGTATTCTCGCGACATGGCATTCAAGGTCGTCTCGACGGCCGATGTGGCTGACGACGCGATCATTGGAGACGGGTCCTCGATCTGGCACCTGGCCCAGGTGAGAGAGCACGCCCGCATCGGTCGCAACTGCATCGTCGGTCGCGGCGCCTACATCGGCACCGGCGTCGTCATGGGAGACGGCTGCAAGGTCCAGAACTACGCCCTGGTCTACGAGCCCGCCGTGCTCGAGGACGGCGTCTTCGTGGGCCCCAGCGTGGTGTTCACCAACGACCACTTCCCCCGTGCCATCAACCCTGACGGCACCCCCAAGTCCGCGCACGACTGGGAGCCCGTGGGCGTGACCGTCCGCCACGGCGCCTCGATCGGAGCGCGCGCGGTGTGCGTCGCCCCCGTGACGATCGGGCGCTGGGCGACCGTCGCCGCCGGCGCCGTCGTCACCAAGGACGTCCCCGACTACGCCCTCGTGGCCGGGGTTCCCGCCCGCCGCGTCGGCTGGGTCGGAGAGGCTGGCGCGCCCCTCGTCAAGCACGAGGACGGCCACTACACGTGCCCGATCACCCACCGGGCCTACGACGAGATCGACGGAGCCCTCACGCCGCGCTGACCCGGCGCCCGGACGGCTCCTCAGGAGAAGAAGACACCATGAACCAGCCCATCATCCCTGCGGCGAGCCCCATCATCGGCGACGAGGAGCGCGAGGCGGTCGACCGCGTCCTGCGCTCGGGCATGATCGCCCAGGGACCCGAGGTCGCGGCTTTTGAGAACGAGTTCGCCGACGCCCTGGTGGGCGGGCGCACGAACGTCGCCGTGAACTCGGGCACCTCCGGCCTGCACCTGGGCCTGCTCGCCTGCGGCATCGGCCCGGGCGACGAGGTCCTCGTGCCGTCCTTCACCTTCGCCGCGACGGGCAACTCCGTGGCCCTCACGGGCGCCACGCCGGTCTTCGTCGACATCGACCCTGACACGTTCTGCATGGACCCCGACGCCGCCGAGGCCGCCATCACCGAGCGCACCGCGGGCATCATGCCGGTCCACCTGTACGGCCACCCGGCCGACGTCACCGCCCTGGGCGAGCTCGCGGCCAAGCACGGCATCCAGCTCTTCGAGGACGCCGCGCAGGCGCACGGCGCGCAGTGGCAGGGCAAGCCGGTCGGATCGTTCGGCTCCTTCGCGATGTTCAGCCTCTACCCGACCAAGAACATGACCTCCGGCGAGGGCGGCATGGTCGCGTGCGCGACGGAGGAGATCGCGCGCAACGTCCGCCTGCTGCGCAACCAGGGCATGGAGCGGCGCTACGAGAACGAGGTCGTGGGCTTCAACGCCCGCATGACCGACATCCACGCCGCGATCGGCCGCGTCCAGCTCACGAAGCTGCCCGCGTGGAACGCCCGTCGCCAGGAGATCGCCGCACGCTTCGACGCCGAGCTCACGGGCGTCGTGGTCCCGCCGGTCGCCGAGGGCGCCGTGCACGTCTACCACC
>QGUM02000048.1:0-13793 GCA_003242455.2 Actinomycetes bacterium
GGCGATGGCCGCGGAGGTGTCGATGGCCAGGACGGTGTCCGGCAGCGTCGCAGTCATGCACCCACCGCCTCGGCGAGGTCCACGCCGGCCCAGCGGTCGCCGTGAGGCGTGATGGTGACGGTGCGCACGCCGCGCTCGGGCTCGGCGAGGTCGAGCTCGCCGCCGCGCTCGCGCTCGATGACGACGTGCAGGCGGTCCTCCGACAGCGCCTCCGCCTTGCCCTCTCCCCACTCCACAAGCGTCACGGCCTCCTCGAGGCTCGTGTCGAGGTCGAGGTGATCGAGCTCCGCGAGCGAGGTGAGGCGGTACGCGTCCACATGGACCATCGCGGGGCCGTCGCCGACGGGGGCGTGCGTGCGAGCGATGATGAAGGTCGGGCTAGCCACCTGGCCGTGGACGTCGAGTCCGGCGCCGATGCCCTGCGCGAGCGTGGTCTTGCCCGCGCCGAGCGGCCCGGACAGCACCACCAGGTCTCCCGCCCGCAGCACCGCCGCGAGCGCGCGCCCCAGCTGTCGCATCGCGTCGCCCGACGCGACGGTCACGGTCACGCTCATGCGCCCGCCTTGGGGCGCAGGCAGCCGAAGCGGCACACGACCTCGTAGTCGATGGTGCCCGTGGCATCGGCGAAGTCGCGGGCGGTGGGACCCTCGGGACCGAAGATCGTCACCACGTCGCCCACCTCGCACGATGTGTCGGGGCCCAGGTCCACGACGAACTGGTCCATGCACACACGGCCGGCGATGCGGTAGCGCTCGCCGCGGATCGACACCTCGGCCCTGCCGCCTGCCGCACGGAACACGCCGTCGGCGTACCCGGCGCTCACGAGGCCCAGCACGGTGTCGCGGTCGGTGACGTACTCGTGGCCATAGCTCACGCCCTGGCCCGCCTCGACGCGCTTGACGAGCACGAGCTCGCTCGTGACCCGCATGGCCGCCTCGAGGCCGAAGCCCTGGCCCTCGGGGTCGTCGACCGGAGGCAGGCCGTAGACGGCGATGCCGGGACGCACGAGGTCGAAGTGCAGGTCCGGTCGGGTGAGGGTGCACGCGGAGTTCGCGAGGTGGCGCACCTCGAGCTCGAATCCGGCGGCCTCGACGGTCGCGACGGCGTCGCGGAACACCTGCGCCTGGGCGTCGATGGTCGGGTGGCCGGGGGCGTCGGCCCACGCGAGATGCGACCACACGCCCACGACCTCGACCTCGCCGGCGTCCTGGGCGACGCGGACGCGCTCGAGCAGTGCGGGCAGGTCGCGCGGACGGACTCCCTCGCGGCCCAGGCCCGTGTCGACGCCGATGTGCAGGCGCGCCGCCCGGCCGGCCTCGCGGGCGCCGGCGACGATCGCGTCGAGCACGGCGACGGACGATGCCGAGACGTCGATGCTCGCGCCCACGAGCTGAGCGGCTGGCACCTCGGGCCCGTACAGCCACGTGAGGATGCGCCCGGTGTCGCCGCTGTCGCGCAGCCTCAGCGCCTCGCCGGGCTGGGCGGTGCCGAGCCATGTCGCCCCGCCCTCACGGGCCGCGCGTCCTGCCTCGACGAGCCCGTGTCCGTAGGCGTCGGCCTTGACGACGGCCATGACCTGCGCCGAGGTGCGCTGCGTCAGGCGCGCGACGTTGCGAGAGATCGCGCCGTAGTCGACGGTGACGGTCAGTGCGCTCATGGCCCCTCCGCGATGACGACGGCCGAGGCGATCCCGGCATCGTGCGACAGCGACAGGTGGAAGCGCGTGATGCCGAGCTGCTGGGCACGCTGCGCGACCGTGCCCGTGATGCTCAGCTGAGGCGAGCCGTCCGCGCCGCGCACCACCTGGGCGTCGTGCCAGGACAGGCCCGCGGGGGCGCCGAGCGCCTTGGCGAGCGCCTCCTTGGCCGCCCAACGCGCGGCGAGGGAGTTCCTGCCCAGCTCGCGCTCGTCCGGCGTGAAGACGCGCTCCAGGAAGCCCGGCGAGCGTTCGAGCGCCTCGTCGAAGCGGTCGAGCGCGACCACGTCGATGCCGAGGCCCAGGATCGCCACTACTCCACCGTCACCGACTTGGCGAGGTTGCGGGGCTGGTCCACGTCGCGGCCCTGGACGGTCGCAAGCTCGTGGGCGAAGACGTGCATGGGCACCGCCGTCAGGAGCGGCATCATGAGCGTGGGCGCCTCCGGCACGTAGAACACGTGCGAGGCGTACTGGGCGGCCTGCTCGTCGCCCTCCTCCGCGATCACGATGGTGCGGGCGCCGCGCGCGCGGACCTCCTGGATGTTGGAGACGACCTTGGCGTGCAGCGACTCGCGGCCGCGCGGGCTGGGCAACACGATGATGATGGGCACGCCCTCCTCGACAAGCGCGATGGGGCCGTGCTTGAGCTCGCCCGCCGCGAAGCCCTCCGCGTGGATGTACGCGAGCTCCTTGAGCTTGAGCGCGCCCTCGAGCGCCACCGGGTAGCCCACGTGGCGGCCCAGGAACAGGACGATCTTGGTGTCGGCGAGCTCGCGGGCCAGCTCGCGCACGGGCTCGCTCGTGTCGAGCACGAGCTGCACCTTGGCCGGCATCGCGTCGAGCTCTCTCAGCAGGGCCGCGATCTCGTCCGGGAACTTGTTGCCGCGCAGGTCCGCCAGGTAGATGCCCAGCAGGTACGCGGCGGTGATCTGCGCCAGCAGCGCCTTGGTGGAGGCGACCGCGATCTCCGGCCCGGCGCGCGTGTAGAGCACTGCATCGGCCTCGCGGGCGATCGTGGATCCCTGGACGTTGACGATCGCCACGACCGGCGCGCCCTGCTGCTGGGCGTGGCGCATGGCCATGATCGTGTCCATCGTCTCGCCGGACTGGGAGATGGCGACCACGAGCGTGCGCGGACCGACGACGGGGTCGCGGTAGCGGAACTCGTGCGAGTACTCGACCTCCACCGGGATGCGGCACCAGTGCTCGATGGCGTACTTGGCTACCAGGCCGGCGTACGAGGCGGTGCCGCAGGCGATGACGATGATCTTGTCGATCGTGGCGAGCACCTCGGGGGCGACGATGCCCTCGTCGAGCTGGAGTCGGCCGTTCGCGTCCATGCGCCCGCGCAGCGTGTCCGCGACGGCCGTGGGGCCCTCGTGGATCTCCTTCTCCATGAAGGTGTCGAAGCCGCCCTTCTGCGCGGCCGAGGCGTCCCACGTCACCTCGTACGGGGCGCGCTCCACGGGGCTGCCGTCGAGGTCGGTGACGACCACCGCCTCAGGGGTGATCTCCACGACCTCGTCCTGGCCCAGCTCGAGCGCGGTGCGGGTGTGCTCGATGAAGGCCACGACATCGGAGCCGAGGAAGTTCTCGTTCTCGCCAAGGCCCACCACGAGCGGCGAGTTGCGGCGCGTGCCGACGACGACGTGCGGCTCCCGGGCGTCCACGGCCAGGAGCGTGAAGGCGCCCTCGAGGCGGCGGGCCACGGCGCGCATGGCCTCGGCGAGCGGCTTGCCGGAGTCGACCTCGTCGGCGAGGAGGTGGCCGGCGACCTCGGTGTCGGTCTCGGAAAGGAACTCGACGCCCTTGCCGCGCAGCTCGTCGCGCAGGGCGGCGTAGTTCTCGATGATGCCGTTGTGGATGATGGCGATGCGGCCGCCGGCGGCCAGGTGCGGATGCGCGTTCGCGTCCGTGGGCGAGCCGTGCGTGGCCCAGCGGGTGTGGCCGATGGCGGCGGTGCCGACGGGCAGCGGACGCTCCGCGATCTCCTTGGCGAGGTTGACGAGCTTGCCCGCCTTCTTGGCGACGGCGAGCCTGGTCTCGTCCGGCGTCACGATCGCGATGCCTGCGGAGTCGTAGCCGCGGTACTCGAGACGCTCGAGGCCCCCCATGACGACGCCCTGGGGGCGATCACTCGGCGACCCAGCGCCCACATAACCCACGATCCCGCACATGGGCATGAGTCTACGCGTCGCGCATAGGCGAGAATGAGACGGTGACTCCCCTTGCCGACGGCGACGGTCCGTTCGTCACGCTGACCCGAGCCGAGTGGGCGGCTCTCGCCGATGCGACGCCGCTTCCCCTGACAGAAGAGGACATCGCGCGAGTGCGCGGCCTCGGCGACCCGATCGACCTCGAGGAGGTCGACACCATCTACCGCCCGCTGTCACGGCTGCTCGACCTGTACTCCGAGGCGACCGGAGCGCTGCATCGGGCGACGAGCGAGTTCCTGGGCGAGCGGGCGTCGCGCACGCCGTTCGTCATCGGCGTGGCCGGGTCGGTCGCCGTGGGCAAGTCGACGAGCGCGCGCGTCCTGCGCGAGCTCATGGCGCGCTGGCCCGGGTCGCCGCGCGTGTCGCTCGTGACGACCGACGGCTTCCTCCTGCCCAACGCGGTGCTCGAGGAGCGCGGGCTGCTGCAGCGCAAGGGCTTCCCCGAGTCCTACGATCGCCGCGCCCTGCGCGACTTCATCGCCGCGGTGAAGTCCGGCGCGCCCGAGGTGACGGCACCCGTGTACTCGCACATCGCTTACGACATCGTCCCCGGCGAGACGGTCACCATCAGCCGCCCGGACATCCTCATCATCGAGGGCCTCAACGTGCTCCAGCCGGCGGCCGTGCGCGACCGCGACGCCCCGGCGCTGGCGATCTCGGACTACTTCGACGTGTCGATCTACATCGACGCCGAGCCCGAGGACATCCGCCAGTGGTACATCGAGCGCTTCCTGCAGCTGCGGGCCACGGCGTTCGCCAAGCCCGACAGCTACTTCCACGCCTACTCCGAGCTCACCGACGAGCAGGCGGTGGAGCGCGCGGGCCAGATCTGGGACTCCATCAACGAGCCCAACCTGCGCCTGAACATCCTGCCGACGCGCTCGCGCGCCACCATCATCCTGCGCAAGGGACGCGACCACGCCGTCCAGTCCGTGCACCTGCGCAAGCTCTGACGCCCCTGGCAGTGATCGGCGCCCTCCGTGGCGCGTGCCGGTGACGAACACGTCCTCCTCAGGCCCTCGTGCGGACCGCCCCGTTGTCCACATGGGGAATTGTCCCCAGCGACGGCTCGCGCAACCGTCGCTAGCATGAGCGACAGCCGGGCGGTCGTCGCCCGCGTTCGAGGGAGGGGGAACGATGACCAGCGATGCGACGCCGCAGGCCGCCGATGCCCAGCGGCTCGAGAGGGAGACCAGCTCGCTCGTCGAGGAGTTCGCGCGGCTGACGACGGACCTCGCGGAGGGGATCACGGCCGCCAACGGCTCGGCCGAAGGTGAGCCAGGCGAGCGCGTCGAGTCCGTCCTGAGCGCCATGGAGGCCTTGGCGGACAGGCTGGGCGCCGCCGCTCTCGAGGCCGACGCGCTGGTCGCCTCCCGCATGCGTCCGCTGGGAGGTGAGATCCATGGCTGATCTCGACATCGACAAGGCTGACCTGGATGCGCTCGCGCGCACGCTGAACGCGACGTTGCAGGCCTTCCAGAGCTCTCGCGACGTGTCCCTGAGCCTGCGGGACGCGGTGGGCCACCCCCGCCTCGCCAACCGCGTGGACGACTTCTCCTCGGCCTGGCGCATCAAGCGCGGCAAGATCGAGAAGCGCATGGTCGAGCTCTTCGACTCGGTGCAGGCGATCCAGCAGACCTTCGACGCCATGGATCGCGAGCTGAGCCAGCAGCTCGTCAACGCCGGGAGCCAGGCCACGTCGCTGAACCGGCTGCCCAAGGGCTCGCGGAGCGCTGCGACCTCGGGAGCGTCCTCATGAGCCGCACCACGCTGCCGGGCAACCCGGCCCAGCTCGCCCACGAGGTCACCGAGCTCGACGCCACCGCGCGCGCCATGCTCGATGCGATCGCCCTCCTGGACCAGATCTCCATGGACTCGCGCGGCCAGGCCATGGACGCGCTGTACGAGCGGTCCCAGCAGACCCGAGCCGACCTCCACGTTTCGCATGGTCGCTACGACGGCACCGCCCAGGCGCTGCGCCGCTACCAGGTCGACCTGGCCGAGGCCCACGACCAGGGCCGTGCCGCGCAGGCACGGTTCGACTCGGCATCGCAGGACTGGAGCCGCGCGGACTACCTCTACGACCAGGCGACCGACGAGCTGCGGCGCGCGGTGATGCGCGGCGCCGACGAGGCGGAGATCCAACGCATCGAGCACGACCGCGCCGTCGCCAAGCGCCACCGCATCGCCGCCGAGGAGCGGATGGAGCAGGCCCGCGCGGCCTTCGAGGCTGTGCTCGACAGCATCGATCTGGCGGCAGAGCGCGCCATCGCCGCCATCGACGCCGCGTTCTCCGCCACAGACGACTCGACGTGGGACAAGATCGCGGACGCCGCGGCGACCGTCGTGAGCATCATCGGCGTCCTGTCGGAATGGGCGCGCCAGGTCCTGGCCACCGTGCTCAACGCCGTCATGGAGATCATCAAGGCGATCGTCGTGATCATCGCGATCGTCCTGATCGCCGTCGCCCTGATCGCGCTCGCGATCGTGATCCTCTACATCGTGGCCATCACCGTCGCGGCGATCCTCACGGTCGCCGCGATCGTCATCGCGCTCGTGGTGCAGCACATCCTGTACCTGGCCCTCGGCCTGGCCGCGCTCGCGACGGTGATGGAGCTGCTGGACGTGCCCGAGGTGTGGCGCGTGCGCATCGCCGCGCTGTACGTCGCCATCGCCTCGCCGATGCTGGGCGCGTGGATGGCAGGCAACGCCCTGCAGGACATCATGGGCACGCCGCCGGCGCCTCAGCAGGTCACAAGCACACAGGAGGCGGCGGAGGCTCTCGGAGTGGACAGCCTCACCAAGGAGCAGCGGGACGCGTACGACCTGTTGATGAGCGACGCACCGGTGACGTCGCCGGAGGAGCTCGCAGCCCTCGTCGCAGCGGTGGACACCCTGGGCGGAGCGGGCGCGACGTTCGTCGTCGTCAAGACCATTCCCGGACCGCCAGACCAGCACATCGTCCTCACGCCCAGCACTCAGGACTGGAACTTCATGGGGGACCCCGGCGCGATGAACGACCTGGGCGGCGCGCTCGCGCTCGGCACCGACCTGTGGGACAGCCAGTACGAGCGGTTCGTGGTCGAGGCCCTGCAGCGAGCCGGCGTGGACAAGGGCGAGCCGGTCTTCTTCGCCGGCTTCAGCCAGGGCTCCATGGTGAACATGGAGATCGCCCGCGACTACGGCGACCGCTTCGATGTAGGCGGTGTCGTCAACTTCGGCGGCCCGGTCAACCTCTACCCCTACACGGGCGACGCGCCGATCATCGAGATCCGCAACACCGGCAACCTCGGCCCGTTCACGTACCCAGACCCCGTGTCGTTGCTCGACTTCAACAACGGCAACGTGAACGCACCGAACGGCCAGACCTTCGTCGGCAATTCGGGCCACCTCATGCCGCACGCCATGGACGGCTACACGAAGCTCGTCGAGGGCACCAACGCCGGCGCGGCCATCAGCGAGGCGTTCGCGCCGGTGATGAGCAAGCCGCAGAGCACGCAGCTGTTCGTGGGCGTGGAGCGCTGACATGACGACGACGCTGCCTCAGCTGCCCCACATGGTCTTCACGTTGGTCGGCGACTGGCGCCAGATCCGCCTCACACGAGAGGAGCACGTCAAGGGCGACATCGAACGCGTCACGAACGCCCAGTTCCCCGAGGGCGACCACTACGCGCCGCTGCGCATCCTCGCTCGCGAGCGCTACCTGCGCGCTGCCGAGCTCGCGCGCGACGGCGGCGCCGTGGGCATGTTCGTCCTGGGGCAGATCGCCAAGAACGTGCCGCTGCCAGCGGTCCTCACCGTGTACGCCCCGGAGGATCTCGTCATCGCGCCTGCCGTCGGCACCGATCCGCAGCAGGTCATGGACACGTTCAAGGAGGCCCGCGCATCGGTGGGCATGGACGAGGACCTCTTCACGTTCTCGACTCCGCAGTCCCAGGTGGCTCGCCTGGTCCGCACCAGCACCGTCGACGTCAACGAGGCCACCGAGGATACCGTCGAGGCGCCCATGCTCGAGGTCGACTACTGGATGACCGTGCCTGGCTCCAAGCGGATGGTGCAGATCGCCGTCCAGACGCCCGTCGTGCATGCGCCGCACATCGCGACGCGGTACTTCGATCGCACCGTGGGCGGCATCCAGTTCATCACGGAGGAGGCAAGGACATGACGCGGAGACACTGGGCACGCCTCGTCGCGACCGTCGCGGTCGTGGCCACTATGGTCGGCTGTATGGCTCGAGTCTCGAATGGCACCATCACGGACGTCGAGCGCGCGGTTCAGTCCGCCCTCCCCCACGCCGTCGAGGTGGAGGTCCAGCACAACACCCGGCCCGGCATCGGCGCCTCCCGCCTGGAGGTCTACATCCGCATGCCCGGCCCGTCGATGACGCCGGACGAGCTCCTCGCGGTCCTCGCCGCGATCGACGACGAGCTTCCCGCGAGATTCAGCCCTCCGATCGCGATCCTGCTGCGCGTGAACGCGTCGGAGACCGAGCATGGCGAGCTGGGAGACATTCACCCCGTCGCGGACGAGCTCAGGTTCGACGTCGGCTGGGGCGCCCGGAACGACCTCATGTTCGAGAGGAGCGATCTGGCTGCGTATCTGAGGTGGCACGACGCCGGCGCGATCGGCACGCCTCCTCAGCGTCGCGTGAACTGAAGCGTCGGGCGAGCTGGCGCCGCAGCGGCGTGGTCCGCCGTCACGGTCGAGCCGGTTCCTCGTGCGGCTTGCGTGCCGCGAGCGTGAACGTCAGCGGCACGCTCTGGTCCAGAGGCGCCGGCAGCTCGTAGTCCCCGTCTTCACGCGCTGTCATGACCGGGCTGTACTGCCACGGCAGGGTCCTGCCCTCCTCGAAGGCGACCACCTGCAGCCCTGCGCCCAGCAGCGAGCCGAAGATCTCGGCCAGCGAGTGCGGGTACTCAAAGGTGCGCGAGTGCGCCACCTGACCCTCGCCGACGTAGCTCGTCTCCTCCTCCCACTGCTCGGCCAGGCCGTTCGGGAAGTAGCGGTGCTTCACGACCAGGCCGTCGGCGGCGTCGTCGAAGACGTACAGCATCGGGTGCGCGTCGCGGATGTAGAACGTGCCGCCCGGCTTGAGCAGCGCCGCAACCTGGCGGCCCCACGTGTCGAGGTCCTGCAGCCAGGTGATGGTGCCGATGCTCGTGTAGACGAGGTCGAACATCCGCTCCTCGCCCAGCGTTCGGCTCACGGCGGCTCGCGCGTCGAGCACGTCCGTCTCGACCCACTCCGCACGCACGCCGCTCGCCTCGGCCAGATCGCGCGCCGCCGCAAGCGCCGGCGCGGAGAAGTCCACGCCCACCACCGACGCGGCACCGGCTCGCGCGAGGGAGACCGTGTCCGTGCCGATGTGGCACTGCAGGTGACACACGTCCAGGCCGCGCACGCCGTCCGGCAGGATCCGCTCGAGCACCGCGAGATCGGTGCGCACCACCTGGGACAGATGAGACGGGTCCGTGAAGGCCTCGATGCCGTAGCCACGCACGTGGATGTCCACGCGGTCGTTCCAGTTGGCGAGGTTCGTCGCGCGCGCCTCGTCCCACGAGACGTCGACGCCGTCGACGAAGCCCTCACTCATCGCCGTCGCCTCCCGTGGGCGCGGACTCATCCTGGGCCGGAGCGTCCGCCGCGCTCCGCGCCGAGGTCTTCGCCGCCTCGGGCGCACCCTCGCCCTGGGCCAGCTCGGCCTCGCCGGGCAGGTCGGGCAGCTCCGCCGTCAGGCCGAACCGCGACAGGACCACGTCCACCGCGTAGCCCAGGATGATGCCTCCCACCACGCCTGCGACCACGGCCAGGAGGATGTTGTCCTCGAAGACGGATCCGGCCACGGTGCCGAGCGCCACGCCCCACGACGCCCAGATCGTCGCCGCGATGGCGGTGATGACCATGAAGCGCTTCACGGGGTAGCCCAGCGCGCCGGCCGTCAGGTTCACCGCGATACGGCCCATGGGGATGAAGCGGGCGGCGATGATGAGCGACGCGCCGCGCTTCTCCAGGCCGTGCTCCGCCCACACGAGCGTCTTGAGCACCTTGGGGCGGCGGAAGAAGCGCCATTGGCGCACGTTGATCTTGGTCCCGATGAATCGGCCCGTCTGGTCTCCGCACCACGCGCCCGCAGCGGCCGCGATCCACACGCCGATGAGCAGAGGCGACCCGGTGGCAGAGGACGCGGTGGACGACGCGATGACCGTGGACTCGGACGGCACCACGGGAAAGAACGCGTCGATGACGGACACGGCGTAGACCGCGACGTAGATCCAGGGCGAGTCAGCGAGCGCGAGCACCCACGTCCCGAAGTGCTCGGGAAAGCTCGTCAGCCACTCCCACAGCGAGGTCACAGCGCGAGCCTAGCGCTCACCACGTCGGCAAGCGCCTGAGCGTGGCGCTGTGCGTCCTCCTGCGTGGTCGCCTCGACCATGACGCGCACCACGGGCTCGGTGCCCGATGCGCGCAGCAGCACGCGTCCGCCGTCGCCGAGAGCGGCGCGGGCGGCGTCGGCCGCCTGGACGACGCCCTCGTCCGTGTGGACGCGGGCGCGGTCCACGCCCTTCACGTTGAGGAGCACCTGCGGCAGGCTCTCGATGCCCGAGGCGAGATCCGCGAGGCTCGGCCCCTGCGCGACGAGCGAGCCCAGCAGGAGCGATGTCAGCACGCCGTCGCCGGTGGTGCCGTAGGCGGACACGATGATGTGGCCGGACTGCTCGCCCCCCAGCGTGTAGCCCGCGTCGCGCATCGCCTCGAGGACGTAGCGGTCGCCCACGGCCGTCTCGATGATGTCGATCCCGGCGGCGCGCATGGCGCGGTGCAGGCCCAGGTTGGACATGACCGTCGCGACGAGCGTGTCGCGGTAGAGGATGCCCGCGCGCTGCATCGCGAGCGCGAGCACGCCCATGATCTTGTCGCCGTCCACGACCGCACCGCTCGCGTCCACGGCAAGGCAGCGGTCCGCATCGCCGTCGTAGGCGACGCCGAGGTCGGCGCCGTGCGCCACGACCGCCTCCTGGAGGGGCTCCAGGTGCGTCGAGCCCACGCCGTCGTTGATGTTGGTGCCGTCGGGGGCGCAGTTGATCGCGATGACGCTCGCGCCGGCGGCCTCGAGGGCCTTGGGACCGACGGTGCTCGCCGCGCCGTGGGCGCCGTCGACGACGATGCGCAGCCCGGAGAGCGGACGCTCGCGGCGCGCGAAGTCGGTCACCGAGTCGACGAGGTGATCGATGTACGCCTCTGCGAGCGCGGCGCTCGGGATGATCTGGCCCACGTCGGCTCCGGTGGGGCGCTCCCACGGCTCGCCCAGGCGCTCCTCGATGGCCTCCTCGACGGCATCAGGAAGCTTGTGTCCGCCGCGTGCGAAGAACTTGATGCCGTTGTCGGGCATCGGGTTGTGCGAGGCGGAGATGACGACGCCGAGGTCGGCGCCCAGCGCGGCCGTCAGCCGCGCGACGGCGGGCGTGGGGACAACGCCGGCATCGAGCACGTCGACGCCGGCGGATGCCAGGCCCGCCGCGACGGCGGACGACAGGAACTGGCCGGAGACGCGGGTGTCGCGCCCGAGCACGGCGCGCGGCCGATGCCCGGAGAACTCGCCTCGCTCGGCGAGGACGTGCGCGGCGGCGATCGCAAGGTCGACCGCGAGCTCTGCGGTGATGTCGCGATTCGCGAGGCCGCGAACGCCGTCGGTCCCGAACAGGCGCGCCATGCGCGGGAGACTAGCGCTTCGAGTACTGAGGCGCGCGACGGGCCTTCTTGAGACCGGCCTTCTTGCGCTCGACGACGCGGGCGTCGCGGGTCAGGAAGCCGGCCTTCTTGAGAGCGGCGCGGTTGGCCTCGACGTCGATCGCGTTGAGCGCGCGCGCCACGCCCAGGCGCAGCGCACCGGCCTGGCCGGAGACGCCGCCGCCCGTGATGCGGGCGTGCACGTCGAACTTGCCCTCGATGTCCAGCACGGCGAACGGCGAGTTCACGAGCTGCTGGTGCACCTTGTTGGGGAAGTACGACTCGAGGTCACGGCCGTTGATGTTCCACTTGCCGGTGCCGGGGACGAGGCGCACGCGGGCGACGGCCTCCTTGCGGCGGCCGAGGCCGGCGCCGGGGGCGATGGCCGACTGGCCCTTGCCACGCACGGGAGCGGTCTCGGAGGTGTACTCCGTCAGCTCCTCCGCGGAGTCGATGTCAATCGTCACGTCAGACACGATGTGTTCCTCTCCGCGCCTTACTGCGCGACCTGCGAGATCTCGAACGCCTTGGGCTGCTGCGCGGCGTGGGGGTGCTCAGGGCCGGCGTAGACCTTGAGCTTGGACAGCTGGGCACGGCCGAGCTTGGTGCGCGGGAGCATGCCCTTGACCGCGTTCTCGATGACGCGCTCGGGCTTGGTCGCGAGGAGCTCGCCGATGGCCTTGGTCTTGAGCCCGCCCGGGTAGCCCGAGTGGCGGTAGACCATCTTGGTGGCGGCCTTGGAGCCCGTGAGGGCCACCTTGTCCGCGTTGATGACGATCACGAAGTCGCCATTGTCGACGTGGGGCGCGAACGTCGCCTTGTGCTTGCCGCGCAGGAGCGTGGCGGCCTGGGAGGCGAGTCGACCGAGCACCACGTCAGTAGCGTCGATGACGTACCAGTTCTTGGTGACGTCACCCGGCTTGGGAGAATACGTACGCACTGTGAAGCCTTCTACTCTGAGGTGTCGCGGCTTGGGACCGCGGGGATTCCGGTCGGCGGCTCCTGGGGCGGCGAGTGGGAAGCACCGGTCCTCGGGGAACGCACAACGACCCACAAGCATACCTACGCGCCTGGGGTGGGGTCAATCCAGCCCGGTCGACGGCCCCGGCGTCGCGACCCGTCCTGGCCGAAGCGGCGTCAGTCGCACGAGCCGGCCTCGTCCGGGGTGCGCCGCGCCCGGGTCTGCACGGCGCGCGCGGCGAGCTCGGCATCGGGCGGATAGACGACCTCCTCGAGCGTGAGGCCGTGCGCGGGGGCGACGGAGACCTGTTGCGAGCGCTCCGTCGAGGCGGCCACCGCGGCGAGCCAGTCGAGGTCCCGCCGTCCCTGCCCCACCGCGAGCACGGCGCCCACGAGCGAGCGCACCATGGAATGGCAGAAGGCGTCGGCGCGGACGGTCGCGACGAGCAGCCCCGCGTCGGCGCCCCATGCAGGCCGCTCCCACGTGAACACCTGCAGGTCGCGGATGGTCGTCGCGCCCTCTCGGGCCTTGCAGAAGGCCGCGAAGTCGCGCAGGCCGGTCAGGGTCGCGGAGGCCTCCTGGAGGGCCTCCAGGTCCACGTCGGCGTCCACCCAGGCCACGTGCCGCCGGGCGAGCGGGTCGCGGGGCGAGGCGGCATCGGCGATGCGATAGGCGTAGCGGCGCGCGACGGCGCTGAAGCGGGCGTCGAAGCCCTCCGGGGCCTCGCCCGCCTCGTGAACGCCGATGTCGTCGGGCAGCACCCCCCGCAGGCGGCGCAGCAGGCCCTGCGCGGGAGTGCGCTCGGCGCGCCCCGGCAGGCGCTGCCACGCCTCGCGGGAGATGTCGACGTGGGCCACCTGGGCGCGCGCGTGCACGCCCGCGTCGGTGCGGCCCGCGACGGTGATGCGGGGCGGGGCGTCCTGACGCACGATGCGGCCCAGGGCCTCCTCCATGACGCCCTGGACGGTGCGCAGCCCGGGCTGCGCCGCCCAGCCCGCGAAGTCGGTGCCGTCGTACGCAAAGACGAGGCGGGCCCGCACAACCTCAGTGGTCATGGAGCCCGCCTCGTCGTCAGCGTGGGTTACTTGGCGTCCTCGTCGGACTCGCCGGCCTCGGCGTCGGCTGCCTCGTCGGCATCCTCGATCGCTTCGTCGACTACGGCCTCGTCGGCAGCCTCGGCCTTCTCGGCC
>QGUM02000159.1:0-3111 GCA_003242455.2 Actinomycetes bacterium
CGTCCCCTCACCCCGGCGTCGGGCCGCTACTCGACCTCGCGCAGCTGGCCGGTGTGCACGTCGAAGACGAAGCCGCGCACCTGCGTCGTGTCCACCAGGAACGGGCAGCGGCGGATGCGCTCCATGGACTGGCGCAGGTCGGCGTCGAGGTCCACAAAGCTCTCGGGGCTCCACATCGGCTTGAGGCCGGTCTCCTCGAGCAGCTCGTTGCGCAGCTCGTCGTCGGTGAAGGTGAGCGCGCCGCAGTTGGTGTGGTGGATGAGGATGACCTCGCGGGTGTCGAGCTTGCGCTGCGAGATGGTGAGCGAGCGGATGACGTCGTCCGTGACCACGCCGCCCGCGTTGCGGATGATGTGCGCGTCGCCGATGTCGAGGCCGAGCATGGCGAAGACGTCCAGACGGGAGTCCATGCACGCCACGACGGCCAGCTGGCGCTTGGGCTTCAGCGGGCGGTCGGGGATGTACGCCTCCGCGTAATCGGTGTTGTTGGCGAGAAGCTCGTCGGTGATGCCCATGGCACTCCCATCCGGACGGCCGTGTTGCCGCCCGGGGAAAGCCTAGACGCGCGAGCTCACTCGGCGACGACTGCGTCGACCTGGATCTCCACGCGGTACTTCGGGTCGGCGAGCGCCGCGACCTGGACGATCGTCGCCGCAGGGCGCACCGCATCGAACACCTCGCTGTGCGCCTGGGCCACGAGCGGCATGTCCGCGATGTCCGTCACGTAGGTCACGGTGCGGGTCACATCGCCGATGCCCGCGCCCAGCTTCTCGAGCGCCTCGCGGATGACGCCCAGGGCGTCGAGGGCCTGCTCGTAGGCGTCTCCGTCGATCGCGGCGGGCGTGCAGCACGAGCCGGAGACGGCCACGATGCTGCCCACCCGCACGGCACGGGAGTAGCCGTACGTCTCCTCGAACTGGCCCCCGGACTGGACGATCTGCCTCACACGCGGCTCCTCTCGACGAGCGCACGGTACCAGTCCGCGGAGGGCTTGGGAGTGCGCTCGAACGTGAGCGGGTCCACGGCTACCAGGCCGAACTTGGGCCGGTAGCCCTCGGCCCACTCGAAGTTGTCCAACAGGCTCCAGGCGAAGAAGCCACGCACGTCCACGCCGTCGTCCATCGCGGCGCGCAGCGCACGCAGCGAGCGCGAGTAGTACTCGATGCGGTCCGCATCGTCCTCGCTCGCGACGCCGTTCTCCGTGACGTACACGGGCACGCCGGTCGCGGCCGCCGCCTGGCGCACGGTGTGGCCGAGCGCCTCCGGCGTGAAGGTCCAGCCCATCTGGGTCAGGCGCCACGTCTCGGGCTTGGGCAGCTCCTCGCCGTCGCGCGTCATGTGCATCGTGTTGTAGGTCTGGACGCCGATGTAGTCGTCGTCCTTGACGACGTTGTAGTAGATGCCGGCCATGAGGTAGCCGATGCGGTCCTCGCCGTCCTCCGTGGGCATCTGCGAGGGGCGCACGCCGCCGCTCGCATAGTCGGCCTCGGGGTAGATGACCAGGTCGCCCACGGCGAGCGTGAGGCCCACGGGGAAGTCGCCCGGCCCCGCCTTGAGGACCTCGCGAGCGCGCTTGTGCGCGGCGACGAAGTTCTGGGACGCGTTCCAGTAGCCCTCGCCATCGTCCTTCCTGCCGGGCGGGAAGGTGCCGACGAGGTAGCCCAGCAGCGCGACGATGTTCGGCTCGTTGAACGTGGCGGCGCAGTCGATGTGATCGCCCAGGTGCTGCACGGTGACGTCGACGTAGCGCGCGAACAGGTCCACGATCTCGGGATTGGTCCAGCCGCCCTTGTCCGCCGCCCAGATGGGCGTGGTGAAGTGGTGGAAGGTCACGAAGGTCTTCAGGCCCATCTCGTGGGCGGCGACGAGGATCTGGCGGTAGTGCTCCAGCGCGACGAGCGAGAACTCGCCCTCTGCCGGCTCGATCCGGCTCCACTCGATCGAGAAGCGGTAGGCGTCGAGGCCCATCTGCTTGACGAGCTTGAGGTCGTCGAGCCAGCGGTTGAAGCTGTCGCAGGCATCGGCGCTCGACTCCGCGCAACCCGAGCCGGGCGTGTGCTCGAAGCGCCACCAGTCGTTGTTGACGTTGCCGCCCTCGATCTGGTGCGCGGCGGTCGCGGCTCCCCAGACCCAGCCGTCGGGAACGGGGCCGAAGTCTGTCAGCGGCTCGTAGTCGGCGGGCGTCGCGCCGTAGTCGGCGGGCGGAGGCGGAACGATCTTGCCCTCGATGGGCTGGCGGTTGTCGGTCATCGGGCGTCCTTCCCTGGGTGAGAGCCCGTCACCGATGCGATCACGCGCCGGCGACGGTGCCGAATCGCTGTCACCTCCCAGCCTACGTCGGCGCGGAAGGACCTCTGTCCCGCTCCCGCGCGCCCGCGCCCTGCGGTCGCGCCCCGCCCCCTCGGCGAAATGTGTCACTTCCAGCACGTGTTTGGCGCCGATGCGGGGGAAATGGGTGCGCGTGGGCTCACATTCGCGTGGAGCGGGCGGGGCAGGGGTGTGGGCCTACATTCGCGTGGAGCAGGCGGGACGGCGTGCGGGGGAGGGGCGTCGCTGGGCGGGGCGGGACGCGCGAGGGCGCATGATGCGCGCGGCAGATACGCGCTCGAGCGGGGTCAGTCCCAGCCCAGCTCGTGGAGGCGCTCGTCGTCGATGCCGAAGTGGTGCGCGATCTCGTGGACCACGGTGATCGCGACCTCCTCGCGCACCTCCTCGACGGTGTCGCAGATGCGCAAGGTGGGGTTGCGGTAGATGAAGATGCGATCCGGCAGCTCGCCGTAGCCCCAGCTCCCGCGCTCCGTGAGGGCGATGCCGTCGTAGAGGCCGAGCAGCTCTGGGTCGTCTCCCTCGGGCTCGTCCTCGACCAGGATGACCACGTTGTCCATGAGGTCGAGGAGCTCCTGCGGGACCATGTCGAGGGCGTCCGCGACGGCCTCCTCGAAGTCCTCGCGGCTCATCTCGACCATGCCCGCCATTGTGCCCCGTCGCGCTCGCGACGGGCCGCCCCGTATCATTGACGGGTCCCGGCGCATGCGCCGAGCGCCCTCATCGTCTAGCGGCCTAGGACGCCGCCCTTTCACGGCGGTAGCACGGGTTCGAATCCCGTTGGGG
>QGUM02000160.1:0-3072 GCA_003242455.2 Actinomycetes bacterium
AGCTGCATGCGCTCGTCCTCGGTGAAGAGCGAGAGCTGTTCGGGCTGCCCACCCTTCGCCAGTTCGGCTTGGATCGCTCGCTCCAGCTCGTCGAGCACGGTACCGATGTCGTCGATCTCCTGCCGTTTGCGGGTCTGCAGCGTGTTGGTCAGGTAGCGCAGCCGTTCCTTGGAGCGGGCAGTGACCGCCTCGAGGATGGCTTCGCGGTGGCGATCGAAGCGGACGCGAAGTGCGTCGAACAGGGGCGCTGCCGCGGTGATCGGCTTGCCGTCGTCCAGCCACTGCTGGACGCGGGTGACCCTCTCTTCACGGCGGAAGGACTGATCACGCAGGTAGCCGCCGGAGACGGTCAGCTCCTCGTGCAAGCGGTGATGGTTGCCGCCGGTGATCACCAGCCGCGAGACGACCACCACGGCCGGACCGTCGAGTAGCGCGTCGGGGGCGCTGCGGACGGTGACGCGGTGCAGCTTCTTCACGTCGTCGCGGGCCCAGATCTCGGCGCGCAGCAGGCGCAGACACATCTGCACCAGGCGATGGTTCAGGTGGACGAGCACCACGTCGTCGCGGCCGCTGGCGACGGCGTGGTCGAAGGTGATGGGGCGGATCTTCTGCGTGTGGGGATGACGCAATCCTTCCAGGCAGCGCGCCCAGGATCCGGAGAGCGCGGGCATGCGGAAGACGGTGCCGGGCGGGGCGCCGGGCAGTTCGACGGGCTCCAGGGGTGGACGGCCCGCCAAGGCGAGGCCGGTCTTGACCGCCATCAGGATGTGCTGGGGATCGAGGTGGAAGTCCTGCTTGGTGGCCAGCAGCCGCTCGTGCAGCTTGGCGACGCGCTCCTTCAACTCGCGTTCGGCTCGGACGAAGTTCCTGGCCCGGGCGATCCGGGCCTCGGCCATGCGGGTGTCCAGGTCCTTCAGCGAGCCTTCGATGAGGCCGGACATCTGCGGCGCGATGACCGGATTGACGCTGCCCATGTCGGCGCGCATCGAGTCCAGCTTGCGCAGGGCGCGCAGGATGTCCTCGGCGTGGCCGCCGACCGAGGTGCCTCGAGCGTCACCGCCATCGACCGGGTGCCAGATCAGCACCTCCCTCTCACGCTGGCCGTGGCGGTCGATGCGCCCATTGCGCTGCTCCATCACATTGGGGTTGTAGGGGATCTCCAGGTGGATGAGCATGTTGCAGTGGTTCTGCAAGTCGATGCCCTCGGAGGCCGCGTCGGTGGCGAGCAGGATGCGGACGGGGGAGTCCTTGGGGGAGGCCTGGAACGCTGCCTTGATGGGTTCGCGCTCCTCCTGGGAGAGACCGCCGTGCAGCAGCGCGAGGCGCTCGCCGCCGAAGCCATGGCTGGCGAGGATCCGATGCATCCACTCGTGCGTCGTGCGGTACTCGGTGAACAGGATCACCCGGCGGTCGTTCCATTCGCCGTTCGGCCCTTTGAGGTGTTTTTCGAGCCAATCGAGGATGGCGCGGGCCTTGGAATCGACCTGGTTCCTGGCGCGCTGGGCCCACGACCTCAGATCGTCGAGCATCGCTCGCTGCTCCGCCGTCAGCGGCGGCGCGCGGCGCGTGGCCTCCTCGATGGCCTCGGCCTGGGCGTTCTCGACCTCCCGATCGTCGGCGTAGTCCTCCTCGACCTTGAGGATGGCCTTGTGGAGGATGCGCTCGGCCATGGCGTCCCGCTTCTCGGGCCGCGCCTCGGAGAGGGAGTTGGCGTGCTTCTCGAGGGTGGCGGCGAACGCGGCCGGAGACGAGAGCAAGCGTTTCTTGAGCAGCCGGTTGACGAAGGTCGTGCCGAAGCCGTTGCCGGCCCGTTCGGCGTGCTTCTCGCGGCTGGCACAGTAGTCGCTCAGCTTGCGGTGGATCTCGCGCTCTTCCGGTGTGTAGTGGATCGGCAGCGCCTGCAGGTTGCGCCGCGCGTAGAGGGGGTTGCCCTGCGCATCGACGAGATCGCTCTTGAGGCGACGGATCATCACCTGGCTCAGGCGCTTCTCGTCGGGGAGGATGTTGCGTGCGAAACGCTGGTCGTCCAGCAACTCCAGCAGCGAGGTGAACGACTCGGTGTAACCGTTGTGGGGTGTGGCGGTCAGGAACAGGCGGTGCTGGAAGTGGGGGGCGATGGTCCGGATGAAGCGCGTGCGCTGGCTCTCCAGTGCGTAGTGCGCGCCCGCGGCGGGCGCGACGTTGTGCGCCTCGTCCACGACCAGCAGATCGAACTTGCGCGGATGGCCGACATGGGGCGGGAGCACGTCGCGCATGGCACGCAGCCCCTCGCCGCCCTTGGCCCAATCCATGGACGTGATGAGACGCGGGTGCGACGTCCACGGATTGGCATGGATGCCGCGCTCGCGCCGCAATCGTTTGACGTAGTCGGTGTCCACCACCCGGAAGTCGAGGCCGAATTTCTCCAGCATCTCGACGCGCCACTTCTCCTGTAGCGACGCGGGGCAGACGATGAGGACGGTGCGGGCGCGGTGCCGCAACAGGAGCTCCTGGATGACCAGCCCGGCCTCGATGGTCTTGCCGAGACCGACGTCATCGGCGATGAGCAGGTTGACGCGGGCCATGTCGATGGCCCTCACCAATGGATCGAGCTGGAAGTCCTCGATGCTGACGCCGCTGCGGAACGGTGCCTGGAGGAACCCGCGGTCGGCGTTGGTCGCGGCGCCCCAGCGCACGGCGTCGAGGAAGGCATCGAGGGTGGTCGCGTCGTCCTGCCCGGTGATGGATGGCAGGCCCGCCCGCTCGATGACCTGGGCACCGGGTTCGATCTCCCAGACGACCTCCAACTCCTCGCCAAGGCCATCCTCGTCGATCGACGAGAGTGTCACGCAGTTCTGTGGTGACCCCTCCAAATTCGACGAGACGACGTCGGCGACGACCCATTGACGCCGTCGCACCTCGACCAGTTGGCCGGGCTCCGGGATGGTCGAATGGGCGAAGCGGGCGCCAGCCGATCGTGACGTGACGGTCATGAGGCTCTTCCCTTCCGTTCCAGCACGCGGTCGTAGATGAGGCGGGCGGCCTCGACCGGATCTTCATGAGACCAGACGCGAATCACTTCCCAACCGAGTT
>QGUM02000049.1:0-13502 GCA_003242455.2 Actinomycetes bacterium
CGGGAGCGGGCTCGGGAGCCGGTGCGGGCTCGGGAGCCGCGGGAGCGGCAGGAGCCGGGCTCGCGACGGCACCAGCGCCACCGATGCGCGCCAGGACCGCGCCGACCTCGACGGTCGCGTCCTCGGGAGCGACGATCTCCACGAGGGTGCCTGCGACGGGCGAGGGGATCTCGGTGTCGACCTTGTCGGTCGAGATCTCGACGAGCGGCTCGTCGGCGGCCACGGTGTCGCCGACCTGCTTGAGCCAGCGCGTGACGGTGCCCTCGGTGACGGATTCCCCGAGTGCGGGGAGGGTGACGTCGGTGCTCATGTCTGGAGTTCCTTTGGCTCAGTCGTGGGCGTGGAGCGGCTTGCCAGCGAGGGCAAGGTGCGCCTCGCCCAGCGCCTCGTTCTGGGTGGGGTGTGCGTGGATGAGAGGTGCGACGTCCTCGGGGTGCGCCTCCCAGCTGACGATGAGCTGGGCCTCGCCGATCTGCTCGCCCACGCGAGCACCGAGCATGTGGATGCCCACGACGGGGCCGTCCTTCACGCGCACGAGCTTGATGAATCCCTGCGTGCCGAGGATCTGGCTCTTGCCGTTGCCGCCGAGGTTGTACTCGAGGGCGACCACGGCATCGGCGCCGTACTGCTCCTTGGCCTTGGCCTCGGTGAGGCCCACAGAGGCGAGCTCGGGGTCGCAGTAGGTGACACGCGGGATGTTCGACTCGACGATCGGCTGCGGGTTGAGGCCCGCGATCTGCTCGGCCACGAAGATGCCCTGCTGGAAGCCGCGGTGCGCGAGCTGCAGGCCGGGCACGATGTCGCCGACGGCGTAGATGTTCGCCACGCCGGTGTGCAGGCGCTCGTCGGTCAGGACGAAGCCGCGGTCGATGCGGATGCCCTGCTGCTCGTAGCCCAGCCCCGCGGTGCGGGGGCCGCGGCCGACGGCGACGAGGAGGACATCGGCCGTGAGGGAGGTGCCGTCCTCGAGCGTCACGGTGACGCCGGTGTCGGACTGCGTGGCGCTCTGGAAGCGCACGCCCACCTTGAAGTCGATGCCGCGCTTGCGGAACGCGCGCTCGAGGCCCTTGGACAGCGCCTCGTCCTCGTTCGGGGCGAGGTGAGGCAGGGCCTCGATGATGGTGACCTTGGCGCCGAACGACGTCCACACCGAGGCGAACTCGACGCCGATGACGCCGCCGCCCAGGACGATCGCGCTCTGGGGCACGAAGTCGAGCTCGAGCGCCTGGTCTGAGGTGATGATGCGGCCTCCGATCTCCAGTCCCGGCAGCGAGCGGGCGTAGGAGCCGGAGGCGAGGACGATGTTGCGTCCCGTGTAGCGGACGCCGCGCACCTCGATCGCGTCGGGGCCCACGAGCGTGCCATGGCCCTCGATGAGCGTGACTCCGCGCGACTTCACCAGGCCGGACAGGCCCTTGTAGAGGCGGTCGATGACGCCCCGCTTGTAGGCGTTGACGCCGGCCATGTCGACGCCGCCGAAGGTGGTGTTCACGCCGATGCTGGGGCCGTGCTTGGCCTCATCGGCGACCTCGGCCGCGTGCAGGAGGGCCTTGGTGGGGATGCATCCGTTGTGGAGGCATGTGCCGCCCACCTTGGACTCCTCCACGAGCCCTACGGTCAGGCCCAGCTGGGAGGCGCGCAGCGCGGCGGCATAACCGCCGGAACCGCCGCCGAGGACAAGGACATCAAACGAGCTCGTGGTGGTCTCGGACACGGGGTGGCATCTCCTTGTAAGGATCGGTACACCCCATCTTGCCACCAGGCGGGATGCGGCTCGAACGCAACGGCCTGAGTGCCCCTACTTCGCCGCGTGACTAGGCTGTGAACATGGGTCTGTTCGGCCGCAAGAAGCCCTCCGTGAGCGCCCCCGCGCCGTCGCAGCGCAGCGCGCAGGCGGAGACCGTCAAGCACTTCAAGGAGTTCGTCGCGCGCAACGAGGAATGCGAGGCCTTCATCGAGCCCGCCACCCGCGTCACCCAGACGACGATGGTCATCGTCGCGGGCACGGGGGAGTGGACGCGACGCAAAGTCCCGGACGCCAAGGCGGCGGAGAAGCTCGCCAAGGAGCTCAAGATCCCGGTGTTCGACGTGAACCTCTCCGGCTATCCCTCGCGCATGCGCGAGTGGAGCGCCAAGCACCGCAAGCTCTAGGCCGGACGACCTTCCGCGCGCGCGTTCCTCGCGCCGCGCTGCCGGCCGCGCGCGGACCCCGCCGCCCACCGCCCGTGGTTCCCGCGGCCGTCGCCCGTGGTTCCCGCGGTTCCGGCGGCCGCCCTGCTCGTCGTTTCCACTGGCGCCAGTGACGAATGCGGCTGGTGGGGCAAGTGAGCGTGTCACGGGGGTCCCACGAGGCACTCGTGTCACATCCGCCGGTGGAAACGGACGGCAGCGGCCGATGCGGGGCTCGGGCGATCCGGGGCTCAGCCGGCGCGGCGCTCGAGGAGCTCGAACAGCGTGCGCACGGACACGCCCGTGCCGCCGGGAACCACCTCGCCGTAGGCGCCGCCCTCGTTGAACGCCGGGCGGGCGATGTCGAGGTGCGCCCACGGGGTGTCGCCCACGAACTCGCGCAGGAAGATGCCCGCGGTGAGCATGCCGCCGCCGTTCGGGTCGCCCATGTTCTGCAGGTCCGCGACCTTGGAGTCGAGCGCCTCGCGCAGGTGCTCCGGCAGCGGCATCGGCCACATGGGCTCGGCCGCGGCCTCGGCGGCGGCGATGACCTCGGCGCGCAGGTCCTCGGTGCCCATGACGGCGGACGTGCGCGTGCCCAGGGCGAGGCCCTGCGCACCCGTCAGGGTCGCGACGTCGATGACGGCGGACGGCTTCTCCTCGACCGCGCGGGCGAGGCCGTCGGCGAGCACGAGGCGGCCTTCGGCATCGGTGTTGAGCACCTCGACCGTGGTGCCGCTGTAGGTCTTGATGACGTCGGAGGGGCGCTGCGCCGTGCCGGAAGGCATGTTCTCCGCGAGGCACAGCCACGCCGTGACGCCGATGGGCAGCTTGGCGCGCGCCGCCGCGAGCACGACGTGCATGACGGCCGCCGCGCCGGCCATGTCGGACTTCATGGTCTCCATGGCCTTCGGCGGCTTGAGGGAGATGCCGCCCGTGTCGAACGTGATGCCCTTGCCCACGAGCGCGACGGTCTCCTTGGCGCCCTCCGGGGCCCAGGCGATGCGCACCAGGCGCGGCAGGCGCGACGAGCCCATGCCGACGGCGAGGATGCCGCCGAAGCCTTCATCCACGAGCTGCTGCGGCTCCCACACGCGGATCTCGCAGCCCAGCTGCTCGGCGAAGCCCTGCGCGGCCTCCGCGAACGACGCGGGGTAGAGGTCCACGGGAGGGGTGTTGACCAGGTCACGCACGCCCGCGATCGCGCCGGCGAGGATCTTGGCTCGCTCGATCGCGGCGTCCGACGCGCCGGCGACGAGCCACGACGTGCCCTCATCCTCGTGGTCGGGGGCGTCCTTCTTGTAGTCCGTGAACGAGTAGGCGCCGAGCACGGCGCCCTCGGCGATGGCAGCGTGCTCGCGGTCGGTCGCCGCGGGGATGGCCACGACGACGCTCGCGGGATGCTTGCCGCACGAGCGCGATGCGGCGCCCGCGGCATAGCGCAGGTCGCCCTCGGTCGCGTCGCCCAGGCCGACGAGCACGACCCGGGAGTAGCCGGCATCGGCGCCCAGGGCGTCGGCGGGAACCACGGTTCCGGGCAGCACGGTGACCTTGCCGCGCTTGCCGGACGGGTCCAGCGCGGCCGCGGCTGAGCCGATCGCGTCGACGATGGCGGGAGCGACCTGCGGGTGGGCGGCGACGGCGCCCTGCCTGTCCAGGCCGAGGATGAGCGCGTCGGCCTTGAGGTCGGCGATGGCGGAGGGGGTTCCAGCGAGCGAAGTCATGCTTCGAGCCTAACCCTCGGTAGTTTGTGAGCGTGTACGGGTTCGTGTTCCGCCAGGTCATCCTCCGCATGGACCCGGAGCGGGCGCACCGCGTCGCCGTGGGGGCGTACCGGCGCCTGTGGCCCGTGGTGCGCATCGCGCGCGCGCTGCGCCTCATCCCACGCCCCGACTCGCGCGGCGCCGTCACGGCACTCGGGCTGACGTTCCCCGGGCCGCTCGGGCTCGCGGCGGGTCTGGACAAGAACGCGCAGGCCGTGCGCGGGCTTGCCGCGACGGGCTTCTCCCACGTCGAGATCGGCACCGTCACCGCCCGCGCCCAGCCTGGCAACGAGCGCCCGCGCTCGTGGCGAGAGCTCGACGTCAAGGGCCTGCGCAATCGCATGGGCTTCAACAACGACGGGGCCGATGCCGTGGCGCGCCGCCTCGCCCGCCTGCGCTCGCGCCGCTCTGGCCGGGGCGTCGTGGTGGGCGTCAACATCGGCAAGACCAAGGTGACGGAGCCGCAGGACGCGCCGCTCGACTACGCGTATTCGGCGCGGGCGCTCGCCCCGTACGCGGACTACTTGGTCGTCAACGTGTCCTCGCCCAACACTCCCGGGCTGCGGGACCTCCAGTCGGTCGCGTCGCTGCGCCCCATCCTGGAGCACGTGCGCGCCGCGGCCGACGAGGCCGTCCCCGACCGCCGCGTGCCGCTGCTGGTCAAGATCGCGCCCGACCTCGCCGATGCCGACGTCGACGCCGTCGCGGACCTGGCTCTCGAGCTGGGGCTGGACGGCGTGGTCGCGGTGAACACGACGATCGCCCACGACCGCGGACCCGGCGGCCTGTCCGGCCCGGTGCTGCTGCCGCGGGCCCTCGAGGTCGTGTCGCGCCTGCGCGCGCGCCTGGGGGAGGGGCCGTGCGTCATCGGCGTCGGAGGCGTGTCGACGGCGGCCGATGCCCGCGCCCTCCTGGACGCCGGCGCGACGCTCGTCCAGGCGTACACGGGCTTCGTCTACGGAGGGCCGCTGTGGCCCGCGCGCATCAACCGGGACCTCACGCGCAGGTCCTAGGACTTTTCATCGCTCCCAGCGAACACCTGTCGGGAACCTGGGGCGCGCGATGCGCGTTGGATCGGATGTACGCACCTGCCAGGCGTATACAGCATTGTTTTCTCCTTTGAAGCACGAAGTCCCCGTCGGTCCAGGAGCCGACGGGGACTTCGTGTCTCAGGAGTCAGGCGGCAGCCGCTAGTCGCGGCCCTTGGGCGCGTCGAGCGCAGTGCGCGCGGGGTCGCGCTCCACGACGTCGCCGAGCGCCTCGTCGATGCGGGCCATGGCGTCAGCTGGGATGACCACGCCGGAGGCCTTGGCGTTCTCGTGCACCTGCTCGGGGCGCGAGGCGCCGATGATCGCCGCGGCGACGTTGTCGTTCTGCAGCACCCAGGCGACGGCGAGCTGCGCCATGGTCAGGCCGAGCTCCTCCGCGATGGGCTTGAGAAGCTGCACGCGCTCGAGCACGGCCTGGTTGCTGGTCCAGCGGCTGATGAAGTTCGCGCCGGACTTCTCGTCCGTGGCGCGTGAGCCGGGCGGCGGCGGCTGGCCGGGCAGGTACTTGCCCGTGAGCACGCCCTGGGCGATGGGGGAGAAGACGATCTGGCTCAGGCCCTCCTCGCGGCACGCGGGCACGACCTCTCCCTCGATGACGCGCCACAGCATCGAGTACTGGGGCTGGCTCGCGATGAGCTGGATGTTGAGCTCGCGCGCGAGTTTGGCGCCCTCGCGGATCTGGTCGGCCGTCCACTCGCTCACGCCGATGTAGAGCACCTTGCCCTGGCGGACCATGTCCGCGAAGGCGATCATCGTCTCCTCGAGCGGCGTGTCGTGGTCGTAGCGATGCGCCTGGTAGAGGTCCACATAGTCGGTCTGGAGACGGCGCAGCGACGCGTTGACGGACTCCATCATGTGCTTGCGCGACAGGCCCTTGTCGTTGGCGCCGCCGGGGCCGGTGGTCCAGTAGACCTTGGTGAAGATCTCGAGGCTCTCGCGGCGCTGTCCCTTGAGGGCCTTGCCCAGGACCTCTTCGGCGCGGCCGTTGGCGTAGACGTCCGCTGTGTCGAAGGACGTGATGCCGACGTCGAGCGCGGCCTTCACGCAGGCGTCGGCCTGCTCGTCATCGACCTGGGACCCGTGCGTGATCCAGTTGCCGTAGACGAGCTCGGTGATCTTGAGGCCGGAACGGCCCAGATGACGATAAGCGATCATGCGTCCACCATAACCCCGCTCGACGGAAGGCTCGAAACGTTTCGACGAGCGCGGCTCAGAGCACGGCCCAGACCGCCGATCGGACCGTGGTCCAGACTGTGGCTCAGACGGGGTACTCGCCGCGCTTGACCATCGGCTTGGGCACCCGGAAGCGGCGCACGTTCATGGCGCGGGCGATCGCGTAGAAGCGCCAGGCGCGCGGCACGCGCGACTCGCCGAACTTCTTCACGAAGTGCTTCTTGAGGCTGCGCGTCATGACGATGACCTCGCCGATCGCGACGAAGACGAACGCGTAGAACAGGATGATGAGCCAGCCGCCCACGGCCGAGTCGGCGCGGAAGATCATCGACAGGATCACGAAGAGGATCGACAGCGGCAGCAGGAACTCGCCGATGCTCGTGCGGGCGTCGACGAAGTCGCGGATGAAGCGCTTCTCCGGCCCACGGTGCTCGATCGGCATGTTGCGCTCGTCGCCGCGCATCATCGCCTCCTGCTCGCGGGCGCGCTGGAGACGCGCCTGCTCGCGACGCTGCTTGGCATCGGCCTTCATGTCGATCACGAGGGGGCGCTTGTGCGCGGCCTCGCGCTCCTTGCGCTTGGGAGTGGGGCGGCCCTTGCCGCCGGGCTTCGCCGCGGCCGCGTTGGCGTCGGGCTTCGTCTTGTCACTCATGGGGCATAAGGGTACGGCCGATGCGGTGGCTGGCTCGTCCCGCTCCTAGTCCTTGGCAGGGTTCGCGGCGGGAAGGGCGAGCATGCGGTCGAGGGCGACGCGCGCCTGCTCCTGGGTCACGGGGTCCACGACGATGCGGTTGGGGACCTCTCCCGCCACGAGCGACTCGAGCGCCCACACCAGGTGCGGCAGGTCGATGCGGTTCATGGTCGAGCAGAAGCACACGGTGTCCTCGAGGAAGTGCACCTGCTTGTCCGGGTGCGCGTTCGCGAGGCGGCGCACCAGGTTGAGCTCGGTGCCGATGCCCCATGCGCTGCCGGGCTCCGCCGCCTCGAGGGTCTTGATGATGTACTCGGTCGAGCCGACGAAGTTCGCGTTCGTGACGACGTCGTACGTGCACTCCGGGTGGACCAGGATGTTGATGCCCGGCACCCGCTCGCGCAACGCGTCGACGTTCTCTTTGCGGAAGCGGCCGTGCACGGAGCAGTGGCCCTTCCACAGGATCATGCGCGCGGCGGCGAGCTGCTCGGGGGTGTTGCCGCCCAGCGGCTTGCGCGGGTCATAGACCACGCAGTCGTCGAGCGACAGGCCCAGCTTGAGGACGGCGGTGTTGCGGCCCAGGTGCTGGTCGGGCAGGAACAGCACCTTGCCGTCGCCCTCGAGGCCGCCCACCTGCTCGAACGCCCAGCGCAGCGCGACCTCCGCGTTCGACGAGGTGCACACGGCGCCCCTGTTGCGGCCGCAGAACGCCTTGATGGCGGCGGTCGAGTTCATGTACGTGATGGGGATCGTCCTGTCCGTGAGGCCGATCTCCGCCAGCTGGGCCCAGGCGTCGTCCACCTGGTTGATGTTCGCCATGTCCGCCATGGAGCAGCCGGCGGCCATGTCGGGCAGGATCACCTGCTGCTCGTCCGAGGTGAGGATGTCCGCGCTCTCGGCCATGAAGTGCACGCCGCAGAAGACGATGAACTCCGCCTCGGGGCGGGCCGCCGCGTCGCGCGCGAGCTTGAACGAGTCGCCCGTGACATCGGCGAACTGGATGACCTCGTCGCGCTGGTAGTGGTGGCCCAGGATGAAGACGCGATCGCCCAGCGCCTCCTTGGCCGCGCGGGCGCGCTCGACCAGGTCGGGGTCCGATGCCGCAGGCAGTCCGCCCGGGCAGTCCACGCCCCGCTCGGACAGCGGGTCGCGACGGCTGCCCAGAAGCAGGAGCGCGGGCGACGCACCGGGCTCGACGAACCTCTCCGTGGTCACGGTGTCCATGAGTCCATCTTCGCACGCGGGCGCGCGCGTGGGTTCCGGCACGGGCCGCGCGGCAAGGCAGACTTGCGGCATGCGAGTCGTCGTGGCGGTCCAGGGGTGGCCCGAAGTCGGCGGCGGTCTGTCCCTCAGCCCGGCCGACGCCGCCGCAGCGGTGCTCGAGGCGTGGCGAGAGGCTCGGCCCGGCACGGACGTCGTCGCGATCCCCGTCGCGGACGGCTCGCCCCGCACCGCGGACGCCCTCACCGGCCCCCGCTCGGCCGTGGGAGGGGTCGAGGCAGTGGAGGGGCTGGGCGGCCTGTGGCTCGCCCCCGCCCAGGGTGCGCCGCGGTGGAACCCGCACGCCCTGTCGACCGCGCTGCTCGGTCTCGCCGCCGCTGGCGAGACGCGCACGGTGCACATTCCGCTGGGGGACGAGAGCCCCGCGGGCGATGCCGTGGACCTGTGGGGCGGGCAGGCCGACGCCGTGCGGCAGGCGCTGTCCTCCCTCCCGATGGTCGCCCTGGTGGGCTCCGCTCGGCCGCTGCTGGGCTTCCAAGGCATGAGCTCCGCGGTCCGCGACGGCCGCGAGAGCGACCCGGCGATCGCCCTGGCGGCACAGGAGCAGGAGCGGCGCTGGTCGGGCATCGCGCTCGAGGGCGACGCCCTCGCGGGAGGCGCGAGCCTCATGGGCCCGTCGCGTCTGTCCGACGTCCCGGGCGCGGGAGCCGCCGGAGGGCTCGCGTACTGCCTCGCCGTCCTGGGGGCGCGACTGGCTCCCGGCGCCCCGTACGTGCTGGAGGCGCTCGGCATCGGCGCCGAGGCCGAGGGCGCCGACGTCCTCGCCGCCGTCACGGGCGAGCTCACGCCCCGCACGCTCGACGCCGGCGTGGCCAGCGCGCTCGCCGAGCAGGCCGCTCGCCGTGCGCTTCCCGCGACGGCCCTCGCCCCGTCCGTGCAGGTGGGCAAGCGCGACCTTATGGCCGCGGGTCTCGCCTCGGCGCACGAGGCCGCTCCCGGCATCGACGGGCTGCGCGACGGTGTGCGGCGCCTCGCCCACACGTGGGCGCGCTAGGGTGGCGTCCGTTCCGAGGCCAGGGGGAGGACGCATGAAGACGCTGCACGCCGTCACGTTGCGCAATCGCCGTCCGTGGGTGAGCGCCCTCGCGGCCGTCATGATCGTGGTGCTCGTGGCGTCCTTCGTCGCGTGGCCGGCGCCCGAGGCCGTCCAGGAGTCCTCGCTCCTGCCTGCGTGGCTCGATGCCATCGCGGATCGCTGGCTGCCCCTGCTCATCTGGGCAGGGCTCGCGCTCGCCGCCTTCGCCGCGCCCGTGCTGCGCTCGGGAGGCGTCATCGGCTCCCTCGCGGGTGAGGCGCGCGAGGGCGCGGTCGACTTCTGGACGCCCGCGCTGCCATGGCGCAACGAGCGTCGGACGTTCTCCGTGGACTCGTCGCAGCCGCTGAGGGTCTCCGTCGTGGAGCGCACGGACATGGCGGCGCGCTACCCGCACGTCCTCCTCGAGTGGGGAGAGGCCGGCTACACGGCCAAGCTCGACGGCAAGGCGCGGATGTTCACGGCGAGCGGGATCCTCGAGCTCGCGCGCCACGCGGGCGTCACGGTCGAGGTCGACGAGACGGCCGCCGAGATCGTGCGGGACGACGCCTGACATCCCTGACACGCACATCCGTGGTTGGGAATGTCTGCGAGCGGTCGTACGCTGTAATGAGCACACACACGTAAGGAGTCGTCATGACTGTCACCAGCGAGCAGACCCACGGCGTGGTCATCACCGAGGCCGCCGCCGCGAAGGTCAAGAGCCTCCTGGCGCAGGAGGGCCGCGACGACCTCCGCCTGCGCCTCGCCGTGCAGCCCGGGGGCTGTTCCGGCCTCATCTACCAGCTCTACTTCGACGAGCGCACGCTCGACGGCGACGCGATCCGCGACTTCGACGGCGTCGAGGTGGTCGTGGACAAGATGTCGATCCCGTACCTCGAGGGCGCGACCATCGACTTCTCCGACACCATCGAGAAGCAGGGCTTCACGATCGACAACCCGAACGCGTCGCACTCGTGCGCGTGCGGAGACTCGTTCAGCTGATCTGAAGAGCGCGGGTCAGACCCGCTCCCGCAGGCGGACGGTCAGGGCGAAGGCCCGGCCGTCCGTCTCGCTTTCCGGCAGGTCCTGCTCGCCGACGAACTCGTTGCCCGTGAGGCGCGCCCACGCCGGCACGTCGAGGCGGGCGGCGGCATCGGTCGCCCAGACGGTCGCGACCGTTCCAGCCGGCCTGCCCTCCACGGCGCGAGCCAGCTCGATGACGGGCTGCGGGCAGGCGAGGCCGCGCGCATCGACCACGACCGCCGGCTCGTCAGGTGCGCCGGGAGCGCCCTCGGCGGGCTCGGGGACGTCGCCCTCGGAGGCCACGGCTACGACCGGCCCCGCGCGCCGACCTGGTGGCGCACATCGTCGATGACACGGGGGAGCACGGCGAGGAAGCGCTCGACCTCGTCGTCCGGGACGCCCGGGTGCAGCGCGAGCCGCACGTTGCCGTGCGTGAGGGCGCCCACGGCCGCGAGCACGCGCGACGGCTCGAGCGTGCCCGTCGCGCACGCGGAGCCGGAGCCTACGGCGAAGCCCTCGCGGTCCAGGCGCGACACGAGCGCCTCGCCGTCCGCGTACAGGCAGGAGAAGGTGAGGACGTGGGGGAGGCGCTCCACAGGGTCTCCCTGGACGTCGATGCCGTCGATGAGCGCGACCGTGCCGCGGATGCGGTCGATGAGCGAGGACAGGCGCGCGCTCTCGTGCTGGCGGCTCTCCTCGCGCTCTTGCAGCGCCACAGCCGCGGCGAGCACCAAGGGGATCGACACGCCGCCCGGCGCCCAGCCGTCGCCGCCCGGTCCGGGAAGCTCCGGCCAGCGGGCCAGCCAGCGCGTCTGCGGCCGCAGCGCGACGACGCCCACGCCCGCAGGGCCTCCCCAGTCGGCCGGGTGCGCGACGAGCGCGTCCCAGTGCTCGGGCGGGTCGATGTGGCCGATGCTCGCCGTCGCGTCGACGACGAGCGGCACGCCGGCATCGGCCGTGGCCTGGGCGACCGCGTCGAGGCGCTGGACCGTGCCGAGCTCCTGGTTCGCGTGCTGGATCGCCACGAGCGAGACATCGGGGACGGACAGCGCGCTGCGGAGGGCGTCGAGGTCGACGTGCCCCTCGCGCGACACGCCGATGGTGTCGAGTCCGTGAGGCGAGGCGTGCTCGGCGGCGGCGACCAGCGCGTCGCGCTCGATCGCCGAGACGAGCACCCGCTCACGCCCGCGGCGAGCCGCGACGATGCCCGTCAGAAGGCGCTCGAAGCCCAGGTGAGGGGAGGGGGTCCAGTGGAGCCATTCGGGCCTCGCCCCTAGCACATCGGCGACCGCCTCCGTCGCGCCCTGCAGGAGCAGCCGCGCCGTGCGCGACTCGCTCGCGAGCCGCCACGGATCGGCCCAGCCCTGCTCAAAGCCCTTTTTCAGTGCTTCCTGGACGCGCGGCGTGAGGGGCGCCGCGCCACCCGCATCGAGGTACGCCCGGCCTGCCATGGCACCACGCTATCGCGCGCTAGACTGACCGCGTGGTCCAGCCCTTCACTCGTCGCCGTGTGCGCGCTGTCGTAGGTACTTCGGCCCTTGTCGCTGCAACATCGCTGTTGAGCGGTTGCGCGACGGGCTGGCAGAACGGCGCGCTCCCCAGTACGCCCGAAATCACCAACCAGACCGGTCGCATCATCGACCTCTGGAACTACTCGTGGATCGCCGCGCTGGCAGTCGGCGTGATCACCTGGGGCCTCATGCTCTGGGCGGTCGCCGTCTACCGCAAGCGGAAGAACGACGAGAAGCTCCCGGTGCAGAGCCGCGCGAACATCCCGCTCGAGCTCATGTACACCGCGGTCCCGCTGGTCATGGTCGCCGTCCTGTTCCGCTGGACCGCGACCGACGTCGCCGAGATCAAGGACATGTCGCAGCCGGCTGACGTGCACGTCCAGGTCATCGGCAAGCAGTGGGCGTGGGACTTCAACTACCTCGACGACGACGTGTACTACGCGGGCGTCCAGGCCAAGCTCACGGGCGAGCCGGGCGTCGAGGAGACCCTGCCGACGCTGTACCTGCCCGTCGGCGAGCGCGTCGAGTTCATCATCGACTCGCGCGACGTCATCCACTCGTTCTGGATCCCGGCGTTCCTGTACAAGCAGGACATGATCCCGGGCCGCACCAACCACTTCCAGGTCGTGCCGCTCAAGGAGGGCACGTACCAGGGCAAGTGTGCCGAGCTGTGCGGTGAGTACCACTCCGCGATGCTCTTCAACGTGAAGGTCGTCGACCGCGCTGAGTACGACGCCTACATCCAGTCCTTGCGCGACGCCGGTCAGACCGGATCGATCGGCCTTGAGTACAACCGTCTGCAGTCCACGGACCTCAACCTCCCGGGCGGCAGCGAGGGAGGCGAGCACTGATGGCCACGGCCACCTATCAGTCCACCGGCGAGGCGACGCCCTCGATCACGCTGCGCAAGCCCACGGGCTCCATCGTGGTGAAGTGGATCACCTCCACCGACCACAAGACGATCGGGTACATGTACCTGATCACGTCGTTCATGTTCTTCCTGATCGGCGGCCTCATGGCGCTCGTGATCAGGGCGGAGCTGTTCGAGCCCGGCATGCAGGTGGTGCAGTCGAACGAGCAGTACAACCAGCTGTTCACCATGCACGGCACGATCATGCTGCTGCTGTTCGCGACGCCGCTGTTCGCGGGCTTCGCGAACGTGATCATGCCGCTGCAGATCGGCGCGCCCGACGTCGCGTTCCCGCGCCTGAACATGTTCGCCTTCTGGCTGTTCCTGTTCGGCGGCCTCATCGCGATCGCCGGCTTCTTCACGCCGCAGGGCGCCGCGTCGTTCGGCTGGTTCGCCTACGCGCCGCTGTCGAACGCGACGTACTCGCCCGGCGTCGGCGGTGACCTGTGGGTCTTCGGCCTCGCGCTCGGCGGCTTCGGCACCATCCTCGGTGCGGTCAACTTCATCACGACCATCGTCACCATGCGTGCGCCCGGCATGACCATGTTCCGCATGCCGATCTTCACGTGGAACGTGCTCGTGACCGCGATGCTCATCCTCATCGCGTTTCCGCCGCTGGCCGCCGCGCTGTTCGCGCTCGGCGCCGACCGCGTGCTCGACGCCCAGGTCTTCAACCCCGACTTCGGCGGCGCGATCCTGTGGCAGCACCTGTTCTGGTTCTTCGGCCACCCCGAGGTGTACATCATCGCCCTGCCGTTCTTCGGCATCGTCTCGGAGATCATCCCGGTCTTCGCGCGCAAGCCGCTGTTCGGCTACCACGGCCTCGTGTACGCGACCATCGCGATCGCGGCGCTGTCCGTGTCCGTGTGGGCGCACCACATGTACGTCACGGGCGCGGTGCTGCTGCCGTTCTTCGC